>VBJV01000295.1:0-2820 GCA_005879785.1 Chloroflexota bacterium
CTCCACCGTCTCCAGTTGCACCGGGTAGCCGCGCCGATCAGTCTCGCGCCACACGTCGTGCCCGTTGCGGTCTGGCAGCCGCTCGACCGCCTTGATCTCCGGGTGCCAGGCCGGCACCGCGGCGTAATCGCTGATGACGTTCCACACGTCCTCCGGCGGCCGCCTGCTCCGCAGCGAGCGCGCGGCGACGTGATAGCGCGGGAAGAAGCAGCCGAGCACGGACAAGAGCACCAGCACGCCCACCACGCTGCCCAGGCCGATCACGAGCCACACCACCATTTCCCAGATCGCGTCCAGAGCCATCGGCCGCCTCCCGGGGGATCGCCCGCAATTTGCACATCGCCAATCCTATGCGATAATATCTTGGCTGCACCTAGTGGCGCATAGGCTCCCCCGCGCAGCGCGACGCTGCCGCCGGCGGGCCGGGACCGTTGCCGCATGAACCCCTTGAACATCACCGACCTGGCCCAAGCCCTGTTCGAGGAAGCCGGCGACGCCCTTTTTCTCTTCGACCCCGACAGCGACGCCCTCCTGGCCGTCAACCCGATGGGCGTGCGGCTGTCCGGCTACGGCCGCGATGAGCTGCTCAAGATGCCCGTCACCTGGCTCTACCGCTTCCAGGGCCGCAGCAGCCAGCAGCAGATCCACCGCGTCTCACAGCGCTCCGGCATCTTCCACAACCAGGACGGCTTCGAGCTGCGCACCCGCGACGGCGACGGCTGGGTGCCGGTCAACCTGACGATCACCCGCCTGCACGTGCAGCCCAAGACCCTGGCCCTGATCACCGCCCGCGACATGCGCGAGCAGCACGAGGCCCACGGCCGATTGCAGACGGTCGAGGCCGAGCTGCGCCGCGTGCTGTCCTCGGTCTCCGACTGCATCTGGAGTGCCGACATCGACGCCACGGGCCACTGGACCTACCGCTACCTGTCGCCGGTCATCGAGAGGATCACCGGACGGGCCGCGGACGTGTTCATCGGCGGCGCCAAGCACTGGTGGACGGTGGTCGCGCCCGAGGACCGCGGCCGTTGCGAGCGGGCGGTCAGCCACTGGCGGCGCGGGCAGTCGTCGCAGGAAGAATACCGCGTGGTGCGGCCCGACGGCACCAGCCGCTGGGTCCGCGACAGCGTGCTGGTCAGCCCGCATACCCCCGCCTCGGGCCAGGCACCTGGCGTGCGCCTGGACGGCATCCTGACCGACATCACCGAGCGCAAGCTGGCCGACGACCTCTTGAAGGAGCGGCAGGCGCACCAGCAGCTCAAGCTGGCCCAGAGCCAGCTGGTGCAGTCGGAAAAGCTGGCGGCGCTCGGCCAGCTGGTTGCCGGCATCGCCCACGAGATCAACAACCCGCTGGCCTTCGTCAGCAACAACATCGCCGTGTTGCAGCGCGACCTGGGGGCACTGGGCGAGCTGCTCGAATTGTACCGCCAGGGCGAAGCGGCGCTGGTCCAGCACGCGCCGGAGCTGGGCGCGCGCATAAGGAGTTTCGGCGAGCAGATCGATCTGCCCTATACGCTCAAGAACATCGCGGGGCTGCTCTCCCGGTCGCGCGAAGGACTGTACCGCATCCAGCTCATCGTCAAAGGGCTGCGCGACTTCGCCCGGCTGGACGAGAGCGATTTCAAGGAAACCGACCTCAATTCCGGCATCGAATCGACCATCAATATCCTGCGCGGCGAGGCGAAGAA
This sequence comes from Chloroflexota bacterium, assembly GCA_005879785.1. Classification (GTDB taxonomy): domain Bacteria; phylum Chloroflexota; class Dormibacteria; order Aeolococcales; family Aeolococcaceae; genus CF-165. Next base: position 1,689 of record VBJV01000295.1, read on the forward strand.
GAAGCACCTCAAGCTGCTGCTCGAATTGACGCCGTTGCCGGAAGTGACGTGCTTCCCCGCCAAGATCAATCAGGTGGTCCTGAACCTGACGGCCAACGCCATGTACGCCTGCTCCGAAGGCGGCACCGTAACCGTGCGCAGCACTGCGGAGCCGGAGGGCGTGGCGATCCACGTCATCGACACCGGCACGGGGATTGAGCCGGCGGTGCTGCCCAAGATTTTCGACCCGTTTTTCACTACCAAGCCGGTCGGCCAGGGCACCGGCCTGGGGTTGAGCATCAGTCATCAGATCGTGGAAGACCACGGCGGGAGGATCGAGGTGGAGTCGAAGGTGGGCGAGGGGACGCACTTCACGGTGCATCTACCGCTGAAAGCGACGCCGAAGGACGGGCGGTAGCACCACCCTGTCACTCCGCGAGTTCGGTGAAGATCTGCTCGAATTCCGGCGCGCAGCGCTGGAACACCTCCAGCAGCACCGGGTCGAAGTGCCCCACGAATTCGTTGACCATCATCGTCACCGCCGTCTCGTGCGGGAACGCCGGCTTGTACACCCGCCGCGAGCGCAGCGCGTCGTACACGTCGGCCAGGGCCACGATCCGGGCGCTGAGCGGGATGTCCTCGCCGGCCAGGCGGTCCGGGTAGCCGGTGCCATCGTAGCGCTCGTGGTGGTGGCGGGCGATCTCGATGGCCATCGTCAGGAACGCCTGCGCGAACCCGTGCTGGCGGGCGACTTTCGCCAGGGTGTCGGCGCCGATGGTCGTGTGCGTCTGCATGACCTGCCGTTCTTCCGGCGTCAGCTTGCCCGGTTTCAGCAGGATGCTATCGGGCAAGCCGCCCTTGCCGATGTCGTGCAAGGGGGCGCAACACTCCAGCATCTCGATGAAATACTGGTCGATCCGCGCGGCGAACACCGGCAGCCGCGACGCCTCCTCGGCCAGGCGGCGGCAGTAGCGCTGGAGCCGCATCAGGTGCGAGCCGGTCTCGGCGTCGCGGTAGCTGACCAGTTCCGCCAGCGCCAGCACCAGGGCGTTGCGAGCCTGCACCAGGTCGCTGTCGCGCGCCGACAGTGTCTGCTCCAGGTCGTGGTTGAGCGCCAAGAGGTGCTTGTTGAGCGAATCGGAGCGCTCCTGGG
>VBJV01000295.1:2897-4094 GCA_005879785.1 Chloroflexota bacterium
ATTTCGGACAGCTCGTCGGCGCTGGCCCGGCCGGAGATCATGACGATCTTGAGATGCGGGCACGGCGGCTTGGCGCGCAGCCGCTGACACACCTCCGGGCCTTTCATGCCGGGCATGTCCATGTCCAGCAGCACCAGGTCGAAGGGCGTGGCCTGGAACGCGGTCAGCGCTTGCTGGCCGTCGCTCGCCTGTTCGCAGTGCAGGTCGCCCGCAGCCAGGGCCTGCACGCAAAACCGGCGGACGTGCGGGTCGTCATCGACGATCAACAAGTGGTGCATGGAGCTGACCCCGGTCGCGCCGGCTCCATGGCGTGAGCCGCGGCAAATGCCCGAACTGCCAGAATTGCCGCTCGTTAGGAGAATAGCATTGAAAACGCAGCCGCGACGGGTCCACGGCCGAGAATTATGAGAATGCCCTGCCGCCTCATTCCTTGCCCCGCGCCTTGTCCCAGATGGGGCCGTAAATCTCCTTGTCGAAGGGCGGGCAACCGGTCGCGAACTGGCCCAGCTCGTTGTTCTTGGAACGCATCAGCGCCGTGCAATAGCTGAACGTGCGGCAGACGCGCTTGCGGTCCAGCCGGCCGTGCTGCCGGATCTGGTGGACGAAATCGGGCTGCGCGAACGCCCCGCGGCCGACCCCGACCACCGTGATGCGGCCGTCGCGCACGTTGGCCGCCCCGGCGTGCAGCATGAACTCCTGCAAATAACTGTAGCCGCTGCCGATCAGCGGCAGTTGTGGGTGCGCCTGCTGTAGCGCGGCGGCGATGCGGAAATGGCGGTCGACGCCGATCAGCGGGTGTTCCGGCGTCTCGTAGCCGTCCGGCGGCGGGTACTCGAACGGCCGGATCACGTGCGGCGTCGCATAGGGGTTGCCCATGCTCACGTTGACGAAGGCCACGCCCAGTTTCGCCAGCTCGCCGAGGTTCCCCAGGCGCTGCGCACCGGCGGGGTCCAGGGACACGGTTCGCCGGCGTCGTCCTTGGGGCCTTTCTGAAACGGGATGCAGTCGAAGGCGTTCATGCGCGTGGCGATCACCAGGCCCGGCACTTCGCTGCGAATTGCGCTGATGATGTCGCGGGCCAGCCGCGTGCGGTTTTCGAGGCCGCCGCCGTACTTGCCGGGCCGCGTCTTGGCCGCCAGCAATTCACTAAGCAGGTAGCGGTGGCATTGCTTGATGTCCACGAACTGGAAGCCGCAG
>VBJV01000087.1:0-3320 GCA_005879785.1 Chloroflexota bacterium
AGGTCCGGCACGAGCTGCTGCAGCGTGCCTTCCTCGCCCTGCACAGCGTCGGCGGCGGTGCGGATGAGACTGGTGAGCGAGTCGCGGGTCGGCTTGTCGAACGTGTCGAGGATCTGGTCGAAATCGACCACGGGCCGGGTCACGGGCAGCGGGATCAGGGCGTTGTCGGCAAGCGGCTGCGTCGAGTGTCCGGGGTTGAGCTGCACGTACTTCTGACCGAGCAGCGTGGCCAGGCGCACGCTGGCGGTGGTGTCGGACGGCAGCGGCCACTCCGAATCGTCGACATGGAAGGTGATGTTCGCGTGGTTTCCGGCGGCTTCGATGGCGGTGACCTGACCCACCAGCCTGCCGGCGATGCGCACGTCGCTGCCGACCGACATGCTGTCGGCGTCGCTGACCTGGGCGCTGACGGTGTGCGTGCCGCTCGAACTGCAGGTTGATCGTCGCCATCAGGCCCACGACCACGGCCATGGCAAGCCCGGCGCCGAAACCGGCGAGCAGCGGGTTCACGCCACCGCGGCGACCGGTGCTGTTCATGGGATCGTCAACCCCGCGGTGTTCGGGCACGGCGCCGCGAAGCCCGCCACCGTCAGCGTGGCGGGGAACTGCAGCGGGGCCTGCTGCGCGTAGCCGGCACCGTGCTCTCTGCTCAGGCCGCCGTTGGGCTGGTAGGTGTACCCGGACGGCGGGAGGGTGGGATCGATGCGCAGCGCATCGTTCTGGTTCTGCGTGTTCGCGTTGTACCCGGTGGCGGTGACGAACTCGCCCAGCAGGGCGTCCAGCGAGATGACGTGCGGATTCACCTGTCGCACCAGCGGTGTGAAGAACGTCGCTACGGACGCTGCGCAGGACAGCGAGCTGGGACCGTTCCGGAAGAATCGCGCCAGGTCGCTCTGCGAGTTTGGATTCCTGGGGTCGGGGGCGGTGACGCCGGCAAGCGCTCGGTCGAGCGAGGTGAACACGCTCGCCGCGTGCACCAGCGTTCCCTGCAGGTCGGTCTCGCGCACCGCCAGCGCGCGCAGCGTCGTGTTCAGGTTGGTGATGAGCGGGCGCAGGTTGGCGTCCTCGCGCGCCAGGTCTCCGCTGATGGTGTCGAACTCGAAGTTGAGGCGATCGAGCTGCGGCGCTCGCGTGGCCAGCACCGCGGTGATGGGCATCGCGTCGCTGGTCAGCGGGTTGGCATAGAGGATCGTCTGGTTGAGGTCGACGGCGCCGTTGCCACCCAGGGCGAGCACGCCCTCCTGCAGCTGTGTGCGTATCGCCTCGCGCACGCTGGGGTCGAAGACGTTGGAGAGCTCGTCAAGGTTGACCGGGCTCCGGGTCTGGTCGAGGCTGAAGAACGGATGCTCCCCGAGGGACGGCCCCGCTGCCGGACCGGGCTGCAGGTCCACGAAGACATTGCTGAGCACGCCCTTCGGCTTGATCGCGATGGTCGTCCCCTTGTGCAACGGCCACTGCGCGGCATCGAGCTGCATGTCGACCTGCGCGTACTGCCGGTGCGTCACGGCATCGACGGCGACAGTGATTGCATGCACCGAACCGGCGCTGACACCGGCCACGCGCACCTCGTTGCCGACGACGAGCCCGTCAGCGTCACGGAATCGCGCGGTGACCATGCGGTGGCTTGCGCCGGCGCCGAGCAGGACGAGGCCTGTCAGCGAGCCGGCGATCAGCGCGACCAGGAACAATCCACGCCACGAGCGGAGCAAGGTAGTGAGACGGGCGATCACGGGCATACCGAATGTCCCGTCTGCTGCTGCAGCTGCTGCAGGAGCTCCTGCAGGCTCTGGCTCAGCATGCTGCCGTTGGGCAGCTGGCTGACCATCGTCGTGATCGCATCACAGTGGAAGGCGAGCACCAGGTTGAGCGCGCGCGGTGGGCTGTTGGCCGAGCCGCTGCTCTGCGGCTGGCTGAACATCGAGTCCCATTCCTCGGTGATCAGCGAACCGGTGTTGGACGTGACCGTGAGCTGGTCGTTCGGGTAGTTGATGTTTCCCGTCAGCGTGCCGGTGAACACCTCGTCGAGGCCGCAGGGACGGTTGTGGCAGGCCGGCTGCGGCCCGACGATCTGGTCGAGGAAAGCGTTCTGGCCGCAGTGCTGCGTCCTGGGGTACGCCCCGCTGCAGGACGGCGCGAGCGCCGGATACAGCGCCTGTACCGCCTGCTGCTGCTCGCGGATGGTGCCGGCCATGGCGCCGTTCAGCTGGCTGGAGACCTTGCCCGCCTCGCCCAAAGTGGTGAGCAGCGCCTGGTCCTTCTGGGCGACGGCGTTGAGCACGTTGTTGCCGTTGGCCAGCAGGCCGGCCAGCTGCTCATGCTCGTCGGCGATGGTCGCCAGGATGGTGTCGAGCTGGACGAAGATCCGGTCGACCTCCGGCTGATCCTGCTCGTACACGCGCGCGAGTGGATCGAGATTTGCAACCACCGCCTGCAGCTGCGGCAGAAGTGCCCGGATGTCGCCCGCACGTCCCTGCGTGGCGGTGTCGAGGAGATGCAGAACCTGCTGCTGCTGCGTGCGCGTCGTCTGGTCGAAGGCGTTGAAGATCTCATCGTTGGAGACGTCCTTGCCGGCCTGGCCCACGGGCAGGAACCCGCCGCTGGGGATCGGCTCCGCGGCGCCTCCCCCACCCAGGGTGAGGTCGATGTATTTCTCGCCGAGCAGCGTCTTGGGCCGCACCTTGGCGTAGCCGTCCGAGTACACGGGGACGGCGTGCCCGTCGGTGATGGCGATGGTGACGAGCGTCTCACCGGGGTAGCGGCGGTCGTGCGACACCGCAACCACCTTGCCCACGTCGATGCCGCTCATGCGCACATCGGCCGCGGTGGGGATCCCGTCGGCGTCGCTGAAGACGGCGTGCACCGAGTAGCTGTTCGCAAAGGGCGTCGGCTGGCCGACGTTCACCGCCAGGAACTCGATGGCGGCCACGCACATCACCGCGAACCCGACGATGGCCACGGCGTTGATCACGGTGCGCCTGCGCTTCATTGCGAGCCACCGCCGCTGCCCGCCAGCACGGTCCAGTAGCTGGCCGGCGAGCCGCCGTACGACGCGGGGGCGGGCCCGCTGCACGCCTGCTGGGGCGGCGAGCACCCGACCGAGAACACCGTCCAGAAGTGCTGGCTGCTCGGATCGCTGGGCACCACCGTGTCGGCAAACGACGTCTCGAGGTCCGGGAACACATCACCGACGTAGCGGCGATCCGGGGCGATGCCGGCGATGATGGTGTTGCTCTGGTCGAGGAAGCTGTTCAGGCTGGCCAGCACGCTGGTGCCGCCACCGTTGCCCACGGCGAGCTGGTGCAGGATGTGGTTGATGGAGG
>VBJV01000087.1:3347-16995 GCA_005879785.1 Chloroflexota bacterium
GTCCCCCCGATCGCAGCTTCCTGAGCAGCGAGCTGGCCCATGACCTGGTTCCACGTGCCGAACTCCTCGCGAACCTGGTCGCGCTGGGCGGCCAGCACGCCGTAGAACCGCTGCAGCTCGAGCACGATGTTCTGCATCTGCTGCTTGCGAACGGAGAGCTCGACGGCGGGCCCGTTGAGCGCGCTCACCAGGTCCTTGGCGCTGGTCGCCTGCGCGTTGAGGTTCGCGCCGTTGTTGGTCGTGGCGTCGCCCAGGGCGGTGATGAGCAGCTGCACCCGCTGCACGGTCTCCGGGTCGAAGATGGCCAGCACCTGGTCGATCTCGGTGATCGGGATGGTGTGCGACACCGGGATCTGCCCACCCGAGGCGATGGCACGGCGCGAGTGGCCGCGCTGCAGGTCGATGTAGGTCTCCCCGAGCAGATTTTTCTTGCGCACCTCGGCCGTCGCGTCGCTGTGAATCGGCAACCCGGCGGGATCGTCGATCACGAGCTGCACGTGCGCCTGCCCGCCGGTCACGGTGACGTCCCCGACGTGACCGATCTTCGTGCCGTTCATGAACACCTCGTTGTTGGCGAGGATGTCGGCGGCATCCGAGAAGGTCGCAGTGGAAACCGATCACCGCGACGGAGATCGCCAGGTAGGCGATGTAGATCGGCAGGTTCCAGCGGCTACGCATCGGTCACGTCCCCAGGAACGCGGCGAAGAACGCCGCGTCGCTGTTGCCCCCGGGCGCGACGCCGTAGGAGGTGGTCTGCGATGCGTTCCCGTTCTCGCAGCTGCCCGACGGGGAAGTGGGCAGCGCCAGACAGATACGGAAGATCGGGTTCCTGGTGGAGCCGTGCGTCTCCAGCGCGCCGCCAGATGTGGTCGGACCTGGCACCAACCCGGCAATTAGCGTCCAGAGCGGCGAGCAGGGTTGAATGGACTTGGGAATGTGCGCGTCGATGTACGACGACGCGCTGGCCGGGTTGCAGATCGAGGGAAACTCGTTTTCTGGGGTCGTCACCGTGGCGCCGATGGCGGCCAGCTGTTGCGCCTCGGTTTGCAGGTTCGCCAGCAGGGCCGGCGCGATGTCGATCGACGCTTGCAGGCTCGGCACCGCGCTGTCGAAGGCGACGTTCAGGTCGGCGAGAGCGGCGTTGGCGTCGGTGAACTGGCGCGAGAACTGCGCCTGCACGGACTCGATGTCATCGAGGACGTTGCGCCCATTGCTGATCAGCTGGCTCATCTGGGTCAGCTGGTCGCTGGTGGTGATCTTGCTGAGCACGCCGTCGAGGCCGACCAGGATGCGGTCGAGATCGGCGTCGCGATGGTTCAGCGTCTGGCCGGTGGTCGCCAGGTTCGCCAGGTCGTCCTTGCCGGCGGCGATCGCAGCGTTGAGATCCGGACCGCGCCCGGCCAGCCCCGCGCCCGCGTCGTCGAGCAGCACTCGAACCGCCGTGCGGGTGGGAGCGTCCAGGCTGTTGATGAACTGATCGAGCTCGACGGGGTCGGCGTTGGGGCCAGCGTGCAGCACCGCGCGGGCGTCGTACGCAGTGGCGCTCGCTGCGCCGTCGTGCACGTCGATGTACTTCTCACCGAGCAGCGACTTGGGGCGTATCGCAGCGTGCACCCCGGCGTGCAGCGGCCAGTGGGAGTCGCCGATCATCGCCGTCACCAGAGCCGAGTCCTGCTCGGTTGGGCGGATCTCGCTGATGTACCCGATCTTCGAGCCCGCCTCGAGCACGTCGCTGCCGGCGACCAGCCCGTCGGCGCTCGAGAACGTGATCTGCAGGCGGTGCATGCCGGAGCCGGCGGAGCGGACCGCGAAGAAGCCGCCGGCGGCCACTCCCATCGCGAGGCAGATGACCGCGAGCGCCCCGGTCAGTGACCGGCGCGGTCGGACAGGTCTGACCGGCGGCCGCGGGTCGGGCGGCGGCAGGACAGGACGCGCCGCGTTCACCTTGGCCTTGTAGCGGTCCGGGACGAACGGAGAGCGGCTGCTCATCGCGTGTCCGGTCGGGGTGTTTGAGCCACTGGGTACCCGTGAAGACGGCCGTCACCCGCTGTGCGCCACGGGCACTGCTGCTGGTGTAGCCGCGGGGCGTCGCAATCGACATTGCAAACGCGACGCAGTCGCACGCGCCGCCGTAAAGATCCTGCAACGCCGCCGGCGTCGCCCAAATCCCTGGCCAAAACGATCCCTGTCCGCCTCGCAGTGAACCAGCCACCGCGATGCCTGCCACCGCATGGGCCGCGCGGTGGTCGCTGCCCGCTTCTATTACAGGTGACGTCGCCCGACCCCCAGGTCTTGCGGCGTTAGAAGCGTTTAGGAGGTTCGGGGAGGGCGTATGCAGCCCAGGGTCGCGGCCGCCCGCCGCCTATCCTTGGCCTGTGACCGCCACGGCGCCACTCGTCAGCGTGGTCGTGCCCACGCGCAACGAGACGGCCAACGTCCGCCCCCTCTGGGAGCGAACGCGCGAGGCGCTCGGCTCGACCGCCTTCGAGGTGTGCTTCGTCGACGACAGCGACGACGCGACGCCCGAGGTGCTCGCCGAGCTGGCCGCCGGGGCCCCCGAGGTCCGCTACCTGCTGCGCCAGGGCGCCGACCGCGTGGGCGGGCTGAGCACCGCGGTGGTCGCCGGCCTGCACATGGCCCGGGGCAGGTTCGTGTGCGTGATGGACGCCGACCTGCAGCATCCACCCGAGGTCATCCCGATCCTGCTCTCCGAGGCGGAGCAGGGTGCCGATCTCGTGGTGGCCAGCAGGTACTCACCCGGAGGCAGCCGCCGCGGGCTGGGAGGCGGCACGCGTCGCCTGGTCAGCCGCGCAGCCACGCTGCTCGCGCGGCTGCTCTTCACCGAGGCCCGGCTGAGCGCGGACCCTCTGTCCGGCTTCTTCCTCTGCCGGCGCGCGCTCATCGACGGCATCGAATTCCGCCCGGTGGGCTTCAAGATCCTCCTGGAGCTGCTGGTCTGCGTACCCGGCCTGCGCGTCGTCGACGTGCCGCTGACCCAAGCAGAGCGGGCGAGTGGCGAGAGCAAGGCGACCATGCGCCAGGGGCTGCTGTACCTGGGGCACCTCCGCTCCCTGGTCTTCGATGTGCAGGGCTCGGCGCGCATGTGGAAGTTCGGCTTCGTCGGCATCAGCGGGCTGGCCATATTCGTGCCGGTGCTCTTCGCGCTGAGCGGCCCGGCCGGCTGGAGCCCGCTGCTCGCGTTTCTCCCCGCCTACGCCCTCAGTGCGATCTGGAACAGCCGCCTCAACCTGCGCTGGACCTTCGCGGACCTGCGCCGCGGCCGAGCCAGCGTGGCTGCGCGATACCAGCAGTGGGCGTTGGTGAGCGGCATCACCATGTTCGCCATCTTCGCGGGGCTGATCGCGGCCGGCCTGACGCCCTGGCTCGCCGGCCTCGCCGCTGCGTTGCTGGCCATGGCGCTCAACGGCTTCGCCAACCGTGCTGTGGTGCGGCGCAGGCCGGCGGCGTGGGCGCGTGTGGCAGTCGACCAGGAGGTGCAGACGGCGCTCGCTCGTCTCGCCCGCCAGGTCGGCGCCGACCGCGCCTACATCCTCCCGCCGGACGGGGATGCCTCCGGGTTCCCCGCAGGGCTGCTCACCCACGTGGTCGATCACCGGCGTCCCACGCTGCTGACCGAGGCGGCGTCGTACCGCGCCCAGCGCCGCAGCAACATCGAGAGCGCGTCGAGGCTTCTCCTCCCCGTGGTCAGCGAGGACCGCGTCGCGGCGGTGGTGGTCTGCGAGCGATACGCCCCAGTCGGGTTCGACGCGGCCGCGCTGGAGGCCGCCACGGCGGCCGTCGCCGAGCTCGTCCCCGTGCTGGCCGGCACTTGACAACCACGCGACGAAGCGGCCTCGCCGTCACCGCGCTGGCCGGGCTCGCCCTGGTCGGGCTGTGGCGTCTGCTCCCGGCCGCCTCCCCGCCGGTCTACGACGGGATCTGCGTGGCCGACCCATATCGCCTGCTCGGCTCTTCTCCCCCGCCCTCGTCGGCGTCGATGCCGTACCCAGCCGGTCCGTTCCCGGCGACCGAGGTGGCCACCAGCGAGAACCCGCCGCAGGCGGCGGTGATCGTGATGGGCGAGACGTTCTCGTCCGGGCCCGCGATCACGATCAGCGTGGCTCCGATCGCGACACCACGAGCGCGGCCGTCAAAGGGAACCATCGACGGCAACGTCTACCGCTTCGGCGTCACCGACGCATCGGGCGCGACGCCGGCCGCGCAGAGCCCGATCACCATTGAGCTCCGCGGTACGCGGTCCAACCCGGCGCGCACCATGGAACGCCTGGATGGCACGAAGTGGACGCCGCTGCAGACCTTCCAGGCGGGGTGTGGCGATGTGTTCGCCGCCGACACCAAGCGGCTGGACGTCTTCGCGCTGGTGGTCACGGGCACGCCGCCGGACTCGGCGCCGGGGGGGCCGCCGGTCGGCCTGATCGCAGGGGCGCTGGCCGTCGTGCTCGTCGCCGCGACACTGCTGCTGGTCCGGCTCAACCGCACCCGGGGCGGCTGACGGCTTCAAGCGGCAGCCTCAGCTGCGCAGGCGAGGCGTGCTCATCCAGCCCTCCAGCTCGGCGACCCAGCGTTCGCCTGGAGGGCCCATGCCCGCACCGGGCACCCCGATGCGCTGCAGGATGGTGCGCCGCGGGCCGACCCGGAGCGGGAAGCGGTGCGGCAGCCCGGCGAGGTCCTGGGCCGCGGCGAGCGCCGCCTCCTCATCCTCGGCGAGACCGTCGACGAGGCCGAGCTCGAGCGCTTGCGTGCCCAGCCACACCTCACCGGTGGTGACCCGGCCGATCGCCGCCTCGTCGAGTCGCCGGGCACCGCGGACCGCGGCGACGAAACGCAGGAAGACCGCGTCCACCAGTTCGCGCTCCTTGGCCTCGTCGGCCTCCGTCGGTTCGCGCCACGGCGCGCCCAGATCCTTGAAGGGCCCCGTCTTGGTGACGCGGATGCTCGTGCCGAGGCGGCGCAGTGCGTCGCTGAGCACCGGCCTGACGCTGATCACCCCGATGGATCCGACGACCGCACTCGGGAAGGAGAGGATGCGCGTGGCGCCGCACGCGAGGAAGTACGCACCTGAGGCACCGGTGCCGCGAATCCACGCCACCACCGGCTTGGCTGCCGCCACCCGCTTCACCGCGACGTGCAGTGCCTCGGACGCGGTGGCGGCGCCGCCCGGGGAATCGATGTCGAGGAGCAGCGCGCGGACGCGCGGGTTGCGGCGCGCGTGGCCGAGCGTGCCGATGAGGTCCTCGGTGCGGGCCGCACCACCGATCACGCCGCGGATGGGCAGCACGGCGATGCGGCGGCGGTCGCGGAGGCGGGCGAAGCGCCCATCTGCATCGGGGTCGCTGATCACGGGGACGATGCTAGTGCACGCGGTCTGCGCTAGCGGTAGTTGTGCGCCGGCGGGACGTGCGGCTCGGAGCCGGCGCGACTGCGTGGCGGCAGCGGATGGCCGTCACCGTCGAGCGCGGTGACCGATGCGACCAGCACGTTGACACGGCCCAGCTCCACCTGCATCGTGCCGTCGATCATCAGCAGCGGATGTCGATTCGCCTCGCGCGTGCGTGCGGCAACCGGCGGACGGAACACCAGGTCCAGATTCGCATCCTCATCGGCCAGCGTGAAGAACCGGAAGCCGCGCGCCGACACCGGTGCCTGCCGCGTGATCACGAGTCCGGCGATGCGCACCGGTGTGCCGTCAGGGAGGTCGCGCGCTCGCGCCAGGGGAATGCAGCCCATGGCGTCGAGCTGTGAACGGATGAACGAGACCAGGTGCGGCCCGGTGCTCACCGATGTGAGCGCGTATTCGGTCGTGACCCGGGTGCGCTCGTCCATCGCCGGCAGCTGCGGTGGCGTCGCAGGCAACTGCACCATCGGCGGCAAGGGGTCCGTGCCCGGGTCACGAGGTGTGTGCGGCTGATCGCCGTAGCGCGTGCCGGCGACGGCGCCGCTGCCCCGGGGCGGGCCGCTGACGCGGGGCGCGACGTGCTCACGTGACAGGGCGTCGTCTGCACGCACGCGCCGCCGGGGCGGAAGCGACTCCTCGATCTCCTTCAGCTCCCAGAGCAGCTGCCGTCGCGTCCGGCCCTGCGCCACGGCGTCGAATGCGCCCACCTTCACCAGGTTTTCCATGGCATTTCGCTGCAGCAGTGTTTGCCGCCAGAAGGTTGCCGGCGACGCGTTGGCGCCCGCCTGCACGGCGTCGTCGCATGCCGCCCGAGCTGCCGGCCCCAGCCCGCGGACGTACGCAAAGCCGAGCCGCACCGCGAAACCGGCAGTGGCGTGCCCATCCAGCGTTTCCACCGTGCAGCGCGCTCGGCTGCGGGTCACGTCCACGGGAAGCACGGTCACTCCGTGACGCCGGGCGTCATCGACCAGCACGGACGGATGGTAGAAGCCCATCGGTTGCGCGTTCAGCAGTGCGCATGCGTAGTGAGCCGGGTAGTTCAAGCGCAGCCAGGCCGTTTCGTACGCCGTGCGGGCGAACGCGGCGGCGTGGCTCTTGCAGAAGCCGAATTCTGCGAAGCCGGCGACGCTCTTGAAGATCTGCTGCGCAACCGGTTCGTCGAGCCCGTGGTCGGCGCAGCGGCTGATGAAGCCGTCGCGCAGCTCTTCCATCTCCAGGCGGGAGCGATGGCGGTTCATGGCGCGCCGGAAGCGGTCCGCCTCGCCTGCGGTGTAGCCGGCGATCTCCATGACGATGCGTAGGATCTGCTCCTGGTACAGGATCACGCCGCGTGTTTCTGCCAGGATCGGCTCCAACGAAGGATCCAGGTAGGTCACCGGTTCGAAGCCCTGGCGCCTGCGCAGATAGGGGTGCACCGCGTCGCCCTGGATCGGCCCGGGGCGGATGATGGCCACCTGCACGATCAGATCGTTGAAGCAGCGCGGCTGCGACTGCCACAGCGACTGCTGCTGCGCGCGCGACTCGATCTGAAACAGACCGATGGTGTCGACCTCGCAGATCATGTCGTAGACGCGCTCGTCGTCGAGCGGCAGCGCGTCAAGATCAGGCCGGAGGCCTGTGGTTTGCTCGATCGCGTCGAGGCATTCGGCAATCGCCGACAGCGTGCGCCGTCCGAGCAGGTCCATCTTGATGAGCCCGAGATCCTGACCACGTCGACCAGCGGCTCGCCGGTGACCAGCATCCCGCCCACGTGAATGCTCAGGTGACGCGGCGTTCCCTCGATGCGGTGCAGGATGTCGACGAACTGCCGCCACGGCAGGGGGCCTGATGCATCCTGTCGCGGCAGGAATCCCTCGATGCCGGACCCCGGCCCGCCGCTGACGTCATCGCTGCGTCCATACCAGCCGTCGGCGTCCTTGGCCAGCCGGTCGATGACCGTCTCGGGAAAGCCCATCGCCGCACCGACCTGGCGGATCGCCATGCGCGGGCGGAACGTGACCACGTTGGCCACCATGCCGGTGCGCTCCGCGCCGTACTTGTCGTAGACGTACTGCAGCACCTGCTCGCGGTGATCGGTGGAGAAGTCGATGTCGATGTCGGGTGTCCCCTGGTGGTCCTCGTGGAGAAAGCGCTCGAACAGCAGGTCATGGGCCACCGGGTCGACGCGGGTGATGTCGAGCAGGTAGGCGACGATCGAGTCCGCGGCGCTGCCGCGCCCCTGCCCGGGAATGTGATGCTCGTGCGCGTATCGCATGATGTCCCACGTGATCAGGAAGAACTCGGCAAGTCCTGTCTTCTCGATGACGTCCAGCTCGCGCTGCAGGCGCGCCGCCACCAGCCGCGTCATCGGGTGGTACTTGCGCTGCACCGATTCCTGGCAGAGCGCGTAGAGCACCGAGAACGGCGTCTCGCCCTCGGGCACCGGGAATCCCGGAAAGCGAACGTCGCTGAAATCCAGCGACACCGTGCACTGCGCCGCGATGCGCGCTGCCGTGTCGAAGGCGTCGGGATGGTCACGCAGACGTTCGCGCATGACCGCCTCCGGTTGCAGGCGATGCTCGTTGTTGGGGAGCAGCAGGCCGTGCGCGGCGGCCTGGTCGAGCGTGGTGCGATGCCGGATGGCGGTGAGCACGTCGAGCAGCGGCTTGTCGTCCGCTGCGGCGTGGTCCGGGGTGGCGCTGGCGACCACGGGCAGTCCCGACGCTCGAGCGAGCGCGGCGCATTCGGCGTGGATCCATCGGTCGGCGGGATGCAGGTGGTTGGTGAGCAGGATCGCGGCGCGGTCGCGGCCGAAGCATTCGCGCAGCCGCTCTGCATGACGCAGCGCGGCGCGGCGGTCGCCGCGCACCAGCGCGTTGACCAGCGTGCTGTGCGGTCCGCCGATCAGCGCGATGCAGCCGCTGAGCTCGGCGGGCTCGACGCGGGCAGGCTCACCCTCGGCGAGGAGCGTGGTCGCGGGCAGCCCCGGCCAGCCGGTGGGATGCGGTCCCCGCGTGGGGCGCAGCGCCGCGGGGCGCTCGGGTGGCGGCAGCTTGTGGCGGGCTCTCCGCCTGGCTGATGGCACGCCGGTCGCGACGTCGCCGGCGATGTCGCTGATGCCCGCGAGGTGCAGGCGGGCCTGCCCCTTCACGCCTGCGAGCTGGGCGGCGCTCACCGCCCGGCAGAGCTGCCGGTAGCCGGTGCGGTCGCGAGCCAGGAGGCGAAGGCGCGAGCCGTCGGCCAGCACCAGTTCGGTGCCGATGATCGGCTGGATGCCAGCCTGGGCCGCCGCCTGGGTGAGCTCGACGGCACCGTAGAGGCCATTGCGATCGCAGATGGCCACCGCACCGATGCCGAGCTTGGCGGCGGTTGCCACCAGGGTGCGAGGCGCGGCCGCCCCTTCCAGGAAGGAGTAGTGCGAACGGGCAGCCAGCTCGGCGAACAGCGCCATTGACAGGTGCTACAGACTTGTGTAAGTATTCACATGTGTGGTAGCGCGAACGCACAAGACGTCGAGCCCCGCGCCGCCCGCTCCCTCCTGGCCGCCGGTCCCCCTCGGCCGGCGGCCACCACCGCCTCAGTCATAGCGGCGCGTCCAGTACCAGGTGCCGTCCTCGAGGTCGCGGTAAATGTCCACGCACTCGCCACCTGAGAGCAGGCACCGCACGTAGTCGCGGCGAACCGGCGCCCGCCACCAGTCGGTCTCCACCCGCCAGGTCAGGGCGATATCGACCAGCTCGCGCCAGCTGCCGTCGAAACGCAGCGCGGTGGGTGCTGCCTGGCAGCCGACACGGACCTCGACTGCTCCACCGAGAAACTCGGTCATCCCGCGCCTCCGGCGACCGCCGGGACGTCCCAGGCGAAGCGCCGCTCGGGCAGGTCGCCGGGGTCGAGTGCCAGCCGCGGGCGACGCACGGCCTGGTCGCCGAAGCGAGCGCGCAGCCGGCCGGCGGCCAGGAACACCGCCTCGCGAGCGGCATCGCCGGCTCGCCACAGATCGGTCTGCCGGCCGGCTGCAGGCGCCAGACGCTGCACCTCCACCAGGACCGCGGTGACCGGCGCCCCGGGACGCAGCTCGCCCAGCAACCCAAGCACCGCCGCCCAGGTTTCGACGATGTTGCCCACCGGCCCGGCAGGGACCACACAGACGCCGGACGGCGCCCGGTCCTCCGTCTCGTAGTCCAGGCGGACCTCGCTCGCGGCGAGCCCGCGTTCCGCAAGCCGCGCGCCGAGCACATCGGTGCAATGCCGGGCAGCGCGGAGCAGCGTTTCCAGGTCTCCGCTGGACCCGTCCAGCACCAAGCGCTCACTCCACGCCCTGACGCTGCTCTCGGGATTGACGCCGTCGCCGTCCAGGCCCCGAGCCAGCCGGTGCACCCGCAGACCGTCGAGCCCGAACTGGCGCTGCAGGTCCGCAGGAGCGAGACCGGCGACCGCCCCGAGGCAGTCGAGTCCGAAACCGGCCAGGCGAGCCGTCACGTCCGGATCGACGGGCAGCACGGCCAGCGGCAGCGGAGCGAGAAAGGCCGCCTCGTCGCCGGAGCGGACCCGCCTGATCCGCCCCGAGGTACCGGCCCGCGCCGCCAGGCGGGCCACGAACCGCGACGCCGCCACGCCGACCGCGGGGGGATCCGCGTCGAGGATCACGCTCAGAGCGCGCGCCACCGCCGCTGCCCAGGCCATCTCGGAGGCGTAGGCGGCGTGACGGCCCGAGAGGTCGCAGAGGACCTCGTCGTCACCCGCCTCCACTGCCGGAGACAGGCGTTGCAGCTCGACGCTGACGCTCGCGCGCAGCGCGGTCACCGCCCCCGAGTCGAGGGGGACGAAGGCCGCACCGGGACAGAGTTGCTGGGCCTGACGGAGCGTCTGTCCCGCCCGCAGTCCTGCCGCCCGCGCCACCGGGGACGCAGCGACCACGGGCAAACGGAGCTCGGGCGCACCGCCCACGATGACCGCCTCACCGTGCAGATCGGGATGACGGCGGAGCGCGGCGACCAATCCGAGGTGGGGGTGAAGCGCGCAGAGGACACGCATGTCATCCGGACGCGGCGATGGCCGGCGCCTGCTCCGGCAGCACGACGCGCGGCGTGATGACGCTGGGCAGCCCGACGATCTCGGCGACCGCGTACGGCCGTGGGTAGCGGAGCAGCAGGGTGGCCTCCGCGCCGCTGGGGCCGACCTTGCTCTTGGTCACCACAGCGCGCACCCGCAACCCCACCACGTCGCCGTGGGTCCGCTGCCAGCCGGCGGCGGTACAGGTGAGCGTGAGCGAGGCGGCGTGGGCCAGCGGGGTGGCCAGCGGCGACGGTGCGGCAACGACACAGACGGCGCCCTGCTTGGCCACGGCTTCGGCGAGGGCGGCGAGCGCATGCTCCCAGGCCGCAGGCCGGAGCTGGCTCGGACCGCCCAGCGCGATCCCCAGCCAGGGCAGGCCCGCCCGGGCCAGCGTTCGGGCCATGGCGAACCCGCGATCCCACCGCCCCGCCTCGGGGGTGACCACCAGGCAGGTGGCGAGGTCAGCACCCAGGTCGGCGAGGAAACCGGGGTCCAGGGTGCCGGCAAGGTCGACGTACCCCACCTGACAGCCACGGCTGGCCGTCGCGGCCAGCGACTGCACCAGGGTGAGCCGGCCGGACGCACCCCGAGTGGCTGCGGCGAGCACCGTGATACGACCGCGCGGGAGCCCGCCGGGAAGCAGCCCGGTGTCGAGCACGAACGCATCCGTCGGCCAGACGCCGGCGGCGATCTGCCCGCCCCCGCGTTGCAGGGCCTGGGGCCCGTAGCGTGACCTCAGAGTCGCCAGAGCCGCGGAGAGAGAATCGGCCATCGCTCCTCACCTGGGACTGACCTCCGGCGAGACGAAGAGCAGGACGTCGAGGCAGATGGCCAACTATAGCGAACAGATGTTCGTTTTGCAAGCGAGGGTCTGGCAGGCAAAAAAAGAGGCGCCCGGTAGACCCGAGCGCCTCGTTGAGACGAGAACGGTGTCGCGCTTAGCCCGTCTGGTTCAGTGCCAGCGAGGTGGGCGTGACGATGAGGGTACGGTTGCCGATCACGGCTTGCTGATTGGGATCCGATGTCGAGAAGGTGGCCTCGACGGTTATCACATGCGGACTGGGAGTCGAACCGATATTGAACGCCGCCCAGTTGAACGCGTTGGTTGCCTTGGACTTCTCGTACGTGTTGATCGTGTCGCTCGACGCGCCGGACGTCGTGATGGTCATGGTGAACACGCGGTTGCAGAAGACAACCCGGCCGTCGTCAAGAGCGCTCGGCGGTTTCTGCGCGTTCTGCCCGGGCACCGAGACGATCGGCACCGCGACACCATCGATCTTGACCTGGACGTCCACCTCGCCACTGCCAGTTGCCGCGCCGCCGTTGCTGGTGGCCGTGACATTGGTGACGATCGAGCATTCCGCGGTGACCTGCAGGACCAGGTCCTCGGGGTTGGATGTCTTCATCGACGCCTGCAGCACCGTCGCCGTGCTGTTCGGCGGCATGACGGTGAGCGTCGATCCTGCGACGGTCACCTTGTCGGCCGGCGTACCGGCGCCGACCTTGGTGAGCTGCGCGCCGCTGAAAAAGAGTCCGCCGGCGACTGCGCCCGCCATCGCTGCCGTGAGCGCGGCGCGCCGAAAATTGCTTGGCTCCATAAAGACCGCCTCCTGTAGTGCCCAGGTCTGATCGCTTCCTTACGCACCGAGGTCACGCCTGTGCGGCCGGTCCTCGGCCCGGGCATTATGCAGGACTGGAGTGGTGTTTCGCCTAGAGTGCAGCCGTGCGCATCGCGGTCACCGGTGGTACCGGGTTCGTGGGCAGCCATACCGTCCGGGTGCTGAGCCAGGCCGGGCACGAGATGGTGGTGCTGGCTCGCGGCAAGAAGCGGCGGCCGCGCCGTCCCGGGGTCACCTTCGTGCGCACCGACCTCACCGACTCGGCGCCGCTCGTCGATGTGTTCACCGGCTGCGACGCCGTGATCAACTTCGTGGCCGTCATACGCGAGCGCGGTCGTCAGACGTTCGAGCGCGTGAATCGTGGGTCAGCAGAGCGCATCGCCGAGGCGGCGCACCGAGCGGGCGTGCCCCACATGATCCATCAGAGCGCGAACGGCGTGGACCCGGACCCGCGCTATCCGTACCTGGCCACCAAGTGGGCCGGCGAGCAGGCCGTGCGCGCCAGCGGCGTCCCGTTCACCGTGATGCGTCCGAGCACCATCTTCGGCCCGGGCGATGGCTTCTTCACCGTCATCGCACGCCTGGTCCGGCTCAGCCTCGTGGGTCCGATCCCGCTCACGATTCCCATCGCCGGTGACGGTCAGGCGCTCTTCCAGCCGCTCTCGATATACGACGTGACGCGCTGCATCGCGGTCGCGCTCGAGCGCGGCCCGGACTCGAGTGCGCACGAGATCGGTGGACCGGAGCACCTGACGTACGACGACATCGTGCTGACGGTGCGGGACGCGCTCGGCGCGCGCCGCGTGCTGATGCACATCCCTGTGCGGATGATGCTCCCGCCCGTGTTCATCATGGAGCACGTGATGCCCAATCCCATGGTCACACTGGGCCAGCTCCGGCTGCTCGAGAAGAACAACATCACGCGACTCGATTCGGTGCGTCATGCTTTCGGCTTCAACCCGCAGCGTTTCGCCGACAACGCCGACTATCTCAACGACTACTGACCATGAGTGTCGAGGCGCGGCTCACAGAGCTTGGCATCAACCTGCCCACGCCGGCGACGCCGGTGGCCAACTACGTCACCGCGCGGATCAGCGGCGACCACCTCTATCTGTCGGGACACGTCGGCAAGCGCGACGGAGAGATGGTCTCAGACGATGCGTACGTGCTCGCCCGTGCCACGGCCATCGACATGCTTGCCAGCGTGCGCGCCGCGCTCGGTTCTCTGGACAGGGTGGCCGGCGTCGTCAAGGTGAGCGGGTTCATCAACAGCGCACCGGACTTCACCGAGCAGCCGGCCGTCCTCAACGGCGCCTCCGATCTGCTTGTCGAGGTCTTCGGGCTCGAGCGCGGCCGCCATGCGCGCACCGCGGTCGGCGTGGCACAGCTGCCCCTGGGCGCAGCGATCGAGATCGAGGCCGTCTTCGCCGTCGCATAGCCGGCATCGAATCGCTGGCCGCCCGCGAGGTTCCAGGCCAGAATAGGGTGGTGACCAGCACGCTCGACACCGCCGCCGGCATCGGGCTTCCCGCGCTCGCCGGCACCGATCACGTCGAGCTGTGGGTCGGCAATGCCCGCC
>VBJV01000088.1 GCA_005879785.1 Chloroflexota bacterium
CACATACTCGGTCACAACCCGCCCGAGGTCGTGTCGGCACTGCGCGACCAGCTGGCGCGAGGACTGGCGTTCGGCCACACCACCACCGTCGAGGTGGAGCTGGCCGAGCGCATCACCGCCGCGATGCCCGCGGTCGAGATGGTGCGCTTCGTCACGTCCGGAACCGAGGCGCTCATGTCGGCGGTGCGCCTGGCCCGGGCCGCCACCGGCCGTGACCTGGTGGTGAAGTTCGCCGGCGCATACCACGGCCATGCCGACGCACTGCTCGTCGAGCCGGGGTCGGGCGTGGCCACGCTCGGGATTCCCGGCTCGCCCGGGGTCACGCAGGGTGCCATCAAGGACACCGTCGTCCTCGCGTACAACGATGCAGAGGCGGTGAGCACGCTCTTCGAGCGCGACGGGGAGCGGGTGGCCGCCGTCCTGGTCGAGCCGGTGGCGGGCAACATGGGCTGCGTCCCGGCGGTGCCGGGGTTCCTGGAGACGCTGCGTGACCTGACCCGGTCCAGCGGCGCGCTGCTCGTCTTCGACGAGGTGATCACGGGCTTTCGCCTGGGCTTCGGGGGCGCCCAGGAGCTCTTCGGCGTGGCGCCAGACCTCACCTGCCTCGGCAAGGTGATCGGCGGCGGCCTTCCCGTGGGCGCCTATGGCGGCAGTCGCGAGCTCATGACACGGGTCGCGCCGGCAGGCCCCGTCTACCAGGCCGGCACGCTGGCGGGGAACCCACTGGCCATGGCGGCCGGCTGCGCGGTGCTCGACAGGCTGCGCGACGGCGCGGCTTACGAGCGCCTGGAGTGGCTCGGCGCTCGCCTGGGCGACGGGCTTGCCGCGGCGGCGGCGGCCGCGGGCGTGCCGTGTGCGGTGAACCGTGCGGGCAGCATGCTCACAGCCTTCGTCGGCGTCGAGCAGGTGACGGATTTCGCCTCAGCCCGGCGCTGTCCCCGGGAGCTGTTCGCACGGGTGCACCGGGAGTGGCTCGAGGCGGGGATTCTGTGGCCGCCGTCCCAGTTCGAGTGCGGCTTTGTCAGCACCGCGCACGAGGAGGCCGACATCGATCGCGCCGTGGCCGCCTTCGCTGCATCCCTGACGTCCGGAGCGGCCGTTGCGACGGTGCTAGACTGACGTTTGAACCAAGAGCGCACAGAAAACGTAGAGAGAGATATGCCTGGTTTCGGTGGACACTGGTGGCTCATCCTCCTGATCCTCGTCGTGGTTCTCATCATCTGGGGGCCTGGGAAGCTACCCGACGTGGGAGCAGGGATGGGCCGCGCGATTCGCGAGTTTCGGAAAGCATCGTCCGAAACCAAAGACGTCTTTAATTCGGCGACGGCGCCGACTGCAGCGCCTGCCGCACAGGCGCCCGTGCAGCACATGGCGCAGCCCGGGCCCGTGCAGCCTGCGCCGGCTCCCAGCCCGCCACCTGCACCCGCCGAGCCCGCCGCCGCGCCGGCAAGTCCCGCGCCGTCAGAGCAGCCGACCGTCTCGAGCTAGAGTTCGCTCCTCCGGTTCGAGCAGGTCGGATCGGAGGCCGATAGTCCGTGCAGGGAGTGGTTGACAACGAGCGGCGCATGACCCTCGTGGAGCATCTCGGCGAGCTCCGCAAGGTTCTGATCGTCTCGCTGCTGGCGTGGACGGTCGCCACCATCGTGGCGTTCGTCTTCAAAGACTTTGTGCTGGGCCTGCTGCTGCATCCGCTGAAGCTGATCCTGCGCAACTCGCACAGCATCGTCTCGTCGGCCATCTTCACCGGGCCCACCGAGGGCCTGACGGTGCCGATGAAGGTGGCGGCCGTGGTGGGCTTCGTGCTCGCGCTGCCGGTCATCCTCTGGCAAGCGTGGTCATTCGTGTCCCCGGGACTGCGGCCTGTGGAGCGCAAGTTCGCCGGCCCGTTCATCGGCTCAGCACTGCTGCTCTTCGCCTGCGGCGCTGCGTTCGCCTATTTCGTCATGCCGATCGGCCTGGGATTCCTGGCCAACTTCCTGAGCAACAACGCGGTCTATTTCCCGGACATCAACCAGTATCTGTCGTTCTTCCTGCTCCTGGTTGTGGTGTTCGGGGTGACCTTCGAGCTGCCCGTGGTGCTGGTGCTGCTCGGTGTGCTGCGGATCATCTCGTCGAAATGGTTGAAGGCGAAACGCAAGGTTGCCTATGTGGTCATCATCCTGGCGGCCCTGGTGGTGACGCCCGGTGCCGATCCCTTCACCCCGACCGCCCTGGTGGTCCCGCTCCTGCTGCTTTACGAGGCTTCGATACAGGTGCTTGTCAGAGTGTTCCACCGCTGATGCGTCCCGACGGCCGCGCTCCCGACCAGATCCGCGAATCCACGATCGAGCTGCACGCGCTGCCGTACGCGGAGGGAAGTGCGCTCATCGCCATGGGCGAGACGCGCGTGCTCTGCTCGGCCACCGTGGAGGAACGCACCCCGCAGTTTCGCAAGGGCACGGGGCGCGGCTGGGTGACCGCCGAATACTCGATGCTGCCGCGGAGCACGCAGACACGCACGGAACGCGACGGCCGTCGCGGCCGCGTGGACGGCAGGGTCCAGGAGATTCAGCGCCTGATCGGTCGCAGCCTGCGCGCCGGCGTGGACTTCGACCACCTCGGCGAACGCAGCATCATCATCGACTGCGACGTGCTGGTCGCCGACGGCGGCACGCGCACGGCCTCGATCACCGGGGGCTACGTCGCCTTGGCGCTTGCCGTCGGGCGGCTTCGCGAAGCCGGGCTGGTGCGGCACGATCCGCTGCGCTGGCCGGTGGCTGCGGTGAGCGCGGGAATCATTGCCGGCGAGCCCCGCCTCGACCTCTGCTACCTGGAGGACGCCGCCGCCGACACCGACCTCAACTGTGTCGGCGCCGCGGATGGACGGTTCATCGAGCTGCAGGGATCGGCGGAGCAGGAGCCATTCTCACGCGAAGAGATGGACCGCCTGCTGGAGCTCGCCGGCACCGGTCTGAAACGGCTGTTCGAGCTGCAGGCCGAGGCGCTGACCGGCGCGGGCTGATGGGCGCCGCGGTGCGCGACGCCGTGCCGCCGCCCCGGTTGGTGCTGGCGACGAGCAACCCCGGCAAGGTTGCCGAGCTCCGGCGTCTGCCGGCGCTCCTCGGCTGGCGCGTCGTGTCGCTCGACGACGTTGGTTTTGGCCAGGAGTTGCTGGAACCGGGGCCCGGATACCTGGAGAACGCGCTCGCCAAGGCCGCCGCGGTGGAACGCGCCACCGGCCTGCACGCGCTGGCGGACGACAGCGGGATCGAGGTGGACGCGCTGCGGGGCTGGCCGGGCCCGGCGTCAGCGCGCTGGCTCGGAGAGCTCGCCACGGACCGGCAGCGGCTGCTCGGTCTGCTCGACGAGGTCCGGCGCCACTGCCCCGACGAGCCGCAGGTCCGCTACGTGTGTGTGGCCGCGCTGGCACGACCCGGAGCCGAGCCCGTGGCCGCCCGCGGCGAGTGCCTGGGCGAGCTCGTCGAGCCGCGGGGCGAGCGCGGCTTCGGCTACGACCCTGGCTTTCTGTCCAGTGATCTGGGGACGACCTTCGGGGAAGCGAGCGACGCCGACAAGGACCGGGTGTCGCACCGGGCCCGGGCGGTGCGCCGCCTCGCCGAGGCAGGGGTGCTCGACACGAGCCTGGCCCAGCCTCAGCGCTGGTAGACGGCTCGGGCACAATGCCATGTCGTGCATTCCGGTGGTCGGCCCACGTTCCGGCAGGGAGCCCTGGTGCGGGCCGTGGTAGGACTCGGACTGCTCGTCGCCGCCGGGCTGGTCGCGTTCCTGGTCGCCTCGCACGTCGCGCACATCGACACATCCTCGCTCCGACCGGTGTCCCCACCGGCCGCGGTCACACCGACGCCGATGCCCACGCCGCTCACCAACGTCGGGCGCCAGTCGCTGAGCCGTGTGGTCACCATCGAGGCGGTGCTCCCCAACGCCGAGGCGCTGGGCACGGGCTGGCTGTTCGACAGTCACGGCGACTTCGTCACCAACGCCCACGTGGTCACCGGGCAGCTGACCGTGCGCATCACGGACCGGCAAGCACACGTGCACGTCGGCGTGGTGCTGGGCACCGACCCCAGCGTCGATATCGCGGTGGTGCGATCCGCGGACGGGTTCGCGCTCCCGCCGCTGGCGGTCGGCCACGACGCGATCTCCGGCGTGCCGCTGAACGTGATCGCGCTGGCCTCCAGCCGGGCCACGGGTGCGGTGGACATGACCGCAGAGCAGATCATCCAGCTCCACCAGGACGTGCCCCTGAGCCACGGCGAGAGCCCCTCAGCCGGAGCGCCGGCCGTGTACCACGACATGCTCCGCCTCGAGGGCGCGCGGGTCTACCAGGGGAACAGCGGCGGCCCGGTGCTCGACGGCACCGGCCAGGTGGTCGGCATCGTCACCCTGGCGGACCCTACCCAGCCCGACTCCTACGCGATCCCGGTCTCGCGCGTGCTCACCGAGCTGATGTCGCTGGCGAGCCGCAGCGGGTGATCGGACCCGCCTCTGGGTATCGTTGTCGTGTAGGAAAACTGTGAACCATGGACGCTGAGCACCGCGACTACGACATCGCGATCATCGGCGGCGGCCCCGCCGGGCTGACCGCGGCGCTGTACGCGGGCCGCAACATGGACCGAGCCGTGCTGTTCGAGGCCAAGGGACCCGGCGGCCAGCTGCTGAACACCGAGCTCATCGAGGACTACCCAGGGTTCAAGTCGATCCTCGGCATCGACCTCGCCGAGGTGATGGCAGAGCAGGCGGTGCGTTTTGGCGCCACCTTGGTCAGCTCCGAGGTCAACGGCATCCGTGTCGAGGCGGACGGCACGAAGTGCATCGACACGCCGAATGGCGAGTACCGCGCCCCGGCGGTGATCGTCACCGCAGGCGGGAATCCGCGCAAATTGGGCATCCCCGGCGAGGAGGAATACGCCGGCCGTGGCGTCTCCTACTGCGCGGTGTGCGACGGAGCATTCTTTCGTGACGTCCACCTCGCGGTCGTCGGAGGCGGAGACGCCGCGGTGGAGGAGGCCATCTTCCTGACCAGGTACGCGAGCCGCGTGACCCTGATCCACCGGCGCCAGGAGTTCCGCTCCCAGCCCATCCTCCTCGACGAGGCGCGCAAGAACCCCAAGATCGACTTTCTCCTCGACACGGTCGTCGAGGCGATCGAGGGCGACGACAAGGTGCGCAACCTGGCGCTGCGCAACGTGGTCACCGGCGCGCGCTCCACATTCGACGTCGAAGGGATCTTCATCTTCGTGGGCTTCATCCCCAACACCAGGCTGGTGGACAGCCACGTCGATCATGACAAGGCTGGCTATTACCTGACTGACCCGATGACCATGATGACCAGCGTTCCCGGCATCTTCGCCGCCGGCGACGTGCGCAGCCAGCTCACGCGCCAGATCACCACTGCGGTTGGGGATGCGACGACCGCGACCATCGCCGCCAGCAAGTGGGTGGAGGAGTGGCGCCGCGGGCGGGAGGAGGCGCGCGCCGAGGCGGTGTGAGGTGAGCATCACCACCAAGGGTGGCGACCAGGGGGAGACAGGCCTGCTCTACGGGGGGCGGGTCTCGAAGGACGATTCGCGCACCGAGGCGTACGGCTCACTGGACGAGGCGATCTCGGCACTGGGCCTGGCTCGGGCGCTGGAGCCGGACGCCGCCCGCGCCGAGCGCCTGCTGGAGCTGCAGCGCGAGCTCTTCATCGTCGGAGCGGAGTTGGCCACGGGCCATGGATTTCGTGCTGACCTTGAGAAGCACTTCGCCGTGGTCACCGAGGCCATGGTCGAGGCGTTGCACGCCGAGATCCGCGACCTCGAGGCGCGCGTTCCCCTGCCGGCCGGCTTCGTGATCCCCGGGGGCTCGCCATCGGGGGCGGCGCTCGACCTTGCCCGCACGCTGGTGCGCCGCGCCGAGCGCCGTGCGGTGTCGATGCACCGGGCCGGCGAACTGGAGAACCCTGAGGTGCTCCGCTACCTCAACCGCTGCTCAGACCTGCTGTTCATGCTCGCCCGCGAGGCGGAGCAGGGCGCGACGACGCCCTCGGGAGGCCATCGCCGCCAGCCCTGATCAGTGGGGAAACCGCGTTTAGCCGGTGGTCTCCGCGGTAACCGGCAGCGCCGACTCCTGGAGACGTGCCCTGAGCGCAGGCGCCACGGCGAAGACGCCGACCACGATCACAGCGACGGCCACCACCAGGGCCACGCCCACGCCGACGGTCGGAACGTTGACGAGCTTGAGTCCCGAGGCGAGCAGCACCACCGCCAGCGCAGCCCGGATCATGCCGGTGCGCGCCCGCGACGACACCGTCGCGCCGAGGAGCACGCCCGGAATGCTGCCGGAGATGATCGACAGCGTCAGGCCGAGCTTGAAGTCGCC
>VBJV01000296.1:0-1908 GCA_005879785.1 Chloroflexota bacterium
GCTCCGGCGCCCAGGCCCCCCTGCGATCGCGCTCCTGGTGATCGCCGCAACGGCGGTCGCGGCGGGCGCCTGGCTGGGGACCGCCTACGCCGGAACCGCCCGCCTGGGCGACGTCAGTCCCGGCCCCAATGGCTGGACGAACAGGTCGGCGCCGGACATCATCCTGGGCGTTGACAACGTCTCCGGGCTGAAGCACTACACGGTCTCGATCGACGGCCGGGCGGTAACCGATCACGTCGAGCGGCGCGGCGATGGGTTGGCGGTGGTGGGGATTCGGCTTGGCGACGGCCGCCATCGCGTCTCCGTCGAGGCCACCGCAGCCGGGATCTTCGGCGGTGAAATCCGCCGCAGCTGGGCGATCAACGTCGATACCCAGCCACCCGCTCTGCGCGTCGCGGGCGTGCCCAGGGGCTGGCTGCGGTCGCGGACGCTTCGGCTGCGCGGACTGACCGATGCCGGCTCGCAGGTCGAGGTGCGCGCGGGCGCGGGCGTTGCCCGCACGCGGGCCGCCGGCGACGGCAGCTTCGAGATCGATCTCCAGCTGGCCGATGGATCGTTGCCCCTGTCGGTGACGGCCCGCGACAGGGCGGGCAACACCACCAGCTCGAGCACCACGCTGCGGGTGGATGCGACCGCCCCGGCGATCGACCTCCATGCCCCGTCGACAGCGCTTACCAGTCGCCCCCTGCTGTCGGCCGACATCAGCGACACGAACGGGGTGGCGGCCCGGCGCGTGACGCTCGACGGGTCCCGCTTCCAGCTCGACCGCAGGCCGCCGGCGCTGGCCGAAGGTGTGCACTACTTGAAGGTGTGGGCGCGGGACCGGGCGGGCAACGAGACGCGGCGCACGGCAGGATCCTGGTGGACAGCACCGAGCGGCTGGGAGGAACCACGCTGATCCGCGGAGCGAGGGGCGCCGACGTCGCCGCGCTGGAACGACCGAGGCCGCGGTGCGGGCGTTCCAATCGGCCAGGATGTTACCGGCGAACGGCGTTGCCGGAATCGACACCGTGGGCGCGATGTCCACCCGGATCGTGATCGACGAGTCCGATCACAGCCTCACGCTGTACCGCGCCGGAAGACCGCCGCTGCGCTTCGGGGTCGCCGTCGGCCAGCCCGCCTACCCGACCCCGCTGGGCACGTTCTCGATCATCACCAAGGTGGTCGACCCGACCTGGACGCCGCCGGATTCGCCCTGGGCGCAGGGTGCACTGCCGATCCCACCGGGACCGGACAACCCCCTCGGCACGCGCTGGATGGGCATCAGCTCACCCAACGTCGGCATCCACGGCACCAACGATCCGGCGTCGATCGGCTACAGCGTCTCGCACGGCTGCATCCGGATGCAGATCCCCGATGTCGAGCGGCTGTTCGACCTGGTCTACGTCGGCACAACCGTCACGATCCGTGCTTGAAATCCGGCTTGCGGTGGAATCTCCCAGGTTGACCGGGGTCTATACTTGCAACCCCGGTCAGACCACCAAGGAGCCCGAGTGAACGACAACATCGTCGAAGTCAGCGACGCGAACTTCCAGAGCGAGGTCGAGACCTCCGCGCAGCCCGTCGTCGTGGATTTCTGGGCACCGTGGTGTGGACCCTGCCGGGTGATGGAGCCGATCCTCGACGAGCTGGCCGAGCAGAACGCCGGCCGGGTCAAGTTTACGAAGCTGAACGTCGACGACAACCAGGACACGGCCGCCAAGTACGAGATCCTCTCGATCCCGACGCTGCTGGTGTTCCAGGGCGGCGCGGTGCAGAAGAAGCTGATCGGTGCCGTTCCCCGGCGGCGGCTCGAGGATGAGCTCAGCACCTGGCTCGCTCCCGTCTGAGCCCGTCGCCTGCAAACCGTCGCCTTCGCGTTGTCGCTGCGGTCGGCCCGTGTCGGCGGCTGCAAACCGTCGCCTCGCA
>VBJV01000296.1:1944-4051 GCA_005879785.1 Chloroflexota bacterium
CGTTCGCTAGCGGTGGCGTCAGACGCGCAGCGCGGCCACAGCCGCCACCCCGGACGCGATCACCAGGGCGCCGGAGAACTGGCGGGGCGTGAGTCGCTCGCCGAACGCGAAGTATGAGACGATCGCGGCCACGGCGGCGAACTGGGACGCCAGCACGGCCGGCACCGCCACGCCGTCGCGGGCACCGATGATGTAGCCGGTGAAGCCTGTCACCTCTGCCAGGCCGGAGAACACCACCAGCGGCAGCGCCGGCCCAGGGCGGGGAAACGCGCCTCGAAGCGCCAGCGGCAGGACGACGAACAGGACGCCGATCACCCTCGCCACCAGGATCGTCCACAGCGGTCCGATCGCCTCCCCCGCCTGCGAGCTCGCGATCAGCCCCACGCCGAACACCGAAGCGGCGGTGAGCGCATACAGCGCGGGCCGCAGCTGGAGATCCGCCCGGCTGCCGTGGAACGTGACCACGATCACGCCGACGGCGACCACCGTCAAGGCCACCGAGGTGGCCGCGCTCAGCCCTTGTCCGAGCAGCACGACCGAGAACAGCGCGGCCAGCGCGCCCTCGGTGGACGCGATCGGCGCCACCACCCCCACCTTGCCGATGCGAAGGGCGCGGTAGAGCATCGAAAGCCCGAACACCGATGCCGCGCCTGCCAGCAGCGCCCAGGCCGCGCCGTGGCGGCCCACGTCGGGCACCCCTTCCGACAGCGGCGCCGCCACCGCACAGACCACGAGGCCGGTCAGCATCACATAGCCGAGCGCCTGCTGCGACCCGATCATGCGCGTCGACCGGGAGGCGACGACCGTGGACGTGCCCCACAGCAGGGCCGCAGCCAGCCCGCCCAGCACGCCCGTCATCGGAAGTGATCCCAGCCGTGCAGCTCGCGAGCGGTTCCGGCCGCGTCCACCAGCTCCACCGCCGCGCCCTCGGACAGCACGCCCACCTCCGTCACCCAATCCGGCAACTGGGCGCCGGGGCTGACGGCGGCGAGCAGCTCGAAGTCCTCGCCACCGGTCGCGGCCTGCTCGACCGTCGCGCCGTCCGCCAGCGGCAGCCGGTCGAGCCACACCGTGGCACCGCAGCCGCAGGCCGCGGCCAGCCGCCGCACGTCGCCGGCGATGCCATCCGAGACGTCGATCATGGCGGTCGCGATCGCGGCCAGCTCGAGCCCCTCGGCCAGCCGCGGCCTGACCGGCAGCGTGTAGCCGGATACCGCCTGGGCACCCAGCCGGCCGGTCACCACCAGCCGGTCGCCGGGCCGGCCGCCTGACCGAAGCAGCGGCCGCTCGGCACGGCCGATCGCCGTCACCGAGAGCGTCAGCACGGGCGCTCGCGAGAGATCGCCGCCGGCCACGGGAACGCCGTAGGAGGCCAGCCCGGCGGCCAGCTGCTCGGCGCCGCCGAACCCCTCGGGAAGGCCGAACCCCGCCACCAGGCAGAGCGGACGCGCCGCCATGGCGGCGATGTCGGACAGGTTCGCGCCCGCCGCCCGGGCGCCGATCGCGTGGTCGTCCAGGCGGCCGCGATCGAAGTGGACGCCCTCGACCAGCATGTCCGTCCATCGCCGATGCCGACCACGACGCCGTCGCCTAAACCGGCAACCCCCGCGATCAGCTCGATCATCTCGTGCTCTGGTAGCATTGCAGCGCAATGTATCCGCTCGACTTCTTCGGCTTCGCTTTTAGCACCCGGCAGGGAGGCATCTGAGCGCGCGCCGAGACACCCGCAAGCTCGAGAGGCCTCCGATCGACGGGGGCCTTTTTGTTTGGAGGAACTGACCCGATGACCGAAACGACCGTCGCATATCCCGGTGAGGAGGGCGCCTACGCGGCCGAGGCCGGCGCCCAGCTGTACCCGGACGCCGAGCTGATGGCGGTGCGATCGTTTGCCGAGGTGATGAGGGCCGTGACCCGCGGCGAGGCGGGATACGGCGTGCTGCCGATCGAGAACTCGCTGGCCGGGGCGGTGCCGGAGACCTACGACCTGCTGGCCCACGCGCCGCTCGCGATCGTCGCCGAGACGGTGCTTCCCGTGCCGCACGTGCTGGTCGGCATCGCCGGCGCCAACATCGACGCGCTGACGCGTGTCCACTCACACCCGATGGCG
>VBJV01000010.1 GCA_005879785.1 Chloroflexota bacterium
GTTGTAGTAGATCTGGCCCTGGCCACCACTGTCAGCGATCCCTGTGGTGCCGCAGGTCAGGGAGGCGTTCTGACCGCCGACTTGGGTGACAGTGCCGTGATAGATCGTATGCGTGCCTTGACCGCCGGTGATGTTGCTGGACATGAACACCTCGCCGTACTTCCCGCCGGCGAGCCACGGGCGGTCGCCGCCGGTGGGTGGGCACTGCGGGGTGCCGGCCGCCCAGGTCACACCCCCATCGGGCGAGGCGTACAGTGCGTCGTTGGCGAGGTTGATTCCGGTGTCGTAGATGTTGCAGGCACCGGCAGAAGTGCACTCGTCCTCGGTGAGCGACGGATCGCTGAACCCGGTGTAGACGGGATTCCCCAGGGACTTCGTCCACGTATGGCCGGCGTCGGTGGAGTACCACATGTTGACCTGGTTGTTGTAGCTGCAGATGTAGCCGTCCGGGCCGACATTGTTGGGGGGGTCGGTGACGATGTCACAGTTGGCGCCCGACAGGAAACTCGAGTCGGTGAGCGTTGTGCCCTCGTGGGATGAGTACACCAGGTCGTGAGCGGCATGACTGTAGATGACGAATGGCTCGCCGCCGCCGCGCGCCGGGTCGACGTAGACAGTGTTGAAGGTCACCCCGGCTGCACTCCCGTGGCCTGGGCCGACGAAGAGGAAGACGCCCAGCGGCAACAGGACGAAAAGAGCTACACGGCGACCGCGGCCGAAGCGGGATTGCTTGCTGTCCTGCATGCCACCTTCCCTTTACGGATTCCCTGTCCAGTGACGGAGATGGTACGCGTCCTAGTTGAGAATTGCTCGCAACCGACCCGCCGCCTCGGTGAGCGCGACGCGGTCGGCGCACTCCTGCGGCGCCTGGTCGAGGTAGCTGTTGATGTCCTCGAGCGCTGCCTCCATCCTGCCCATCCGCCACAGCAGGAGCCCGCGGTCACGACGCTCGGCGGGGTGCTCGGGGATCAGCGCGACGCAGCGGTCGGCAGCCTGGACCGCCAGCGCCCAGTTCTCCAGACTGGTGTAGCAGCGCCGAAGGTTGCGCGACATCCGCGCCAGGATCTCGCGCGTGCTGGCTCGGGTCAGCCAGGCCGGCTCGAGCTTGTCGGGCTCCCGTCCGGTCGAGCTGGCCACCAGCCGTCGCATGTCCTCGTCGTCGAGCGGCTCGCCGCTCGCCACGGTGTCGAAGAGGTGACCGTCGACGCGCACCAGGAAGTGACCGGGCATGTTCACGCCCTCGACGGGGATGTCCACCCGCCTGCCCACGGCGATCCACACCGCGGAGCACGCGATGGGGACGCCGACGCCGCGCTCGAGCACGCAGTGCAGGTAGTGAGAACGGGGGTCGCCTCCGCCGGCGCCGCGCAGCCGCAGGCGGTCGCGGAGCAACGCGGCCACCAGGGGCGCGTCGCCCGGTCCGCAGCCGTCGATGCCGCAGCGCGTGCGCAGCTCGGCGGCGAGCTGGTCGATACGCTCGAGCCACCGGGCCGGCTCGACACCGGGGCAGTCCTCGGCGGCCAGCCACAGCGCCCCCTCGGCGACGTCGCCGTCACCGGCCGCGCACGCGAGCAGCGCCTCGCGCGCATGCGGTCTGGTCATGGGCGCCTATCATGCGCCGACCGTCGCGAACGCAGCCTCTGAGCGCGTCCACTAGACTGACCTCGTGCTGCTCGAGGAGATCTCCAGCCCGGCCGATCTGCGCGACCTGGGCCCGGAGGATCTCACCAGGCTCTGTGCCGAGATCCGTGAGTTCCTCATCACCGCGGTGTCGCGCACCGGCGGCCACCTCGGTCCCAACCTGGGCGTGGTGGAGCTTTCGGTCGCCATCCACCGCGTCTTCGAGAGCCCCAAGGACGCCATCGTTTTCGACACTGGGCACCAGGCATACGTCCACAAGATGCTCACCGGCCGCGTGGCGCAGTTCGACGTGCTGCGCCAGCAGGGCGGACTGTCCGGCTACCCGTCGCGCAGCGAGTCCGTGCACGACATCGTGGAGAACTCGCACGCGTCGACCGGGTTGAGCTACGCGCTGGGGCTGGCCACCGCGCAAGGGTTGCGCGGCGACAGCGGCAAGGTGGTATGCATCATCGGCGACGGAGCGCTCACCGGAGGCATGGCGTACGAGGCGCTCAACAACATCGGCCAGCTCAAGCCCGAGCTGGTCATCATCCTCAACGACAACGGACGCAGCTACGCGCCCACCGTGGGGGGTATCGCCGAGAACCTCGGGCAGCTGCGTCTCTCGCCGAAGTACGAGGCCGCCAAGGACGCCGCGGCACAGGCGCTGCGCGCCCTGCCCGCGGTGGGTCATTCCGCGTACGAGACCGCGCGGCGGATGAAGAACTCGCTTAAGCAGCTGGTGGCGCCAGCCTCGATCTTCGAGACCCTGGGGCTGAAGTACGGCGGACCCATCGACGGCCACGACCTGCCCGCCATCGAGAAGGCGCTGCGCGATGCCGCGCGTTACCACGGCCCAGTGGTCGTGCACGTGGTCACCAACAAGGGCCATGGCTACGGACCGGCCGTTGCAGACAAGATCGACAAATTCCACGGGGTGTCGACGTTCGACCCCGACAGCGGGACCAGCGCCAAGAAGTCGCCGACGTGGACGGACGTGTTCGGCGAGGCGCTCTGCGAGGCGGCTGAGGCGGACGCGCGGATCGTCGCCATCACCGCGGCCATGGCTTCGTCGACCGGGCTCATGGAGTTCGCAGCGCGGTTCCCGGACCGCTTCTTCGATGTGGGCATCGCGGAGCAGCACGCGGTCACGTTCGCTGCGGGCATGGCGATGCGCGGGCTGCGCCCGGTGGTGTGCATCTACTCGACGTTCCTGCAACGCGCCTTCGACCAGGTCACCTGCGACGTCGCGCTGCACGGCCTGCCGGTGCTGTTCGTGCTGGATCGCGCCGGCATCACCGGCGACGACGGGCCCTCGCACCACGGCATGCTCGACATGGCATACCTGCGCTGCGTGCCCGGCATGACGGTGGCAGCCCCGAGCTCACCGGACGAGCTGCGGCGCATGGTCGCCACCGGGCTGGCCCACCAGGCGCCCTTCGCGCTGCGCTATCCGCGCGGCGCCGCGCCGGGACCCGGGACGGCCGCGCTCGAGCCGGTGCCGATCCCCTCGATCGTGACCCGCCGCAAGGGTCGAGACGTCGCCATCCTGGCGGTCGGGAAGATGGTGGCGGTGGCGGAAGCGGCCGCCGATCGGCTGAGCACCCGCGGCCTGTCCACGACCGTCGTC
Organism: Chloroflexota bacterium; assembly: GCA_005879785.1. Classification (GTDB taxonomy): domain Bacteria; phylum Chloroflexota; class Dormibacteria; order Aeolococcales; family Aeolococcaceae; genus CF-165. The sequence goes on from VBJV01000010.1 coordinate 3,251, forward strand.
GACGCCCGTTTCGTCAAGCCTGTGGACCGCAAGCTCGCCGATATCGCTGCGCGTCACCGCGCCGTCCTCACCGTCGAAGACGGAGTTGCCAGCGGCGGATTCGGCTCCGCGGTCACGGAGCTGCTGGCCACCGAGGGCGTCACCACCCCGCTGCGCCGCCTGGGGCTTCCCGACCGCTTCATCGAGCACGGCGCGCAGGCGAAGCTGCTCGCCCAGCTGGGGCTGGATGCCGACGGTGTGGCCGCCGCCGCGCTCGAGCTGGCCCCGCTCACGAGCGCCCTCGCCGGCTGAGCACCGGCGGCGGCTGATGGGCGACACGGGGCCCTCGGTGCTCGTGCGTGCGGTGACCGTCGAGGTGGTGCGGCCGGTGCGTCATCGCGTCCTCCGCGAAGGCTGGCCGGAGGCGTCGGTGCACACGCCGCTGGACGACTCACCGAGCACCTGGCACCTCGCCGCCTTGGCGGGAGAGCGAGCCGTGGGTGTGGTGACGCTCTTCCCGGACACATACGAGCCTCACCCGGGACAGCGCAGCGAACGGTTCCGGTGGATGGCGGTCCTCCCCGAATGGCAGGGTCGAGGGGTCGGGCGGATGCTCATGCGACGCGCCGCCGAGCTGGCCCTGGACCGCGGCGCGGAGCTGCTCTGGGCCCACGGCCGCGACAGTGCGCAGGGCTTCTATGAGGGGCTGGGCTTCGCCGTGGAGGGCGACGGCTTCATCGACCCGGAGACCGGCATCGGGCACCACGTCGTCGTCATCGCGGCGCGAGCGCTCCTGGACTGACGCAGCCCTAGCTCAGGCGCTCCAGTCGAACTCCATGAGCTCGCTGTGGCCGCCACTTTCCCAGGAGCGCATGTCGGGCGGGCTGAACTTGGTCCCCGTGCCCTTGCCGAGCGCGACGTCGTCGCGGAACGCGGCAGCGCCGTGGAGCAGGCGGGTCACGTCGCCCGCCTGGTTGCGCAGCGGCGAGTACTTGGCCAGGCCGAAGTCGCCGATCGTGGCATCGATGTCGCCATTGGCGTTCCGATTGAAGCTGATCGGCGCTGTCAGCGTGGGCAGCACCTCGGAGACCAGCGTGCCCATCACCTCGAAGACCCCACCCTTCTGGCCGGAGAGAACGCTCTCTAGCGCGGCCTGCTGCTCTGCACTCATTGCGGTGTCGCAGATCAGCCGCGCCTTGCCGTTCCCGGAGAGAAAGCCGCTCGGCCAGTCGCCGATGAACACGACCTTGGTGCCTCCCACGTCGACGCCCTCGATATTTCCGCTCTTCAGGTCGAACGCGAAGACGCCTGAGCACCAGCCCTGGTCGGCGACCAGCTCGCCCAGCTCACACGGGCAGCTGACCCTGCAGCTGCATGGACCGATTCCCGTCCCAGTGATCTGCCACGCCATGCTCGTTCCTCCAGCGCAGGCCGACGACGCGGCGATGGTACTTGAATCGCGGCATTCGAGTGTGCAAGATTGCCGCCGTGGCTGCGAGTGGAACGCTCACGCTCAAACGGGAGCGCAACCTCCTGCTGGGGGTGCTGCTCGTGCTCGCCTCCGCCGCCTGGGCGATCCTCATCTGGCAGTCCTCGACCATGGGCTCAGGCAGCGGCGGCGGCACCGCGTCGATCCTCACCATGGGCATGGGGGTGGCCATCTTCCTGGCCATGTGGATCGCGATGATGGCCGCGATGATGTTCCCAACTGCCGCTCCCATGGTGCTCATGTACGCGCGCGTTCAATCGTCGCGTCGCGCCAAGGGTGGCGCCTACGTGCCCGCCGGCTTCTTCGTCGTCTCCTACCTGCTGGTCTGGGCTGCAGCCGGCGCCCTCGCCTACCTCGGCGCGCTGGCGGTGGGCGCGCTGGCGGACCACGTGCCCTGGCTGCAGCAGAACGGCGCGCGCATCTCGGGCGGTGTGCTGGTGCTCGCCGGCCTGTACCAGCTGAGCCCGCTCAAGGCGGTCTGCCTGCGGCAGTGCCGCTCTCCCATGTCGTTCGTGCTCACTCACTGGCGCGAGGGTCGCCGCGGCGCCGTGGCGATGGGACTGCGCCACGGCGCGTACTGCGTGGGCTGTTGCTGGCTGCTCTTCGTGCTCCTCTTCCCGCTGGGGATCATGAACCTGGCGGCGATGGGCGCCCTCACCATCGTCATCTTTCTGGAGAAGTCGACGGCGTGGGGGGCGCGTCTGGCGCAGGTGTTCGGGTTTGCGCTCCTGGTGTACGGCGCCATCGTGATCAGCACGCCGGCCGCGCTGCCCGGCAGCCCGGGAATGATTGGCGGCATGGGAGGGATGAGCGGCTGACCGCCGGCACCTGGAGCGGGGTGGGCGAGCTCGCTGCGGTGCTGTCGCGCCGCTCGCATCTCAAGCGCACCATCGCGGTGGCGCTGGTGGTCGGCACGATCCTCTTCTGCATCAATCAGCTCGACGTCGTGGTGCGCGGCCAGGCGACGGTGATGGTGTGGCTCAAGAGCGCGCTGACCTACCTCGTGCCGTTCTGCGTCTCCAACTACGGCATCGCCGTGGCCACGCACCGCCGAGGCGCCGACGTGCACAAGCAGTGACAAAGAAAAATAGGGACCGGGTCTGCTGCGACCCGGCCCCCTGTCCAGGAAGGAATTGTGCGTCAGCCCGCCTGCAGGTCAGGCGTCGTAATAGAGGTGGAACTCGTACGGGTGCGGGCGCAGCGCCACAGCATCCACCTCGTGCTCGCGCTTGTACGCGACATACGTCTCGATCAGGTCCGGCGTGAACACGTCGCCATCGAGCATGAAGTCGTGGTCGGCTTCGAGTGCATCAAGCACCTCGGGCAGCGACCCGGGCAGGTCCTTGACTCGCTCCGCCTCGGCGCCCTCGAGCTCGTAGAGATCCGCGTCCACCGGCTGGGGCGGCTCGATGCGCCGCTTCACGCCGTCTAGTCCCGCCATCAGCATGGCCGCGAACGATAGGTACGGGTTGCACATCGGGTCCGGCGACCGGAACTCCAGGCGGCGCGCGGCTGGCTTTGAGCTGTACGTCGGGATGCGCACACACGCGCTGCGGTTGCGCGCGCTGTAGGCCAGCTTGATGGGCGCCTCGTAGCCCGGCACCAGGCGGCGATAGCTGTTGGTGGTCGGGGCGGCGAACGCCAGCAGGGCCGGCGCATGGGCCAGCAGTCCGCCGATGTACCAGCGCGCCATGTCGCTGAGCAGCGCGTAACCATCCTTGTCGAAGAAGAGCGGTGTGCCCTCCTTCCACAGCGATTGATGGGTGTGCATGCCGCTGCCGTTGTCGCCGAACAGCGGCTTGGGCATGAACGTCGCCGTGTAGCCGTTGCGATAGCAGACGTTCTTGACGATGTGCTTGTAGATGAGCACCTTGTCGGCCATCGACACCAGCGTGTCGAAGCGCATGTCGATCTCGGCCTGGCCGGCGGTGCCCACCTCGTGGTGGTGCACCTCGACCTCGACGCCGGCGTCGATCAGGGCCAGGACGATGCGGCTGCGCAGGTCCTGCAGCTTGTCGACCGGAGGCGTGGGGAAGTACCCCTCCTTGTAGCGCGGCCGGTAGCCGAGGTTGGCTGTGCCGTTCTGCCCCGTGTTCCAGATTCCCTCATCGGAGTCGATGTGGTAGTAGCCCTCGTGGCTGTTCTGGTCGTAGCGAATCGACGTGAAGATGTAGAACTCGCACTCGGGGCCCCAGAACGACGTGTCCGCGATCCCCGACGCGCGCAGGAACTGCTCCGCCTTGCGCGCGACGAAGCGAGGGTCGCGGCTGTACGGCCGCAGGGTCAGGGGATCCTTGATGTCGCAGACGAGCGAGAGCGTGGTCACGTCGAGTGTGGGGTCGACGAAGCTGCGTGCCGGATCCGGGAAGAGCAGCATGTCGCTCTCGTGGATCTTCTGGAAGCCGCGGATGCTCGAGCCGTCGAAGCCGATGCCGTCCGAGAAGAGCGCCTCGGTCATCTCGCCGACCGGGATGCTGAAGTGCTGCCAGCTGCCGAGCAGGTCGGTGAAGCGCAGGTCCACGATTTGCACGCCCCGTTCCTGAGCCTTGCGAATGACCTCACGCGGGGTCGGTTCAGAGATGAGTGACGTGGTCATCGTGGGCAGCACCTCAGCATGCGGGCGGGCGGCTATCGACTCGTCGATGGCCATGCTCTCCTCCTTCCGGGACGATCGCACGCCAGTCCCCCGGTTGTTCCTGGCACTGCAGCCCAGCGTATCGGGGCCGGCCGCGTGATTCTTTGGACAGCGCTACCGAGCCGGGATGCCATGCCCTTGTGCGTGATGCACAAAGGTTCCCCAGAATCAGGCGGTAGGCTTCAGCTCGTCCACCTTGACGCGGGCGGCGTCCTGATCCTTGAAGTAGATCTTGTTGATGTCGACGAACTTCACCTGCGCGGTGGGCACGTCCTCCTCCGCGAAGATGGCGTCGACCGGGCAGGGATCCACACAGGCGCCGCAGTCGATGCACTCGTCGGGGTCGATGTACACCATGCGGTCGGCCTCGACCTCATGGATGCAGTCGACCGGGCATACCTCGATGCAGGACTTGTCCTTGAGGTCGACGCAGGTTTCGGTGACGATGTAGGTCATCGCGTATCGAGTCTAGCAAGGCGGCGCTGCGCAACCGGGATGGCGGCGGCTCATCGTTCCGCCGCGGCCGCCCACATCTCGTACAGCTCGGCGAGGGCGCCGCTGAGCCGGTCGTGCTCGCGCCCCACCTCGGCGCCCTGGCGAGGGTCGGCGAAGGTGGCTGGATCCAGCAGCTGCGCCCGCAGACCGGCGAGCTGGGACTCGACCTCGCGAATCTGCCGCTCCAGCGCGGCGGCACCCCGGGGCGAAGCGCCGGCGAGAGGGCCCGCCGGCCGGCGCGACGCTGTGGGCAGAGCCCCGCCGGCGCGCTCGGCGTCACGCCGCTCTCGCTCACGAATGAGCAGCAGGTCGCTGTAGCCGCCGAGCACCTCACGCACGTGCTGCGCGGCAGCCGCAGCCTCGCCGGCCCCATCCGGTGCGGGGCCGGGCTCGATGGCCCAGGTCCGCGTCGCCACCGAGTCGATGAGCGCCCGGTCGTGGGTGACCAGCACCACCGCGCCCTGGTATCGGAGCAGCGCGGTCTCGAGCACCTCCTGGCCGGGGATGTCGAGGTGATTGGACGGTTCGTCGAGCAGCAGCAGATTGGTCTCCTCGAGCGCCAGCTTGCCGAGCAGGAGCCGGGCACGCTCGCCGCCGCTGAGCTCGCCGACCTGTTTGGCGGCGTCGTCGCCGCTGAACAGCAGCGCGCCGAGCAGCGTGCGCGCCCGCTCCCGGCTGGTGGGATGCGCGGCCAGCAGGTCATCGATGACGGTCCGCGCATCGGCGTCGGTACCGTCCTGCACCGCCTCGCCGAGGGTGAGGTCCTGACGGTAGAGGCGCGGCGACGTGCGCGGGCCGAGCGTGATCCTGCCGGCGACCGGCGCCAGCTCGCCGGCGAGCGTGTGCAGCAGGGTTGTCTTCCCGCTGCCGTTGGGGCCGACGATGGCGATGCGCTCCCCCGGGACGACGGTCATGGCCGGCAACGCGACCAGCGGCGCACCGCGGCCGGCCACCAGCCCGGTGGCCTTGAGCGCCACGTTGGATGACGGAGCCTCGGCGAAACGCAGCCGCGCACGGCGCTCGGCGACCGGCGGCGCCAGCCGCTCGAGCCGGTCGAGCTTGGTCTGCCGCCCGCGCGCTTCACGAGCGCGCTGCCCGGCCCGGTAGCGGCGGATGAAATCCTCCTGGTGTTCGATGTGCGCTCGCTGCGCCAGATACTCGCGGCGCCGCGTTGCGCGGCGCTCGGCGCGCAACCGCACGTACTGCGAATACGTGCCCGGATACAGCTCGCCCGCACCATGAGCCAGCTCGAGGATGCGCGAGCACACGTGGTCGAGGAAGCGGCGGTCGTGCGACACGAGCACGAATGCTGTGCCGACCTCGGCCATGAATCCCTCGAGCCATTCGATCGATGCCAGGTCGAGGTGGTTGGTCGGCTCATCGATGAGGAGCAGGTCCGCATCCTGGACGAGCAGCTTGGCCAGCTCGAGCCGCCGCTTCTGTCCGCCGCTCAGCTCCGCGGGATGCCGCTGCTGCACCGCTTCGTCGAGATCCAATCCGCCGAGCGCCGCGCGGGCGCGTGATTCGAGCTCGTATCCACCTGCGTCCTGATACGCGTGCTGCACGTCTCCGTACCGACCGAGGGCGGTCTCGACGTCTGCTCCGGCGCTGCTCATCTGCTGTTCGAGCCGTTGCATCTCGGCGTGCAGCTCGACGACGTCGCGTCGCGAGAGCATGACCTCGTCGATCACCGTGGCGGCGACCGGCTCAGGCGCGTCCTGAGGGAGGAACCCGAGGCGCAGATGACGAGCTCGTTCCACCGTTCCCTGCGTCGGCTCGCGCATGCCGGCGATGACCTCGAGCAGCGACGTCTTCCCGGAACCGTTGGCCCCCACCACCGCCAGCCGTTCGCGTGGCTCGATGCGAAACTCCAGGTCCGCAAAGACGGTGACGGCGCCGAACGCGAGCCCGACGTCTTCGCAGACGACGAGCGACATGGCGCAAGTCTATGCGGTATCAGGCGCCGGGCAGGCGGCGCGGTGTGCGGGTCTTGCTAGTGCCCCCAGTGCTCGGGCTGCAGGTGACGCACGATGTCCTCACCGCGCTCGCCGGTGCGGATGCGCAGCGCCTCCTCGACGTTGGTGACGAAGATCTTGCCGTCACCGACCTCGCCGGTCTTCGCCGCTCCGGCGATGGCGTCGACCACGGCGGCGACCGACGTGTCGGCGACCACCGCCTCGACCTTGACCTTGCGCTGCAGGGAGATGTTGGCGCGCGCTCCGCGGTACGTCTCGGTGTAGCCGCGCTGGCGGCCGCAGCCCAGCACCTCGGTGACCGTGAGCCCCGAGGTGCCCAGCGCATCGAGTGCGTCCTGCACGGCCTGCAACCTGTCCGGGCGGATCACCGCCTCGACCTTCTTCACACCCTGACCTCCGTGTGTTCGGCCTTGCCGACCACCTCCCCTGCGGGCTCGGCTGTGCCGTTCGTGGCGGCGACCCGCCGCCGTTCGGGTTCGGCGAGCGCGTCGGGATGTATGTAAGCACCGCCGGGCACCGGCATGAACTGCTCCGGGTATCCCCACATGCCGTGCTCACTGATGTCGAGGCCGTCGAGCTCGTGGCGCGCGCTGACGCGCAGCCCGACTGTCTTCTTGATCAGCCAGAAGCAGCTGAACGACAACGTGAAGACGGTGACGAACGCGACGCTCACCGCCAGCGCCTGCGCGCCGAGCTGGCCGAAGCTGCCCGTGTAGACGAGGCCGCCCTTGCCGACCGCGTTGAACTTGGCCAGCGCCGGGTCAGTGAACAGGCCGCAGGACAGCGTGCCCCAGATGCCGGCGAGCCCGTGCGCGCTCAGCGCGCCGACCGGGTCGTCGAGCCGCTTGTCGATGAGGAGCACGCCGTACACCACGATCACGCCGGCGACCGCGCCGATGATGATCGCCGCCCACGGCTGCACGTACCCGGAAGGCGCGGTGATGGCCACCAGCGCTGCGATGGCGCCGTTGCCGATCATGCCCACGTCGAGCGACTTCTGCAGTCTGTAGATCGCCGCCATGGCAGCGAGTGCACCGGCAGCCGCCGCCAGGTTGGTGGTGACGACCACGTCAGCGAAGTGCAGATTGGTGGCGTTCAGCGTCGAGCCCGGGTTGAACCCGAACCAGCCGAACCACAGGATCAGGACGCCGAGTTGCGCGAACGGCATGCTGTGCCCGGGTATCGCATTCGGCCGTCGGTCGCGCCCATACTTGCCGATGCGCGGCCCCAGCAGCAGGAGCCCGGCAAAGCCCGCGGTGGCGCCGGTGAGATGCACCACTGTCGATCCCGCAAAGTCCTGCGCGCCGAAGTTGCTCATCAGCCAGCCGCCGCCGAAGAGCCAGTGGCTGATCATCGGATAGATGAAGCCCGAGAAGGGGATGGCGAACAGGATGTAGACGATGAACTTGGTTCGCTCCAGCATGGTGCCCCACACCACGGCTAGCGACACCGCGCAGAAGACGAACTCGAAGAACCACTTGGCCGCAGCCGGTGTGTGGGATACCGCGTTGAGCGCTGGCAGGTCGAGCGGCGAGCCCGGATGGAACGATGGGGCGAACCCGCTGAAACCGATGATGTTGAAGAGGAAGGCATTGGCGGCGCCGAAGGCGAGAGCGAAGCCGACCAGCCAGTACATGATCGAGGCGATGCTGAGGTTGACGATGATCTTGGCCACGATCGTGCCGACGTTCTTCATGCGCGCGAAACCGACCTCGAGCATGGCGAAGCCGGCCTGCATGAACAGCACGAAGCACGCCGCGACGATCACCCACACGGTGTCGGCGCCGATACCCGCCGCCTGGGTCGCGGTCGTGTCGTCGGCGTGCGCGATCAGCGGCACGAGCGCGGCGACACCTCCCAGCGTGACTGCCCAACGCAGCTTCGATCGTGCGGGCACGGCTGTCCTCCCGTGACCGGGCATGCGTCACGCCCGGCAGTTTCACTGCATCGCGCAACGCTCGCACAGCACGCTGCACGGATGCGAGCCATCGAATGTACGAAGTTGTCGTCGTGCCTCTTGTGCACCACGCCCAAGGCGCAGCGACGCGCTCAGCCGGCCGCAAGCACCTCGCGGATGCGCAAGCAGAGGTGCAGGTTGAGCCGCGCCGCGGGGTCGTCGAGGCGCAGGCGTCCGATCTCCTCGATGCGCCGCAGCCGGTACAGCACGGTGTTGCGATGCACGCCCAGCCGCTGCGCCGTGTCGGTGGGCGAGCCGTGTGCGGCGAAGTACGCCTCCAGCGTGCTCATCAGGTCCGCGCCGTTGCGCTCGTCGTAGCTCACCAGTTCGCCGACGCTGTCGCGATAGAAGTCGAGCAGCTCCGGGTGCTGCGCCATGGCGAACAGCAGGCGGTGGAGGCCGAGGTGCGCGAAGCTGACGGCGCGGCCGGCGCCGAGCACGCTGCGGCCCATGGCCAGTGCGTGCTCCGCCTCGCGATACGAGGTGCGCACACCGGCCGCGCCGGTGTTGGGACGCCCCAGGCCGAGCGCAACGCCGGTGTCACCGCTGACCTGGGCGCTCTCGTCGCGCAGCGTGATGGCGATGCGCTCCACGGTGTCGTCGCCGGCGTCGCCGACGCTGAGCAGCACCGACACGGCACCCTCGTGGGGCGCCACCAGGCCGGCGTGATCGCGGCGCGTCATCACGTTGCGGGCCGCGCGGAGCGCGGCCTCCTGCCAGGGCACGTCGAGCGGCCGGCTGCCGCGGAGTGCCACCACGACGAACCGGGTCGACAGGTCGACACCCAGCCGGCGCGCCCGCTCGCTCACCGCCGGCTCCGACGAGTAGCTGCCGCCGAGCAGTGACTCGATGCACTCGCCCTCGAGGCGGTCGCGGGTCTCGACCACGGCGCGCTCGCGGTCGAGCTCGATCGCGCACGCTGACGCGGCGCGCGCCACTGCCAGGCGCGCCACCTGGCCGAGTGCGTTCTCGTCCCCCACCACCGAAACGAAGCCGCCGACACCGACCCGCGCCGGGATCGGGCTGGTCAAGCTGCTCAACGCCGCGCCGTCGAGCGAGAACTCGCGCACCGGCGGGTCGGCGGCGAGCACCGTGATGGTGTCTCCCCACCGGGTCAACGCGGATGCGGCGGCATGCAGCGCCGAGGCCGCAGCGTCGCCGTCCGCACCGGCGGCGTGGCGCACCTCCCCGGACTCGTCCTGCCACACGGCCACGAGCGTGGTGATGTCGGCGAGCCGGTCGATGATGGCGGCGGGGCCGGCGCCCGCCATGGCCAGCTCCATCAGCGAGGACTGCAGCTCCTGCGCTCGTTCGTGCAGCACGGCGCGCTGGTCGAGGATGAAGCGAACGCAGCCGTGGTGCGCGTCGGCGATGTGCACGGAGTCGGGCAGGCGCAGCAGCGGCATGACCAGGCGATCGGCGGCCTCGATGCTGTCCGGCGACACGTCGCCGAGAACGGCGACGGCCACGCCACCCTTCTCGGCGAAGCTGCCCATGACCTGGGGCAGGTCGAGCCGTTCGTCGAGCAGGCGGATGCTGCGCACCGGCACGAAGGCGATCTCGCCACCTTTGACCGTTTCGAACGCCGGCGCCCGGGTACGCAGCGCGCACGCCCAGTCGACGCGCCGCTCCAGGCCGGCCCCGCCGGCGAGCAGCTCGGTGCCCTCGGGCAGGCCGGCCCGCCAGACGTCTTTGACGGTGATGGACGGCGCGTTCACCGCTGCGGGCTCAGAAGCGTTCCAGGTACTGGCTGAGCTCCCACGGCGTCACCTGGCCGCGGTAGTCGCGCCACTCCAGCCGCTTGGCCTCGATGAAGCGCTCGGCGAGGTGATCGCCGAGCGCATCGATGACGACGTCGTCGGCCTCGAGCGCGTCGACGGCGTCCTCGAGGTTGTCGGGCAGCACCGCGACGTTGCGCCGCTGCAGCTCGACGTCGTCGAAACCGTACAGCGACTCCTCGACGGGCGCGGGCAGCGGCAGCTTGCGTTCGACGCCGTCCAGCCCGCAGCGCAGCATGACGGCGAAGGCGAGGTACGGGTTGCACGATGGATCGGGGCTGCGCAGCTCGACCCGCGTTGCCTCGCTCCGTCCCACATGCGGCACGCGGATCAGCGCACCACGGTTGGTGCGCGCCCAGGACACGAAGATCGGCGCTTCGAACCCGCGCACCAGCCGCTTGTACGAGTTCACCAGCGGGGCCAGCACGGCGCACATCCCTGCGGCGTGGTGCAGCTGGCCGGCGATGAACTGCTTGGCCACGTCGCTGAGGCCGTAGTCGTCGCTGCCGCTGAACGAGTTGGCGCCGTCACCGCTGCGCAGCAGGCTCTGGTGCACGTGCATGCCGCTGCCGGGCAGGCCGTCGAACGGCTTGGGCATGAACGTGGCGACCACGCCGGCAGGCTGTGCCACGGCTTTGAGGGCGTAGCGGAAGGTGACCAGGTCGTCGGCAGCCTTGAGCGCGGGCGAGGCGCTGATGTCGATCTCGTGCTGACCGCCCGCCACCTCGTGGTGGGCGGTGTTGACGTCGATGCCCATCGCCTGCAGCGCGGTGACCATCGCTTGGCGGAGGGTGGCGCCGTGGTCGGTGGAGAAGTCGAAGTAGGAGCCGCGGTCGTGGGCGGGCTGTCTGAGATGGCCTTCGCCGTCGCGCTCCAGCAGGAAGAACTCGATCTCGGGGCCGACTCGGTACTCGAAGCCGAGCGTCGCGGCCGCCTCGATGGCCCGGCGGAGCGCCCCCCGCGGGTCGCCCGGGTACGCCTCCCCGTCGGGCGTGGTCGCCCAGCAAATGAGTCGGGCGGTCGGTTCCGCGACCCACGGGAACAGCTGGAACGTGGCCGGGTCGGGGATGAGGTACATGTCCGACTCAGCGGTGCGGGCGAACGACTCCACCGAGGACCCGTCGAACCAGGTGCCGTGCTCCACCGCGTCGCCCAGCTGGGCCGCGGGGATGGTCACCGTCTTGACGGCGCCCATGACGTCGGTGAACTGCAGGTCGACGTGACGGACGTGGGCCGCCTCGGCCCTGGCGACCAGGTCGAACGCCACCTCGCCCTTGGTTCTCATGCGGGCCTCCTCTTGCTGCGCGGCGCACAAGGGCCGCCAGCTAGACTTCATCGTAGCGCAGCCTTGGGGTGCGATCACGGACGAATCGTCGATTCCGCTTGTATCGCGCGCCTCAATCGGGCACCTCTTTTGCGTGCCGCGCGCCGGGCGAGATCCTCGAGTTCGAGGAGGACAACGGCCGCCTGGTGGCGGTCAAGACGCCCGGCCAGGCGCCCCTGACCGCGGTCTACAGCATGCTGCGCAGCCAGGGCGAGACCCGCGGCCTCCGGCTCATCGAGCCTCAGTCACGTTGAGCAGGCTGCCCCGGCGGCGGAACTCCTCCGCTTTCTCGGCGAGGCCGATCTGCACCGCGGTCTGCTCGTCGACGCCGTGATCGCGCGCGTAGTCGCGGATGTCCTGGGTGATGCGCATGCTGCAGAACTTGGGACCGCACATCGAGCAGAAGTGGGCCACCTTGGCCCCGGCGGCCGGCAGCGTCTCGTCGTGCATCGAGCGCGCCGCGACGGGGTCGAGCGCGAGGTTGAACTGATCGTTCCAGCGGAACTCGAAACGCGCCTGCGACAGTGAGTCGTCCCACGCCTGCGCGCCGGGATGCCCCTTGGCCACGTCAGCCGCGTGGGCCGCGATCTTGTACGCGATGACGCCGTCCTTCACGTCCTGGCGATTGGGGAGCCCGAGGTGCTCCTTGGGGGTCACGTAGCAGAGCATCGCGGTGCCGTACCAGCCGATCATGGCGGCGCCGATCGCCGACGTGATGTGGTCGTAGCCGGGTGCGATGTCGGTGGTCAGCGGACCGAGCGTGTAGAACGGCGCTTCGTGGCAGAGCTCCATCTGCAGCTCGACGTTCTCCTTGATCTTGTGCATCGGCACGTGACCGGGGCCTTCGATCATCACCTGCACGTCGTGCTGCCAGGCCAGCTCGGTCAGCTCGCCGAGCGTGCGCAGCTCGCTGAACTGCGCCTCGTCGTTGGCGTCGGCGATGCAGCCGGGGCGCAGCCCGTCACCGAGCGAGAAGGTCACGTCGTACGCGCGCATCACCTCGCACAGCTCTTCGAAGTGCGTGTACAGGAAGTTCTCCTGGTGGTGCGCAAGGCACCACGCGGCCAAGATCGAGCCGCCGCGCGACACGATGCCGGTGACACGGCTGGCGGTGAGCGGGACGTAGCGCAGCAGTACGCCGGCGTGCACGGTGAAGTAGTCGACGCCCTGCTCCGCCTGCTCGATGACGGTATCGCGGTACACCTCCCAGGAGAGCTCCTCGGGCTTGCCGCCCACCTTTTCGAGCGCCTGGTAGATGGGCACCGTGCCGACCGGCACAGGGGAGTTGCGGATGATCCATTCGCGCGTGGCGTGGATGTCCGTGCCGGTGGACAGGTCCATGATCGTGTCGGCGCCCCAGCGCGTGGCCCAGCGCATCTTCTCCACCTCCGCATCGATGGAGGAGACCACCGCGGAGTTGCCGATGTTGGCGTTGACCTTGACCAGGAAGCGCGAGCCGATGATCATCGGCTCGGCCTCGGGGTGGTTGATGTTGGCGGGGATGATGGCGCGACCGCGGGCCACCTCATCGCGCACCAGTTCGGCTGCGAGCCCTTCGCGGATGGCGATGTATTCCATCTCCGGCGTCACCTCGCCACGCCGCGCGTACCGCAGCTGCGTGACCGCGGCGCCGGCATGGGCGCGGCGCACGCCGTCACGAGCGCCTGCCACCGCAACCGTGTCGCCACGCTCGATGATCCAGGCGCTGCGCAGCTTCCCCAGCCCGAGGTGCGGATCGACGCTGATTGCAGCGTCGGTGTGCGGTCCGCCGGTGTCGTACAGCCGCACCGGCGCCGCGGGCGACGTCAGTGAGACCTCGCGAAACGGCACCCGGATGTCCGGCCGTGAACCCTCGACGTACACCTTGCGACTGCCGGGGAACGCCCCACCTTCCGGCTCGACAGCCAACTTCCGGTCGATCACCTCGGTCATCTCCGCCTCCATGCGGTGGTGGCGCCCGGAGCCGTCCCCGCTGCGGGATGGCGCGCTCCCTGCGCCGGCATTACCCGGATCAGGTTCCGCGGTCGGCGGCCTCGAGCCGCCCTCTCAGCCCGGTCCTACCGAGCTCCCGCCCCGCGATGGTACGCCTCGGGGTCCGGATCACCGGGCGCGTGGCCTGGCACGACGCCCGTTGCGCAGATCGACGCGTACAGGGTTGCGCTGGGCTTCGGCGTGCGCGCCTGGGTCACCGGGTCGACGGCGAATAGACCGAACCGCTGCGTGTAGCCCTCGGCCCACTCGAAGTTGTCCCACGCCGTCCAGTGCAGGTAGCCACGCAGGTCGACGCCGTCGTCGACGGCATCCAGCGCGGCGTTGAGGTGGTCGACGATGAACCGCGGACGCAGCTCGTCGGCGACGTCGGCCACGCCGTTCTCGGTGATCAGCAGCGGCAGGCGGAACTCCTGCCACAGGCTGCGCAGCGCGCGGCGCAGGCCGGTGGCGTCGATCGCCCAGCCGAAGCTGCTGTGCGGCAGCGACGGGTCCGCTTCCTGCCGGGCGAAGAGCGTGCCCGGCGACGCGGCATCGAAGCTGACCGCGTCGTCGCAGTAGTAGTTCACGCCGAGGTAGTCGAGTGATTCGCGCAACCCTGCGATGCGGCGGCCGTCGCCGAGGGGCGGGAGCAGCCGGCCGGCGGCGCACGCGCGCAGGAACCAGCGATTGAAGATGTGGTTGGGAACGAGCGCTGCGGCGCGATCGAGCGGTGACGCGCGGCGTCGCGGCCGCAGCGGCCGCTCGTGGTGGGCCACCGAGACGTGCGCGGGACGGCCGCGCCGCGCGGCCACGGTGTGGAGGGCCTGGGCGCCAGCGGCGTGCATCAGCAGCAGCCCGCGCAGCACGCGCAGCGTCCGCCACAGCGATCGTTCTCCCGGCGGCCAGCGGCCCTGCAGGTGGCCGATGACGGCGAGCACCGCCGGCTCGTTGATGGTGAGCCACCACGTGACATCATCACCGAACGACTCGGCGCACGCGCTCGCGTAGCGCGCGAACAGCCGCGGCGCGTCGCGGCGCAGCACCCCGCCGCCGCGCGCAAACCAGCGCGGCATCGTGAAGTGGTGCAGCGTCACCACCGGCTCCATGCCCGCCGCGCGACACGCGCGCACCACGTCCGCGTAGTGGTCGAGCGCGGCGCGGTCGAACCAGCCCGGTTCGGGCTCGACGCGCGCCCATTCCACCGAGAAGCGATGCGCGTTGTGGTGCATCGCCCCCAGCTCGGCGAGGTCCTCGCGGTAGCGCGCGTAATGGTCGCAGGCAACCGACGCGTTGCTGCGATCGGCGATGCGCGACGGGTCCTCCGCCGACCACTGCTGCCAGTCGTTGTCGATGCGGCCTTCCACCTGGTGCGCAGCGGTGGCGCACCCGATCAGGAAGCCGGGCGGCAGGCGACGCCCGCCCTCGCCCGCCTGCAGAATCACGCTTGCCCGTGCACCGCCTCGAGCACCAACCGGGTCGCGCCATCCGGACCGGGTCCGTCCTCGACGACGCGAATCGCGTTCTTGCGTGCCCAGGCGCGCACGGCGAAGGCGTGTTCGGCGACGGGAGCGCGGACGTCGAGCCGGTCGCCCGGGCCGAGCGCCGCGTAGGCACGCCGCACCCGCTCCAACGCCCCCGGCTCGGTGCAGAGGTCCTCTGCGCCGCTGAGGTCGATCGAGTGGATCCGCGTCGTGCTCAGGAGATTGCCGCCTCCTTCTCCACCGGCACGCCGACGGCGTTGCCCCATTCGCTCCACGATCCGTCGTAGTTGGTGACCACGGGATAGCCGAGCAGGTACGTGAGCACGAACCACGTGTGCGATGAGCGTTCGCCGATCCGGCAGTACGCGATGACCGAGCGCTCCGGCGTCACCCCTTGGGCGCCGTAGAGCTCGCGCAGCTGCTCGACAGGCTTGAACGTGTCGTCCTCGAGGATGGCCTGCGCCCAAGGGATGTTGACGGCGCCGGGGATGTGGCCCGAGCGCTGCGCTCCCTCGGTCGCGTACTCCGGCGGCGCGGCGATCTCACCCTTGTACTCAGCGGGCGAGCGCACGTCGACGAGCCTGAAGTCGTCTCTGCCGAGGATCTGGCGCACGTCGGGAAGGAAGCTGCGCAACCCGCCGTTGGCCTCCGGCGCGCTGTACTGCGCTGCGCTGAAGCTCGGGATCTCCTCGCTGATCGGGCGTCCTTCCTCGATCCATTTGCGGCGCCCGCCATTGATGAGGCGGACGTCCTCATGGCCGTAGATCTTGAACGTCCAGAACGCAAACGCGGCGAACCAGTTGCGCATGTCGCCGTAGAGGATCAGCGTCGTGTCCGGTGTGGCGCCGAGCCGGCCCATGAGCCGCTCGAACTGCTCGCGCGGCAGGATGTCGCGGCGCGTGGCGTGGTTGATGTCCTTCTTCCAGTCGACGAGCGCTGCGCCGGGAATGTGCCCGAGCTCGTAGGCGCTGCTGGGGTCGTAGTCGACCTCCAGGATGCGTACCGCCGGATCGTTCAGATGGTCCTCGGCCCACGCCGTGGTGACGAGGACCTCGGGATGCGCGTAGTCGGACACAGACGGTCTCCTTCACATGGTCCGGGGGAGGCTTCGTAAAACCCGACGATGATACTCAAGATTCTCTCGCCACCCGAAGCATTCAGATCTGACCGCACGGGGCGCACAATGCGGGCGTGGAGGATGCAGCCCCGGTCGAGGGCACCGTCCGTCTGATGACCGACGAGCCGCTGGAAATGCCGGCCACGGAGATGGGCGAGCTCCGCGAGCGGGTCGCCGAAGCGGTCAACCGGCGCCCGTGGCTCGTGCCCGCCGTGCTGATGGCGCTCGGCGTGGCCTTCCTCCTGCTGCGGCGGCGGCGGTAGCGCCGGCGCCGGGCCGGGCCGGCACGGGCGGCGGGCTTCGGGAGCCCGCGAAGACGTCGAGCAGCAGCGCCTCGAACGCCAGCCGCGGCTGCGCGTAGGTCGCCACCGCTTCGCAGGCGGCGAGGATGCGCGCCAGGATGGCGACGATGCGCTCGGCGGGCAGGTCCTCGGCCCAGCGCTCCAGGGCGGGCCGGTAGGCCGACCACACAGCCAGCTCCGGGGCGGCCAGCGCGAAACACGCCGCGTCGCGCACGAACGTGGCCCATGCGCCGAGCGTCACCAGCGCTCGCTCCCGACCCTCGGCGCCGGCGCCCGGAGCCACCGCCGCCGCGGTGCGGAGCGCGCCGGCGGTGCCGGAACCCCCGGTGGCGAGGAAGCGGTCCAACGCCTCGAGCTCGGCCTCGAGGGCGCCGGCTTCCGCGGCCAGGTGCAGCGCGCGGGCCGGGCATCCTGCCGCCAGTGCGGTGGCGCCGGTGGCACGCTCCGCTTCGATGCCGTGCTCCTCCCGCAGCCAGTGCGTGATCTGAGCCGCCGGCACCGGGCCGAAGACCACCACCTCGCAGCGCGAGAGCACGGTCTCGGGCAGCCGCTCCGGGTGAGCGGCGCACAGGATGAGGTGGGTTCGGGGCGGAGGCTCCTCGATCGTCTTGAGCAGGCAGTCGGCGGCCGGTTCGGTGAGCCGGTCGGCGAAGTCCTGCAGCGTCGGACCCTGCTCGCCGCCGGCGCGGACACGCTGGATCGACAGGTTCTCCGCGTCCGAGTCCTCGAGCCACAGGTCGGGATGCGCGGCGATGCCGCCCGGCCAGTGCGCCGCATCGATGATCTGCGCGGCGAGCGCGACGGCGGCGGTGGTCTTGCCCACACCGTCTGGGCCCGTGAACAGCAGCGCGTGCGTGAGCGTGTCGGCGTCCGCCTCGCGCGCCAGGCGCGCGACGGCGCCGGCGTGGCCGATCACCGCGGCAAGGGTGGTCACAGATTCGATTGTGCAGAATTGCCCGTCAGTGACCCAGACCCACACCGACCTTGCGGCTCCGGCCGGGAGGCCCGGTGCTGGCGAGAGCGGCCGCCACTACGTGGCGCGGGTCGCGATCCTCATCGAGGGGCCGCTGGCGCTGCTGCTCTCCTTCGACCTGCTGCAGCGCGGCGCTGCTGCCCACGACGCTGGGCTCCTCGCCGCGGGAGCCTTCGCCGTGGTCGGAGGTCCCACGCTCATCGCCGGCGGACTGCGCATGCGCCGCGATGTCGAGCAGCCGCGCACCGAACGATCGAGCGGTGACGCCGGGCGCCCCGTTCCCTGGGACTGGTCGGACTTCATCCTGTTCTGGCCGGGCGCCTTCGTCGCCGCGGCGGTGCTCGGCGGCGTGGTCGTCCCGTCGGTGCACTCCCTCGACGCCAGCGCCGGCGCGGATACGCGCAACGCCGTCGAGGCCGTGGTGCAGCAGGCGACGTACTACGGCGGCGCGCTCATCCATCTGTACGTGCTGGCCGGGCTGCGCCGCGGGGCGACTCTGGAGGAACTCGGCTGGCGCGGCTTCCGCTGGTGGTGGGTGCTCATCGCGCTGGTGGCGGCCGCGGCCGCGTACTTCGGGGCCGCGTTTCTCGAACAGGCCAGCGTGCACCTCTTCCCCAGCGCGCCGCAGACGCAGTGCATCGCGGTGCGGCGCGATTACAGCCACTCGGTGGCGCTCGCGGTCGTCGTGGTCTGCGTCTTCGCACCGCTTGCGGAGGAGAGCATCTTCCGCGGGTTTGTGTACGGCTACGTGCGCCGCTGGGCGCCGATCCCGGTAGCGGTGCTCGTCAGCGGCGCCGTCTTCTCCGCGCTGCATTTCGAACTGCTCCTGCTGCTCCCGCTGCTCGCCGTCGGCTGCATCCTCGCGCTGGTGTTCCAGGGTTCGAGGAGCCTGTGGCCGGGGGCACTGGTGCACGCGCTCTTCAACCTGCCCAACGTGCTGATCCTGCTCAGCCCGACCTTCAGCTGTTGACGTCGGCAGCGCGCTCAGGTGGGACGCAGGCCCCTCCGTTTATCGCTGCTTGAACGCCTGGCGGCGTTCAATGCCGCTACTGCGGGCCACGGCGGACCAGCCGTGGCCCGCAGATGCACTGCGCGACCTGCGTCCCACCCGAGCAGGGCAACGCTCATCACGCTATACGACGGAGCGGATCAGCCCACCGTCTACGGCCAGCATCGCGCCTGTCACGTAGGATGCTGCTGCAGATGACAGAAACACGGCGACCCGCGCGAACTCCGCCGGCTCGCCGATGCGCGCCAGCGGCACGTCGCGGCTGAGCATCGCCCAGCGTTCTTCGAGGCTCGCCGTGCCGGCGGCTCGGGCGAGCTCCAGCTGGCGCTCGGTGCGGATGCGCCCGGGCAGCAGCGTGTTGACACGCACGCCCGGGGCCAGCTCGTCGGCGAGCGTGCGGGCCAGTCCGGCGACGGCGCCGCGCACGGAATTGCTCAGCGTCAGCCCCGGGATGGGCTGGCGCACCGACGAGGACGACACGAAGACGATCGACGCCGCGTCCGACGTGCGCAGCGCGGGCAGGGCCGCGCGGATGAGGTGCACGGCACTCTTGAACGTCATCTGATAGGTGGCATCCCACTGCGCATCGTCGAGCTCCTCGAATTGCCCTGGCCCGGGTCCGCCAGCATTGACCACCAGCGCGTCGAGGCGGCCCAGCTCGGCGACGGTCCGCTCCACCGCGGCGGTGGCCTGTGCGGCGACGCTCACATCGGCCACCGTGGCTACCACTCGCACACCCTGCGCGCGCACCGCATCCGCCGCGTCGCGCAGCGCATCTCCCCCTCGGGCGCACATGCCTACGTCGGCGCCCTCCGCGGCGAAGCCCTCGGCGATGGCCCGGCCCATGCCCTTGCTCGACCCCGCCACGAAGGCGGCGCGTCCTGTCAATCCGAGGTCCATGCCTGATTCAGTGCTCCGTAGCCGGCGGCGCCGTGCCGTGCTCCAGCTCAGCCGGCCAGTCGAGAAACAGCCGCTTACGCCGAACCAGATACGCGACGATGATCGCGTTGATGACGAAGGCCAGCCCCTTGAAGACGGTTGGATGGCGGATGAGCTCGTCGACCTCCAGCGGGATGAACGCGGCCGTGGCCAGCAGCACCAGGTACTCCGCCCAGCGGCGGCGCATGATCAGCGCCGTCCCCTCGACGACCTCGAGCATGCCGTAGAGGATCGCAGCCACCCCTACCGCGAGCTCCGCGACTCGGCTGAGCGAGGTGAAGCGCTGCAGCAGCGCCTCGGCCAGTCGCAACCAGAGATGCCGGCCGGGATCGAGGTTCAACTCCGTCTGCAGTTGTTCGGTGATGTGCTCGATGCCGCCCGTCGCGGTGACCACCATCAGCACGACACCACCGGCCAGCAGCACGAAGGCCTTGACGAACCGATCGAGGATGATCAGGCGCAGTCCCACCGTCAATTCGATGCGGCGCTCGAGCTCCCAGCGCGCCCAGGCCTTCAGGCGTCCGAACACAGCAGCCGAAAACCTCCTCGACGGCGCAGGCTGAAAAGACCTTTACAGAGCCGGCGCTCGGCCGGTTACGATAGCCGGGGCGGAAGGTGATCGGAAATCAGGGGAATATGTTATGGACGTTGAGGTTCAGTCGGGGCACGACGGGGCAGTGGCCACGGGGGACGCGATGGATGAGCCCAGAGTTTTAGCGGCGATGCCACCTCCATCCACGGATTCGCCACCGCGCGACGTCCTGCCCGCGCTGCCGCTCGGCACGCCGGTGTTCCACTCGCTGCCGGGGCGCGCCCTGGTCCTGCCGGCGCTGGCGCCGGCGGTGGGCGACGGCATCGTGGTGCCCCGCCTGGGCGAATCTGCGGGCGTGCTGCTGATCCGCGGCGGCGAGATCGTCGAGTGCTTCTGCATCGACGGCGGCGAGACCATCACCGGCGACGCGGCGCTGCAGCGCATGACCCGCTGGGGCGACGCCAGCGTGTCCGCCACCCAGCTGTCGGTGGCCGAGGCCAGCCTCATCTCGCAGCTCTTCCATGGCGAACCGGTCTACGAGGACCTGCGGCTGGGCTGGGTCGACTGGTCGGGGATCCTCGCCGACCTGCGTCAGCGCCGGGGCGGATTCGTCGTGGAGCTGACCACGCCGACGGGCCGGGGGGTCACCAGCATCCGCGAGGGCTCGCACGTGGTGACCTACACCGACCAGCATCCCGGGCTCGGCGACCCGACCATGCTCGATGACCTCGCCGAGCACAAGCAGGGCACCATCCGGGTGCTGCGCGATGACTCCGAGGGCACGGCGCCGTCGTGGGCCGAGTCCGCAGAGATGGCGGGACCGGTAGTCGCGCTCGACACCCCGCTGCCGGCGCAGCCGCCCGTCGAGACGGACTCGAGTTCGTTCACGGAGCTGTTCGGGACTCGCGAGGAGCACACGACGTCCACGGCCGTCGAGGAGCCCCCTGTTGAGGACGCCACGCTGGCGCCACCGCCAGCCGCCGAAGACTTCACCGAGCTGCTTCCCGACCTGAAGCTGCTGGTGCGCAGCCGCCTGCAGATGTCGTCGCCGCGCGTCGAGATCCTGGATGCAGTCGCCTCGGGGCGACCGCTGGAGTGGGTCGCCGACCAGGTGCGGGTCATGGCGATCCGCGGCGTGCAGGAGGCGACGCTCGAACGTCTCGCCGACGACATGATCGCCTTGGCAGGCCAGCGCGCTCGCTGAGCTCAGGCGGCTGCCCGCTCCACCTTGTAAGCGTTCTTGAAGTAGCGCAGCTGGGTCAGCTGCCGGTAGCGGCGGCTGCGATACCACGGCGTCAGTCGCACCAACGCAGGCGGGCTCCCTCGGTGCAGCACGACGGCACATCCGCTGTCCAGCCGGCGGAGCGCATCGGGTGTTGCCATTGAATCGCGCTGCACCGAATAGGCATGCGTGCTTCGACCGTCGCCCGTCCGGCTCACCTGAACATCGGTGAACTCGCCGCGACCGACCAGACGCGAAACGATGTCGCCCGTTTCGGGGTCGCTGACACCCGGCAGCACCACTTTGCACCCGTGGTTGTTAAGGATCGAGTAAGCGCGATCACTCCCATATCGCGTGCGCAGCTGGCTCAGATCCTGCACGATCGACATCAACACCACGCCACGTCCAGCCCCCTGCGATGCGAGTGACGGCAGATCCTCGACGGGCACGACGTTGCATAACTCGTCAAGGAAGAGACCGAGCATCCGCTCCGGGTTCCGATGTGCGGCGTCGTCGCTCAGCGCATACGCGGCTGTGACCACACTCATCAGAATGCCCACGAACAAGCTGGCGATGCGCTCTGGTGATTGCCGCGGCGTGCACAGGTACAGCGTGCCGTCGTCGCGGACGAAAGCCTGCGGATCGAAGCTCGAAGCAACCGTCGACGCCATGACCGCTCGCTCGTTGAAGACGTTGAAGATGCGCATGACGGTTGAGAAGACGGTTCCGCGCTCCCGCTCCGGACGTTGATCGACGGACACGAGCATGCGTATGGCACGATCAGGGTCCTCATCGTCCTCGGTGTCTGCTGTGAACACGAGAT
>VBJV01000076.1:0-13035 GCA_005879785.1 Chloroflexota bacterium
ATTCGCGACAGCAGACCGTATGCAACGGTGCCGAGTGGTTGCAGCCCGGCGAAGATGGTCGCGTAGATCCCCAGCAGGCGCCCGCGCAACGCAGGGTCGGTGTCGGTCTGCAGCAGCGTGGTCAGCGACGTGTTCACGGCTACGAACGCGAAGCTGATGCCGACGAGGGCGGGGAGCGTGATCGCCAGCATGCCCGAGTGGGCGACGGCGAACAGACTTGCCGCGTAGACGGTGCCTCCGGCGATGAGCAGTTGCAGGCGGCCTGCGCCGCGACCCATCGCCGCGATGGCCGCGCCGCCGACGAGGCCGCCGATGCCGCCGACGCTGTACAGGAGACCGAGGACCTGCGGCCCAGCGTGCAGCTGCGTTCTGGCCAGCACGGGCAGGAACGGCATGTACGACACGCCGAGAAACGAGAGCGCGGCGCAGACGACCACGACTCCGCGAACCATCGGATCGCTGCCGATCTGACGCAGGCCGAGCGCGAGGTCTCCGAGCGCGCTCCGCCCACCCGTCCGGCCCAGCGGCGCGATGCCGGGGATCACATAGAGCAGCACCGCAAGGGGAGCGAGGTAGGCGACGGCCAGAAAGCCGAAGCAGACCGCCGGTCCCGCCACGCCGATGAGCAGGCCTGCCACCGACGGGCCCACGACGCGGGTCGCGCTCATCGCCGCCGCCCCCAGCGCCACGGCGTTGACCACGAGCTCACGCTCCACGAGATCGGCGACCAGGGCCTGCCGGGTGGGCAGATCGATGGCGTCGGTCGCGCCGAAGACGACCGCGATGGCGACGATGGAAGCGAACGAGGCGTGATCGGTGGCCACCAGCAGGATCCGGCGCCGCGGCAGGCGGTCGGCAAGGACGCCGCCCAGCAGCGACAGCACCACGGCCGGCAGGCCGTCCGCTGCTGCCACCACCGCCACCGCGGTGGTGCTCCCCGTGCGCGCGTACACGAGGTAGCCGAGCGCCACGATCTGCATCCAGGTGCCGAGCAACGTCGGCCACTGCGCCGCCCAGTACCAGCGGAATGGCCTCACACGGAGCGCGGGCGGCGACCAGCGGCGCGCTCCCGACTCGCCTTTCACCCGGCCATGCTATCCCCGCATGAGATCGCTCTCGTTCAGCGCCGCGGCGGCGCTGCGCCACACGCTGCTCTGGGGCTCGCGCCGCCGCCGGGTGCAGCGGCTGATCACCGCGTCGCCGGTGAGCCGCACGCTGGTGCGCCGCTTCGTCGCCGGGGAGACGGTCGACGACGCAATCAAGGTGACCCGGGATCTCGCCGGCCGCGGGCTCACTGTCAGCCTCGACCACCTCGGCGAGGACACGCACGATGCGGCGGCCGCCGCTGCGGCGGTGACCGTCTACTCCCGCCTGGTCGGCCGGCTGGGCGCCGAGGGCCTGGCGCAGGCGGCCGAGGTGTCGGTCAAGCTGTCCGCACTCGGCCAGGCGCTCGACCGCGACATGGCGCTCGACGGCGCCCGCGCGATCTGCGCCGCCGCTCGCGACGCGGGGACCACGGTGACCATCGACATGGAGGACCAGACCACCACGGAACAGACGCTGGCAGCAGTTGCCGAGCTGCGTCGCGAGTTCCCGTCCACCGGCGCGGTCCTCCAGGCGTCACTGCGACGCTCCGAAGCCGACTGCCGTGCCCTCAGCCAGAATGGGTCACGCGTGCGCCTCTGCAAGGGCGCCTATCAGGAGCCCGCCGCCGTCGCCTGGCAGGGGCGCGAAGAGGTGCGCAGCGCGTTCCTCCGCTGCCTGAGCGCGCTGCTCGCCGGTGGCGCGTACACCATGCTGGCGACCCACGATCCGGCACTCATCAACGCCGCTGCGCAGATGATCCCGGCGCTGGCACCCCCTGGTGCCGGCCACGAGTACCAGATGCTCTACGGCATCCGCCCCGACGAACAGCAGCGGTTGCGCGACGCCGGCGAGACCGTGCGCGTGTACGTGCCGTTCGGAGATCAGTGGTACCAGTACTTGATGCGCCGCTTGGCCGAGCGTCCGGCCAACGTCGCCCTGGTTCTCCGAGCCCTGCGCAGCCGCAAGTAGCGCAGCAAACCGCTGCGCAGCCATTGATCGGGCGGGACGCGGGCCGCAGAGGAGTAGCGGCATTGAACGCCGTCAGGCGTTCAAGCAGCGGTAACCGCCTGCGGCCCGCGTCCCGCCCGATCAACCACACGGGGCGGGGCTTACGCCGCGGCGGACTCCGCAGCGCGCAGCGGCAATGGCAGATCGTCGAGGAAGGCGGCGAGGAGCTCGCCCTGGTGCGCGATCATCGCGTCGTTCCAGGCGTGGCCGCCCTCCGCGACGACGGCGAGCTCGACACCGGCGACTCCCGCAACCGCTCGAGCCACCCGTTGCACGTTGACGATGCGGTCCTCCGGTGCGACCAGGATGAGCACGCGGTGCCCGCTGCCGCGCACCTGCGCGAGGTCGTCGCGGCGCAGCCCGTCGCGGAGCCATTCGCGTGCCGCTCGCGGGCTGGCCCGCAACTGATTGGCGAAGTTCGCCTCCACCTGCTGGGGGTCGACGCCGTCGCCCTCGACCATCAGCCGCTTGTAGAGGTCGCTCGTCACTCGTTGATGGCCGAGCCAGACGATCAGTGGGTACACGGGGCGCGACAGCATCACGCCGGCTTGCACGTGAAACCGCCGCCGCACCAGCCACGGCGCCAGCAACGGCGTGTGCAGCACGAGCCGATGGACTGCGGCGGGGCGCGCCCGCTGCAGGGCGAGCGCGACCGGCGCACCGAGGCACAGACCGCCCAGGTCGAAGCGATCGATGCCGGCATCGGCGGCTGCGCTCAATGCCGCGCGCGCCAGCGAGGTCGCGGTGTGCCCGCCGATCAACGGATCCGAGTGCCCGAAGCCGGGCAGATCTGGAACCACCACGGTGCGACGAGGCAGGAGCGCCTGGAACCAGTCGGTGAAGTTCTCCGCAGAGCCGATGAAACCGTGGCACAGGAGGATCGGCGGCCCGCTGCCACCGATGAGGTAGCGGAGCGCCTTGCCCTCGTGGGTGGTGAAGCGCTCCTCGAGCCCGGCAGCCAGTGTCATTCGGTGTCGATCTGGGCCCGTTGCAGGTGCCCGCTGTAGTCGATGTATATCGACTTCCACTCGCTGAACTCGTCGAGCACCCGCCCGCCGGCCTCGCGGTGGCCGTTGCCTGTGTTGCGCGTCCCCCCGAAGGGGAGCTGGATCTCCGCGCCGATGGTCGGCGCGTTGACGTACACGATGCCGGAATGCAGCTCGTTGATGGCGCGGAACGCCTTGCGCAGGTCGTTCGTGTACACGCTGAGACTGAGCCCGTACTGCGTCGAGTTGGCTGCGGCCAGCGCCTCGTCCAGGGAGCGCACCGGCATCACCACGGTGGTGGGCCCGAAGATCTCCTCCTGCGCGATGCGCATCGCCGGCGTCACATCGCCGAACACCGTAGGACGGTAGAACCATCCCTCGGCCAGCGCTCCCTCGCGAGCGATCTCGCCTCCGGTCAGCAGTGACGCGCCCTCCTCGCGACCCACGCCCGTGTACGAATGCACGCGCCGCAGCTGCGTCTCGTTGATGACCGGCCCCACGTCCACACCTTCCTCGAGCCCGTCGCCGAGACGCAGGCGTGCGGTGCGGTCCAGCAGGCGAGCGGTGAACTCATCGAGCGCTCCGCTCTCCACGATTAGCCGGGACGACGCGGTGCAGCGCTGTCCCGCCGTGCCGAACGCGCCCCACAGCGCGCCGTCCACCGCCAGCTCCAGGTCGGCGTCGGCGAGCACCAGGATGGCGTTCTTGCCGCCGAGCTCCAGCGAGCACTTCTTGAGCATGCGTCCGCATATCTCCGAGACGATGCGTCCGGTGTCGACGCTGCCGGTGAAATAGATCGCGGCGACGCCGGGGTGACGCACCAGCGCGTCACCGGCTTCCTCGCCGTAGCCGAACACCGCGTTCACCACGCCGGCGGGCAAGCCGGCTTCCTCGAGCATCTCGACGAAACGCAGAGCGCACAGCGGCGTGTCCTCGGCCGGTTTGAGCACGACCGCGTTGCCGGCCATGATGGCCGGGAACACCTTCCACGACGGGATCGCGATGGGGAAGTTCCACGGCGTGATGCAGCCGACCACCCCGAAGGGCTGACGCATGGTCATCGCCCACTTGTCGCGCAGCTCGCTGGGGACGGTCTCGCCGAACGCGCGCCTCCCCTCGCCGGCGATGAACTTGCCCATGTCGATGGCTTCCTGCACGTCGCCGCGTGCCTCGGTGAGCACCTTGCCCATCTCGCGCGTCATGGTTCGGGCCAGGTCGTCCTTGCGGGCCTCCATGAGCTGCGCCGCACGCAGGATGATCTCGGCGCGGCGCGGCCACGGCGTCCGCCGCCAGGCGTCGAACGCCTCTGTTGCGGCGCGCACGGCACCGTCGATGTCGCCGGCGCCGCTGCGCGGGAACACGCCGACGACGTCCGCGGTGTGCGCTGGATTGCGCGACTCGAACGTCTGTCCATCGGCCGCGGGCCGGCTCTGACCGCCGATGCGGTTGCCGGCCTCGACCGGTCCCGCCGCAACACTCACTGCGGCGCCTCCTCCATGACGGCGGATTCGAGGATGTCGAGGCCGGCGTCGAGCTCGGCCTCGGGAATGGTCAGCGGCGGCATGATCCGGATGACATTGTCGTCGGTGCCGCAGGTGAGTGTCAGCAGTCCGCGCTCCAACGCCCGCGCACGAATCCTGCGCACCACCGCCCCGTCGGGCCGGTCGCCCTGCATGAACTCGAGCCCGATCATCAGCCCCAGGCCGCGGATATCGCCGATGCCGGGCACCTCGTTACGCCAGGCCTGCAGCCGCTCCATCGTGCGGCGGCCGAGGGCGGCCGCACGCTCGGCGATGCGCTCCCGGGTCATCACCTCGATCACCGCGATGACGGCGGCACACGCAACGGGGTTGCCGCCGAAGGTCGTGCCGTGCTCACCGCGCTGCCAATGCCGCATCACCGCGTGCCGGGCCACGATGGCGGCCACCGGAAGGCCGTTGCCCAGCGCCTTGGCCAGGGTCATCACGTCGGGATCGGTGCCTGTGTGCTCGACCGCGAACATGCGCCCGGTGCGCGCCAGCCCGCACTGGATCTCGTCCGCGATCAGGAGAATGCCGTGCTGGTCGCACAGCGTTCGCAGCGAGGGCAGGAACGTCGCGGGGGGCACGACGATGCCGCCCTCGCCGAGGACGGGCTCGACGATGATCGCGGCCACGGTCTCAGGCGGCACCGTGGTGGCGAAGAGGCGCTGCAGGTCCTCACCCTCGGCGATCGGACAGCGCTGATCCGGAGCATGGGGCAGGAACGGCCCGACTCCGGTGCGGTACTTGGCGCGGCTGGCCGGCAGGGTCATGGCGCCGTATGTCCGTCCGTGGAACGCGCCGGTGAAGGCGATGAGCTCGGTGCGACCCGTGGCCCGCCGCGTCAGCTTCACCGCTCCCTCCACCGCCTCGGCGCCGCTGTTGCTGAAGAAGACCTGGTCGAGGCCCTCGGGCGTGACGGCAACCAGCCCTGCCGCCGCCTCGATCATCTTGGGGTGGAGCGTCGTCACCGACGTGTGCCACAACCTGTCGACCTGCTCGTGCACCGCCGCGACGACGGCGGGATGCCGGTGGCCGAGGCTGGTCACTGCGATGCCACAACCGAAGTCGAGGATGTCCCGACCGTCCACGGTGTGCAGGTGCGCGCCGTCCGCGGATTCGACCACGAGGTCGGAGTAGCGGCTGTACGCCGGGGCGATCAGCTCGGCGTCGCGCTCTCGCCAGGTGGCCGTCGTGTCAGGCATGCCGGCCCACTCGGCCGAGGCTCAGGAAGCCGGCGAACATCACCGCGATGCCGATCGCCTCGTAGCCGCCAAGTACGTCCAGGCTGCCGATGCCCAGTGTCTTGGCTGTCGAGAAGCCGAACGCGATGATGAGCGCGCCCACCGTCAGGAGGACGTTGCAGACGACTCGGTCGGCACCGGCTCGCTCGCGGAAGAAGCGGTATGCCGACCAGGCGGAGCCGCCGACCAGTATCACGGTGCCCAGTATGTTCAGCAGCACGACACCGATGTAGAGGAGCGTTCCATGCTGGATGGCGTCACCCAGCACTCCCTTTGCAGTGGTCAGCCGCGCGGCGTCGACGGGGATGACCGCGGCGTCGACCGCCAGGAGGATGGTAACCACGGCCAGCACCAGCGCAGATGCGCGGGCCACGTTGCGCGGAGCGAGCAGGAACACCGTCCCGAGCGCCAGGTAGATCACGCCCAGCACGCCGCCCAGCAGGTAGAAGCCTCGGAAGGTCACCTCCCCGAAGCCGTTCGCCTCGCCGGCCGCCTGGAACGCCGCGGCCGCGGCGAACACCAGGAGGCCGAAGCTCCACACCGCAAAGGCAGGACGTCTGCTCTTCGCGAACCTGAACGCGACGACCGCGGCAAACGCGGCGGCCAGCGCGCTGGCCACGACGGCGAGGACCATGAGCCAGCACGTCTACCACAATTGGCCACGTTTTCATGAGATTCGCCCTGTCGGGCGATTGACAACCACTCACCTGCGCGTGTACACAGTGGCTCGTCGCGGACAGCGCTTCTTCCAGAAGCTCGGAGGTGTCATGTACAAACCAAAGGCCGGTGCCCTTTCTGTGGCCGGGATCGCGTCGCTTGCCGTTCTGAGCGCATGCGGCACGACAGGCGGTGGTGGACCCACGAGTGGCGGCGGAGGCGCGCTCGGCTCGTGCCGCGGCACCATCACCGTCGCAACCGACCTGCCGCTCACAGGCGGCGACGCGACCGACGGTCCGTTCCCCGCGTACGGGGCGCAGCTCGCCGTCACACAGGCGAACGACCATCACACGCTGGGCGGGTGCCGGTTGAAGTACGTGTCCAAGGACGACTCGTCGGTCGCCCAGAACGGGCACGACCCCGCGCAGGGAGCCGCGAACATCACGGCGCTCGCCGCAGACTCGTCCGTAATCGGCGTGGTCGGGCCGTTCAACTCGTCGGTCGCCCTGACCGAGATCCCCATCGCCAGCCAGAACCACCTTCCCTTGATCAGCCCGGCCAACACCAACCCGGGGCTGACCCAGCCGGGGACCAACCCGGCGATCGACACGAACGCGCTCTACAAGGGCGTGCACTCGTACTTCCGGGTGATCGCCACCGACACCGACCAGGCCGAGATCCTTGCGTACGTCGCCACCAAGGAGCTGAGCGCGACCAAGGCGTTCCTCTTCGACGACCAGCAGACGTACGGCAAGGGTCTGCGGCTGCTGTTCCAGAAGTTCTACACCCAGGACGGCGGGACGGTGGTCGGCTCGCCGGCCAGCCTGCCCAGCTCCACCAAGACCTTCTCGACCCAGCTCGGTGAGGCATCTACCGACGGTGCCAAGCTGGTGTTCTTCGGCGGCACCACCGGCAACGGCTGCGGCCTGGTTCGCGGCCAGATGGCCGCCGCGGGACTCACGGTTCCTTTCCTGGGCGGTGACGGGTGCGAGGACACCAAGTTCCTCACCGACGCCGGCGCCAACGCCAACGGCGCAGAGGCAACCAGCGCTCCCGACGTCACCAAGCTGGCCAGCGCAGCAACGTTCTACTCCGACTACGCGGCTGCCTACTCGAACCTGACGGCGCCGTACAACGACGGCAAGAAGGAGCCGTACACCGCATACGGCTATGACGCCATGAACATTCTCATCAAGGCGATCAAGGCAGCGCTGATCAACAACCATGCCAAGGTCCCGGCCGACATCATGACCTTCCGCGACGACGTCATCACCCAGCTCCACAGTGTCTCCTACGACGGCGCCATCGGGCACACGACGTTCGACACGAACGGCGACACGACGAACACCGGCTTCACCCTGTACCAGGTCCAGAGCGGTGCATGGGCGACCAAGGAAACCCTCGCGGTAGATACCAGCGGCAACGTTTCCGTCAAGAGCTGATCGACCAAATACCGATAAGGGGAGAGCACGTCGGTGCTCTCCCCTTTCGTCTATAGCTCGTCGAGGAGAGCGGCTTGAACGACTCTGCAGAGCACGAGAGCGCTGCTGGTGGCGCCCGCCGGGCTCGTGCCGCGCGTGCGCCGCCCGACCGGAGCCGGGCGAGCCATTCCCGTTCTCCGCGGGATGTACCGGTGGGCTTCCGGGAACTTCCCCGCGATATTGCTCCTGGTCATCGCGCTGACGGTCATCGGGGTCTTCTTGCAGGGGCAGGGTCACGATCAAGGTCTCACGCTCATGGGCCTGCAGCTCCGCAACGCGCTGGTGCTGGGAGCGATCTATGCGCTCGTGGCCATCGGCTACACCATGGTGTACGGCATTATCGAGCTGATCAACTTCGCCCATGGCGACGTCTTCACAGCGTCGGGCTTCTACGCAATCCTCATCGCCACGCTCTTCGGCCTCAACGGACTGGCCGCTGGCGGACCCGGCGGGCTAGTGCTCGCGCTGCTCATCCTCTTTCCGGTTGTCATGCTCATGTCGGGGTTGACCGGGATGATCATCGAACGCGTGGCGTACCGCCGGCTGCGCAGCTCGCCGCGACTGGCGCCGCTGATCACTGCCATCGGGGTCTCGTTCTTCCTCGAGGGCTTCATGCTCACCCGGGCAGGGCCGGACAACGTACCCACCGGCAGATCAGCCTGGATCACCACCCATGCCTTCACTTTCGGAGGTGTGTCGGTTTCCTGGAAGGACATCTTCGTGGTGGCGGTGGCGCTGGGTCTGATGTTCGCTCTGGGAGCCTTCATACGGGGCACGCGCCTTGGAAAAGCGATGCGCTCGACGGCGCAGGATCGCGACGCCGCGTTGCTCTGCGGCATCAACATCAACCGGACCATCTCGGTGACGTTCTTCATCGGGTCCGCGCTGGCCGCTGCCGCAGCCATCGTCTACACCATCAATCTCGAGTTCATCCAGTGGAACCTGGGCTACCGTCTCGGCATCATCGCCTTCACCGCGGCCGTTCTCGGAGGCATCGGCAATATCGTGGGCGCCGGGCTCGGCGGCTTCCTCATCGGAGCCATATACGTCTTCGGCGGCCAGCTGGTGGGCGGCGAGTGGAGTGAAGCACTCATCTTCGCCGTGCTCGTCATCATCCTCACGTTCCGGCCGGTCGGCCTGCTCGGCGTCGAGGTGACCACTCGTGCTTAGGCGAATCCTCCGCCCCGCAACCAGCGCCTCCGGCGAGGTGCAGGGCGGCATGGTCTGGTGGCTGCTGGCGGTGGCCGCGGCGTTGATGCTGCTCGTCGGCTGGCTGCTGCCCTGGTTCCTGGAACCGGTATCGGGCGGCGTGGGCTTCAGCCCGCAGGATGTGGTGGTCTCTTCACCGACCGGGATCGGAACGATCCTCGTCTACGTGCTCGGCGTGACGATGCTGATCCTGGTTCTCTCACCGATCGCCGAGCTGGCGTTTCGATTCCGCAAAGGAACGCTCGGTCCGCGCTGGGACAGGGTCAGGTTCGCCGCCGCGGGCACCGGCCTGCTTCTGACGGTTCTGGTCTGGCTGCTCGTCCGCATCATCCAGGAGGAGCCGCTCTTCGGACCCGTCGACAGCCACACCATCACCAACTCCGCGGTCTGGCTGACCATGTATGGATACGGCGTGGCCGCGGTCGTGTACGGCGCACGGGAGTGGGTGCTGATGCATCCCAACCTCACGTTCGGCGCGTCGGCGCTGCCGTTCGGGGCACTGCTTCCGGTCATGTTCCACCAGGCGCCGGACTTCGTCCTCTGGGGAGCGCAGGACCTGGCGATATACGTGCTCCTCGCCCTGGGCTTGAACGTGGTGGTGGGATTCGCCGGGCTGCTCGACCTGGGCTACGCAGCCTTCTTCGCCATAGGGGCGTACATGTGCGCGTCACTGGCGTCGCCGGCGCACCACCTGCATCTGCCGCTGTGGGCGCTGCTCTTCATCGGAGCGATGGTCGCCGCGTTGTTCGGTGCGGTCCTCGGCGCGCCGACGCTGCGCCTTCGTGGTGATTACCTGGCCAATCCCCGACCTGGCCACCAACGATGTCGGCGGTTTCACCGGCGGGCCCAACGGCATCTCGGCCATCGACCAGCCGCAGCTCGGGCCGATCAACTTCGGCACCAACCCGCAGTGGTTCTACTGGTCGCTGCTCATCGTCGTGATCCTGGTGATCATCCTCTTACGCAACGTCGAGCATTCACGCATGGGCAGAGCCTGGGTGGCGTTGCGCGAGGATGAGGTGGCCGCGGCGGCGACCGGCATCAACACCACGAGCACCAAGCTGCTCGCCTTCGCCATCGGGGCATCGGTCAGCGGGTTCGCCGGTGCCTTCTACGGCTCGATGCTCACGGCGATCACGCCGGAAGCCTTCCTGTTCCAGGTGTCGGTGACCGTGCTCAGCATCATCGTGCTCGGCGGCATCGGCAACATCATCGGCGTCATCGTGGGCAGCTTCGTGCTCACCTTCGTCATCTACTGGGTGCTGCAGAACCTCAACGAATGGTCGGTGACCCTGGGGCACACCATCAACCTCCCTGCGCTCAGCAACGTCAACTTCACGCAGTACACCTACATGATCTATGGGGTCGCCCTGGTCGTCATGATGCTGTTCCGCCCCGGCGGGCTGCTGCCCAGCCGCGCCCGCCGCGTCGAGCTGGAGACAGGCATCGAGTCCGAGTCCCTGGCCGCCGTGCAGGGCAAGGCCTGACATGGCGCTGCTCGAGCTCGACAGCCTGACCAAGCGCTTCGGCGGCCTCGTCGCCGTCAACGATGTGAGTTTCGACATCAGCCAGGGCGAGATCGTCTCGCTGATCGGCCCCAACGGCGCCGGCAAGACGACGGCATTCAACTGCGTGACCGGTCTGTTCCCGCTCACCGGCGGTGACGTCCGCCTGGACGGGGTGTCGATCGCCGGGTTGCCACCGCACCGTGTGCTGCGCCTCGGCATCGCGCGGACGTTTCAGAACATCCGGCTGTTCTCGTTCATGACCGCCGTGGACAACGTGATGGTCGGCGCCCACTGGTGGATGAAGGCGCGTGTGTGGGATGGCGCTCTGCGCACTCCGCGCTCGCGCAACGAGGAGCGCGAGGTGCAGGGGCGTGCGTTCGACCTGCTCGACCAGTTGCGGCTCGCCCGATACGCGGGCTCATACGCGCGAGAGCTGCCGTATGGACTGCACCGCCGCCTGGAGATCGCCCACGCTCTCGCCACGCAGCCACGCCTCCTGCTGCTCGACGAGCCGGCCGCCGGCCTGAACCCCCAGGAGAAGAACGAGCTCATGGCGCTCATCGCCCGGCTGCGCAGCGAAGGCCTGACGATCTTCCTGATCGAGCACGACATGCGAGTCGTCATGGAGGCGAGCGATCGCATCGTCGTGCTGGACCACGGCGAGAAGATTGCCGAGGGCAAGCCCGCGGAGGTGCGCGCCGACCCGCGCGTCGTGGAGGCATACCTCGGCAGCGGCGCCAGCCAGGAGATGCACGGCGCATGAGTAGCGTCGCAGCGGTCGGACCGGAGAGCAGCGGTGGCACCGCCCCACCGCCACGGAAGCCGCCGGTTCTGGAGATCGTCGGCGCGGATGTGTTCTACGGTCGAGTGCAGGCGCTGCACGGTGTATCGCTGGAGGTCGGCGAACGCGAGATCGTGGCGCTCATCGGCAGCAACGGCGCGGGCAAGACGACGACCCTGCGCCTGATCAGCGGGCTCAACCGTCCGGCCAGCGGCGAGGTGCGCCTGCGCGGACAGGCGATCCACACGCTCGGCGCCGAGAAGATCGCACGCCTCGGTATCGGCCATGCGCCCGAGGGCCGCCGGCTCTTCCCGCGGATGACGGTGCGCGAGAACCTGCAGATGGGCGCCTTCGCGCGACGCGACCGCGACGGCGTGTCGCAGGATTTCGGGCGCGTGTACAGGCTGTTTCCGCGGTTGCGCGAGCGGCAGACGCAACTAGCCGGCAGCCTCAGCGGCGGCGAGCAGCAGATGGTCGCCATCGGTCGCGCGCTGATGAGCAGGCCGTCCATCCTGCTGCTCGACGAGCCGTCCCTGGGGCTGTCCCCCATCCTCGTCGACGCCATCTTCGAGGTCATCAACGAGATCAACACAGCGGGGACGACGATCCTGCTGATCGAGCAGAACGCGCTGCTCGCCCTCAAGACCGCCGCGCGCGGATACGTGCTGGAGAACGGCCGCATCGCCCTGTCCGGACCGGCTTCGGACCTGCTCACGTCGCCCGACGTGCAGCGCGCGTACCTCGGGATGTAGGGATGCACAAACCGGTGAGGGGCGGGAGCCGCGAGCTGATCGGCTGGTCCGAGGGCACCCGGCTGCGCGGCACGCGGCAGCCGGGTGCGTCGGTGTCCCGCCGCGTGGTGGCAACGGCGCTCGGCGTCGCACCCAAGGCACTGGAGCCGCTCGATGCCGAAACGCTGCGCACAGCACTGCGCCATCTGCGCGAGCTCGAGGTGCGCGCCGACACGCTCGCGGAACAAGCGGCCACCGACGACCTCACCGGCGCGCTCCGGCGCGGCACCGGCCTGGCCATGCTGCAGCGCGAGCTCGATCGGGCGCGCCGGACCCGAGGACCTGGCACGATGGTCGCGTTCATCGACGTCGACGGGCTCAAGCGAGTCAATGACGCGGAAGGGCACCCGGCCGGCGACCAGCTGCTGCGCGACGTGGTGGCCGCCATCCGCGAGCGGGTGCGCTCGTATGACCTGGTGATCCGCTACGGCGGCGACGAGTTCGTGTGCGTCTTGACCGATGCCACGCCGGCACAGGCGGACAAGACCATCGACGACATCCGACATTTCATCGAGATGCGCACGGCAGGGCACACGATCAGCGTCGGCCTCGTTGCCGCGCGCGAGACAGACGACGCGGCGCGCGTGGTGGGGCGCGCCGACGCGGCGCTGTATCGAGTCCGCCGTTCCTCAAAGGTTCCGCGCGGCGATAAGGCCTAACGCCACCGCGGCTGCCAGCACGAAGATCCCGTACTTGGCGATGGACGTCCAGTGGTTGCGCCTTGAAGTGACCAGCACGCCGAGTTCGCCGCGCAGCCCGTACCA
>VBJV01000076.1:13085-22153 GCA_005879785.1 Chloroflexota bacterium
ACCACAGCCGAGGCCAGCAGCGCCCGTACCACCCCGATGCGCTCCGTGCGCAAGCCGTCGATGCTGACCAGCAGCGCCACCGCCGCGACCAGGCCGGCGCGCTGCAGGGGCGGCAGCACGGGTGATGATGCGGCCACCAACACCGGGGCCAGCACGGCCACACCGGCCGCGTCGCGGCCGAACCGGGTGGCCCAGCCTTCGCGCCCTGTGACGCGACGGCCGGCGAGGTGAGGAACGCCTCCGATCACGATCGCAGCCACCACACCTGCCGCCAGCCGGACCGCGATCGGGGTGACCCCGGCGAGCACGGTGGCGAACGACGCCACCGCCGCCACCGGCAGAGCGGCGCCCTCCAGACCCGGCCTGCTCTCGGCGGGGTAGACGAGGAAGTCGTATGCCACCAGCGCGAGCCCGGTGAAGACGGCGAGGCACCCACTCGCGATGGCACTGCGCTGCAGGCCAAGGGCCTCCGGCCGCATCAGGATGGCCACCGCGCACACGGCAGCGCCGAAAGCCGTGTGCACCAGCGGCGCTGGGATGTCGGCCAGCAGCTTCGCCTCTCCCGCCATCCCCAGCGCCTGGCGGGCCTGATCGGCGAGAAATCCGTGGCCGCGGCGCCGAAAACCTGTTCGATTATCCACGAGGGCCTGTGGATACGGTGGAAAAGGCGGGGTCAGGGAGCGGTGGTGCCGGCGCGCCCGTACGCATCCTCCAGACGCACCACGTCGTCGATCTCAGGCGATGAGACTTCGAACAGGTCGGTGTCCTCCACCGCCACGAACCGGTGCCGGCGACCGGGACGGACGCGCGCGCTCGTGCCCGGGGACATGCGGTGAGTGACCAGGCTGCCGCTGCCATCCTCCAGCACGAGGTCGAGGAGGCCGGACGCGATGTAGATCGTCTCGTCCTTCTGCACGTGGTACTGCAGGCTCAGCGAGTGGCCGCGGTTGATATGGATGAGCTTGCCCAGGTAGCGCTCGGTGATCGCCCAGCGCAGCTCGTATCCCCACGGCTTGTCGACGCGTCCGCTTCCGTCCGCCTGCACTGCCCTGGAGCCAGTGGCGTCGCTCATGACGCGGCCACCGCCGGCTCGGCACCGGCGACGCCGCAGTGCTGCTCCAGCGCGCCGATCAACTCCTCGACCCGCGCGTGGCTCGAGGCCTCGCTGTACACGCGCATCAGGGGCTCGGTGCCGCTCATGCGCATGAGGACCCACGATCCGTCCTCGAGATAGAACTTGAACCCATCGTCGTCGCGGACCCGCAGCACGCGGCTTCCCGCAATCTCCCCGGGCTGATCCTCCTGCAGGCGCCGGTACACATCGGCTTTGCGCTGCTCGTAGCCTTCGCGCGGAAAGGCGATGTCGTGCCTGTCGTACGCGTGCGCGCCGACCAGGTCCTCGAGATGCGCGAGGATGCCCGAGAGCGGCATGCCGTAGTCCACGATCATCTGCGCCATCAGCAGCCCCGCGAGGATGCCATCACGCTCGGGGATGTGGCCGCGGAACGCAAAGCCGCCGGACTCCTCGCCGCCCAGCAGTGCATTCGTTTCCAGCATCTTCTTGCCGATGTACTTGAACCCGACCGGCATCTCGTGGACGGTGACGCCGAAGCGCTCGCCGAGCACGTCGACCATGCTCGTGGTGGTCAGGGAGCGCACGATGTCGCCGCGTTCGGCCCGCTTCTCGAGCAGGTACAGCGTGAACAGCGCCATCACCTGAAGCTGGTTGACGTAGCGCCCGGTCTCATCGATGACCCCAACCCGGTCGGCGTCGCCATCGTTGGCGATGCCGAGGTCGAAGCCGCCCGCGGCCATGCGCTGCATCGCCTCGGGCATGTACCGGTCGATCGGCTCCGGATGCATACCGCCGAACCCCGGGTTGCGCTCGCAATGCAGCTCCTCGACCGTGGTGGCACCACCCTGCAGGGCTTGGCGGATCAGACCGCTGCCGGCGCCGTACATCGCCTCGTGCAGGATGTGCAAGCCGCGCGCGCGCAGACGAGGCAGATCGGCGATGCGACCCATCTGCGCGATGTAATCGGGGATCGCGTCGGCGATGCTCAGACGGCCGCCGGCAGCGGCTTCCTCGAATCCGATCGCCGTGACGCCCTGCTCGAGCGCGCGCTCGGTCAGGCGCTCGATCTCGGCGACGACCTCAGGCGGGGCGGAGCCGCCGAAGTCGGGCTTGTACTTGATGCCGTTGAACTCCGCCGAGTTGTGACTGGCCGTGACCACCACCGCCCCCGCGGCCTTGTTGGCGATGACCGCCCAGGACACCGCGGGCGTCGGCGTGACGCCGGCGAGCAGGATGACGCCGCGTCCGTTGGCCACCAGGACGCGCGCGACCTCGCGGGCGAAGAGCTCCGCGCAGTAGCGCGAATCGTGGCCGATGACCAGCGGGCGGCTGTCATCGCCCACATACCACGCCACGGCCTGGGCGACGGCGCGCACGTTTGCGTACGTGAAGTCGTCGGCGACCACGGCACGCCACCCGTCAGTCCCGAAACGAATGGGTGTCGGGCTCATCGAAAGGCCATTCTACGCAGGCGTACGAGAGGCAAATCGCACATGAGCATATGCTCGCGCTGGTAAGGTGACGCCCGTGGAAAGGGCGCAGGGATTCTCTCTGCTGATGCTCGGCAGCCTGGTGGCTGTGCTGCTGGCGGCCTGCGGGAGCAGCGAGCAACTGCCGGAGGCAGTATCGAGCTCGCCGCTGACCAGCGGTACGCCGACGGTGACGCAAACGGGCAGCGCGGACGCGACGATCGACCCGTCAAGCGTCACCTACAAGATCGACAACGCGGGCATCCTGGTCGTCAAGTTGAAGCTTACGTCGGCCTCTGCCGACCCGCAGACGATTGCGGTCCGGGGTTCCCTGTACAACGCCTCGGGCGTGATCATCGGCGACGTCAGCGGCGGCGCCGTCATGGTTGACCCCGGTTCGACGCAGGACATCGAGCTGACCGGCAACGCCCCGAGCGGCACCATTGCCTCCGCGACATTCGAGCTGACCACGCAGGCCGCGCCGACGCCCACCTCCACCCCCACCGCTGCTTAGAGCAGGTCCTCGCGGCCCTCGGCGCTGAGCCGCTGCACGAGGTCCTTGACCCGCTGCGCCTCGGCAGCCGGCACCACGAGCAGGGCATCCGGCGTGTCGACGATGACCAGCCCGTCCGTGCCCGCCACGGCCACCAGGCGTCCGCCGCGGGATTCGACCAGCGTGCCGGTGGCCGCGAGCAGCAGCACGTCCCCCGCGACGACATTGCCGGACGCGTCCGCTTCACCGTCGCCGACCCGGGCGGCGTGCAGATCCGACCACGAGCCGAGGTCGGACCAGGCGAACGACGCCTCCACCACCACGAGCTGCGTCAGGCGTTCCACCACCAGCGGCTCGACGGCGGCCGCCCTCTGGGCCGCGTAGATCGCCGTTGCCCGCGCCTCGTCCCCGGCGGCTCGCGCGTCGACCACCGCGGACACGGCGTCCGCAAGCGGTTCGGCAGCCGCGCGGAGCTGTTCGAGGAACGCCTGGGCCGGCCAGGCGAACAGGCCGAGGTTCCAGAGGTGTCTTCCCTCGGCCAGGTACTCAGCGGCCCGGGCGGCGTCCGGTTTCTCCACGAAGCCAGCGGCGCTGAAGGCCGGCAGGGCGGCAGCGCCGCTGGCGACCGCGGGCGGCACCGCGGCAGCGGGACTGCGCCACCGCTCGCCCGGCAGCACCTCGCCCAGCTGGATATACCCCAGGCCGGTCGCCGGGTGGGTGGGTCTGAGCCCCACCGTGGCCATACCGCCCGTGGCGCGTGCCCAGCCCGCCGAGGCGACGACCGCGCTCCGGTACGCAGCGGCGTCACCGACCCGCGAATCGGCGTGCACGGAGGCGATCACCGCATCGGGGTCGGTGCGCGCCACCCAGGCCGTGGCCAGCCCGAGCGCCGGCCCGGTGCCGCGGGCCTCCGGCTCGGTGATCACCGAGTCGCTGCCGAGGTGGAGGCCGCGCAACTCTTCGCGGCAGCGCTCGGCCTGGTCGGCCGCGGTCACCACGTGCACGCTCTCGCCGAGGTCGCTCACCCGTTCCACGGTCGCCCGCAGCAGGGTCGAGCCTCCCGGGCCCAGCGGCAGGAGGTGCTTGGGCACCGACCGGCGACTCAACGGCCACAGCCGGGTCCCCGAGCCGCCGGCCAGCACCAGGACGTGAAGACCCACGCCCGAGTGCCCTCCGGCTAGCTGGCGGCGGCCGTCAGCAGCGGTTCGGTGCCCGCCTCGCGAGCGAACTCAGCGGCGAGGCTGAGGCGCTCCCAGGGCAGGTCGAGGTCGCTGCGGCCGAAATGCCCGAAGGCGGCCACCTGCCGGTAGATCGGGCGGCGCAGCTCGAGCGCGCTCATCAGACCGACCGGAGAGAGATCGACGTACTCGTCGAGCAGCGACGCGATCTGGTCGGCAGGCACCCTCTCAGTGCCGAACGTCTCGACCAGCACCGACACCGGCTTGGCCATGCCGATCGCGTAGGCGACCTGCACCTCGCAGCGCGAGGCGAGCCCCGCCGCGACCACGTTCTTGGCCGCCCAGCGCGCCCCGTATGCGGCGCTGCGATCGACCTTGGTCGGGTCCTTGCCGCTGAACGCCCCGCCGCCGTGCCGCGCGTACCCGCCGTACGTGTCGACGATGATCTTGCGCCCGGTGAGGCCGGCGTCCGCCATCGGGCCCCCGATGACGAACCGGCCGGTGGGGTTGACGAAGCGGCGGGTGTCGTCATCGAGCCACTGCGCGGGGATGGTGGCCTCGACCACGTGGCGCTGCACGTCGTCGTAGATCTGCTCCTTGGAGACGTCCTCGGAGTGCTGCAGGCTGATCAGCACGGTGTCGACGCGCAGGGGCCGGCCGCTCTCGTCGTACTCGACGGTCACCTGGGTCTTGCCGTCGGGGCGGGCCCAGCGCAGCACGCCGTCGCGGCGGCATTCGGAAACCCTCCGCGCAAGCTGGTGGGCCAGCTGGATGGGCGCGGGCATCAGCTCCGGCGTCTCGTCGCAGGCGTAGCCGAACATCATGCCCTGGTCGCCGGCTCCGCCCGTGTTCACGCCCTGGGCGATGTCGGGCGATTGCTCGTCGATGCCGACCAGCACGCCACAGGTCTCGTAGTCGAACCCGTACTTGGCGCGCACATAGCCGATGTCGCGAATGGTCGACCGCACGATCCCGGGGATGTCGACGTAGGCCTCGGTGCTGATCTCCCCGAACACCACCACGGTGCCCGTGGTCAGGGCCGTCTCGCAGGCCACGCGTCCCAGGGGGTCCTTGGTCAGGACGGCGTCGAGCACCGCGTCACTGATCTGGTCGGCGACCTTGTCGGGGTGGCCGTCGGTGACCGACTCGGATGTGAAGAGCCGGTGGTGCGGATGCGTGCGGTGCATCGCGGGTCCTCCACCCCACCGGCAGCCACCTAGCCGCCCTGTGCGACCACGGCCTGCTCCTGTCCAGGGCGGGCCGAATCGTATCAGTGGATTGCAGTCTCGTGACGCGCACGCACTGTCCGTTGGCGGGCATATGGCTGACGTTGTAGTGTTACGGGCACGAATCACCAACCCCGGGCGCCAATCAACGCGCCGGATGGAGGGCAAGGCGCGTGACGGTAGACCAGACCCTGCGGTGCCGCGACTGCGGCGTCGACTTCATTTGGACGGAGGGTGAGCAGCAGTTCTATGCCTCGCGCGGCCTCACCAACCCGCCCTCCCGGTGCCCGAGCTGCCGTGCCGTGCGCCGTGCATCCAACAGCGGTGGCGGCGGCGGTGGCGGCGGCTACGGCGGTGGCGGGG
The DNA here is from genome assembly GCA_005879785.1 of Chloroflexota bacterium. GTDB lineage: Bacteria > Chloroflexota > Dormibacteria > Aeolococcales > Aeolococcaceae > CF-165. The sequence goes on from VBJV01000076.1 coordinate 18,890, forward strand.
GTGGCGGCGGCTACTCGCGTGCCGGTGGCTCTCGCCAGATGTTCGAGGTGACGTGCGCCAACTGCGGCGGCATCGCCCGCGTGCCCTTCCAGCCACGCGGCGACAAGCCGGTGTACTGCAGCGACTGCTTTCGGTCGATGCCGCGCTGACGCTCTGACGCTGACCCGAGGCTGATCGGGGCCCGCGCTCAACCGCCCGACGGTGTCAGGCGGGTCGTGGCGGCGGCGTCACTGCGCCGCAAGTTCGCGGCCCGTATTCTGTTCACTATGACAGGGGGTAGAGACACGGACCGCGACATGGCAGGCGACCCGCATGAGTAGCGCTGGCTCCGACGAGACCATCGCGCATCACGCGCGCCGTCCGCAGCGGCTGTGGATGGTCATGCTCGCCCTCGGCCTGGCGGCGATCATCGCCGGCGCCGCGCTCATCCTCGGTCCGCTCTACGGCGTATGGCATCGCGGCCAGAACGACAGCACGGCCCTGCAGAGCTGGCAGCGCGGCCCCAGCACGCTGGCCGGCCCAGCGAGCTCGACGCCGGGAAGCACCGCCGACCCGGGCACGACGTCATGCGGCTCCAGCGCGCCCACCGACTACGCGCTGCTCAAGTTCGACGCTCCCGCGGTCTATCACTACGCCGGCGTCGCTCCATGGTCCACTACCACGGCACGCCGGATCCCGGGCAGCGAGGCAATGTCGTCATCGCCTTTCACCGTGAGCCCGACTACCAGCACATCGATCAGCTGCGCCCCGGCGACACGGTCACGATCCAGGACCGTCAGTGCCAGAGCTTCGCCTACAAGATCACCGGCCGCTGGGACCTGCCGCCGGCTCAGGTGACCCAGCTGGCGCCGACCACCGGATACGACCTGACCCTGGTCACGTGCGACCCCTGGTGGCAGGACTACAACCGGCTGGTCTGGCGCGCGACGCTCGTGAACCCGCCGCCTGACGGCGCCGCCCAGGCTGCGGCGGGCGCCCCCGGGGCCATACCGACTTTCTCGCACTAGGCATCGAATCGCTCCAGCGGTCCCGGGAGCGCGGCCTCAGCCGCCGCCTCCAGCCGTTTCGCCTGGCTGCGAATCACCAGCAGTGAGGCGACGATGACCGCGCCGCCCACGACGCCGAACCCGATCTGCAGCGGCCGGCTGAGGTGCTCGAACTGCCCCAGCAGATAGGCCGCTGACCCGTAGATCGCCGCCCAGCAGATGCCCCCGGCGGCGTTGAAGATGAGAAAGCGCCACCAGCGCATCCGATTGGTGCCCGCGAGGAACGCCGCGTAGGCCCGCAGGACGGAGACGAAGCGGCCGAAGAACACCACCTTGCCACCGTGTCGCATGAAGATGTAACGCCCCACCTTCAGCCTCGGCTCGTCCAGCCGGATGTACCTGCCGAAGCGGCGCAGCAGCGGGTATCCGCCCCACCATCCGATCGCGAACCCGACGTTGTCGCCGGCGATGGCGCCTCCGGCGGCAGCGACGATGATCACGGTGATGTCGAGATTGTGCGTCGCGCCGGCATACACGGCGGCGGTGATCAGCATCGTCTCGCCCGGGAAGGGCACACCCATGCTCTCGATGCCGACGAAGGCGGCCACGGCCGCATAGCCGTATGTGGAGAGGATGTGCGTGAGCCCGGTGTCAAGCACGCGATGTGCTCGGTTGCCACGCGGCACGTCGACGGGCGCTCGCGTTAATGTGTCCGGCGACGCTCACAGCTCAATCAGGGGTGTGCACGTGGCTTCTCAGACGCGACGGTCTCCGATCTACTCGGTGATACTCGCCCTGCTCGCGCTGGTATGCATCGCCGGTGCAGCGTTTTACTGGACGCAGCGCACGTCGCTGTTTGCCTCGGCGCTCGGGCATCATCACCGGCATGCCGAGGTGCTTGGCGTGCTCGCGTTGGTCTTCCTGGCCGCGGCGGTGCTGTTGCGCCCCCGTCCGGCAAATCCCTAGGACGCCGCCTCACACGGGCGGCACGGCGTGGCGGCGGGGCACGCTGTCGCGCCGGCGCGTCGCGTACACACGGAAGCGCCGGATGAGCTCAGCGCGCAGCTCCGCCGGTTGCACCACCGCGTCGACGATCAGCTCCGAGGCCAGCCGGAAGATGTCGATGTCCTGCCGGTACTCGTCCTGCAGGTCGTTGACGTACGCGTCTCGCTCGGCTTCGGGTAGCTCCTGGATCTTGTTGTAGTAGACGGCGTTGATCGCCGCCTCCGGGCCCATCACCGCGATCTGCGCGGTGGGCAGGGCGAGCGTGCAGTCGGGTTCGAATGCCGGACCGTTCATGGCGTAGAGCCCTGCGCCGTACGCCTTGCGCATGACCACGCACACCTTTGGCACCGTCGCCTGGGCCAGCGCGGCAATCATCTTGGCGCCGTGGCGGATGATGCCCTGACGTTCCACCGCCGTGCCGATCATGAAGCCTGGCACGTCGGCGAGGAACAGCATGGGGATGTTGAACGCGTCGCAACACGTGATGAAGCGCGCCGCCTTGTCGGCGGAGTCCACGAAGAGCACGCCACCCTTGAAACGCGGCTGCGAGGCGAGAACGCCGACGGCGCGTCCGTCCAGGCGGGCGAGCCCGCACACGATCTCTCGCGCGAACAGGCGCTTCACCTCGAAGAACGAATCCGCGTCGATGAGGCCGCGCACGATCTCCATCACGTCGTAGCCGCGTGACGCTTCGTCGGGTATGACGCGCGAGATGTCCTCGCCGCCGGGCGTGACGCCGTGGGGAGCGACGGCTGCCGGAGCGTCCTGCCATGACTGCGGCATGTAGCTCAGGTATCGCCTCGCAGCGGCGATGCCCTCTGCATCATCGTGAACCAGGACGTCTCCGCATCCACTCACGGTGCAGTGCATGCGAGCACCGCCCATCTCCTCGAGCGTCACCTTTTCGCCGACCACCACCTCGGCCATGCGCGGTGAGCCGAGGTACATCGACGCGTTGCCCTCCACCATGATCACGAGGTCGCAGAACGCGGGGATGTAGGCGCCACCCGCCGCGCTGGGCCCGAAGAGCACGCACACCTGGGGCACCTGCCCGGACAGACGCACCTGCATGTGGAAGATGCGCCCCGCATGCCGCCGCCCCGGAAACATCCCCACCTGATCGGTGATGCGCGCCCCGGCGGAGTCGACGAGATAGACGAGGGGGATCTGCAGGCGCTCCGCGGTCTCCTGGATGCGGATGATCTTCTCCACCGTGTGCGCTCCCCAGGAGCCGGCCTTGACGGTGGGATCGTTGGCCATCACCGCGCAGGGC
>VBJV01000297.1 GCA_005879785.1 Chloroflexota bacterium
TGGTGGTGATCGACCACGACGGCTCGCCCGCCGCCGAGCGGGATGTCTGCGTCTGGAACCCGCCGCTGCTGGACGCCGAGCTGGGCATTCGGGCCAGCACGCTGGGCGAGGCGGCGACGCTGCTGGTGGGGCTGGTGACGCGTGGCATGCGGACGATCGTGTTCGCGAAGTCACGCAAGGGCTGCGAGCTGGTGCACCGCTACGCCCGCCAGGCCCTGCTGCTGCACGTGCCTGAGCTGGCAACGCGGATCGCGCCCTACCGCGCCGGCTACACGCCCGAGCAGCGGCGCGAGATCGAGCGGCGGCTGTTCGCGGGCGAGCTGCTCGGCGTGTCGGCGACGAACGCGCTCGAGCTCGGCATCGACGTCGGCCTGCTCGACTGCTGCATCTCCGTCGGCTTTCCCGGAACCGTGGCAAGCCTGCGCCAGCAGTGGGGGCGCGCCGGGCGACGTGGACACGGGCTCGCCGTCCTGATCGCGTCGGAGGACGCGCTCGACCAGTTCTTCATGCGCGAGCCGGAGGCGCTGCTCGGAATCCGGTGGTGCTGGAGGGACACCTGCGCTGCGCCGCGGCCGAGCTGCCGCTGACCGCCGGCGACGAAGCCCACTTCGGGGAGCGCGGCATGGCGCTGGCCGCGACGCTGCCGGACCTGATCGCGACGCCGGCCGGGCTCGCCTACCGCGCGGCCGATCATCCCGCCGCCCGCATCTCGCTGCGCTCATCCTCGCCCGACGCATTCGCGGTCGTCGAGCGCGAGACCGGCACGCTGCTGGGCACGGTGGACGGCGCCCGCGCCGACTCGACCGTGCACGAGGGCGCCGTGTACCTGCATATGGGCGAGCAGTACCTCGTCGAATCGGCGGACAGCGCCACCCGGGTTGCCCTGGTCACGCCGTTTCGCGGCGACTGGTACACCCAGGTCAAGCGCCACTCGGCGACGGTCGTGGTGGCCGAGCGCCAGGCCCGGCGGCTGCCGGGGGCGGATCTCTGGTTCGGCGAGATCGAGGTCACCGAGCAGGTGGTCGGCTACCAGCGACGGCGGCTGTCCGACCACCGGCCGATCGACCTGGTCGCGCTCGAGATGCCCGAGCACCGCTTCGCCACCGAGGCGGTGTGGTTCGCGCCGGCCGAGCCGCCCCCGCGCGAGGTGCTGCTCGGTGCGCTGCACGCCGCCGAGCATGCCATGATCGGGCTGTTGCCGCTGCTCGCGATCTGCGACCGGGGCGACATCGGCGGGCTCTCGACCGACATGCACCCACAGACCGGGCGCCCGACCGTGTTCGTCTACGACGGTCATCCTGGCGGCGCCGGCATCGCCCTGCGCGGGTTCGAGCTGTTCGAGAGCTGGGTGCAGCGCACGGCCGACCTGCTGCGCGACTGCCCGTGCGAAGCGGGCTGCCCGTCATGCGTCCAGTCGCCAAAGTGCGGCAACCTGAACGAGCCGCTGCACAAGGGCGCGGCGGCTGCGCTGCTGCACGCGATCGACCAAGCCGGGCGCGCTGCCGGCCACGCCTGACGCACGCCTCGAAGTGCTAGAGTAGCCGCCCCGCGGGCGGTCAAGGGAAACCGGTGAAAGGCCGGTGCGGTCCCGCCGCTGTAAGGGCGTTCGTGCGACGTGCCGAGAGGCAGCCACTGGTTCCGAGTGAGCCGGGAAGGCCAGCCGCACGACCCGGAGAAGGTCCGGGAAGGCGCGCCCGAGCCAGAAGACCTGCCTCCCGCGAGACGCAAACCACCTCTCGAGGAAGGAGGACGCGTTGGCAACCAATCGCCTTCGTCTCTTGTTCGCAGCGCTCGCAGCAGCCATGCTGCTCGCGCTCTCATCGGTCTCGCCTGCACTGGCAACAGGGGTGCGGGTCGAAGCCCCAAGGAAGACCCTGTTCCAGGGCAGGGTGAAGCCGTTCGTGGGCACGCTGCGCGGCCACACGACCACCAAGTCGACCGCTCTCGCTCGGCCTGGGCTGGTCGGACTCGTTCGGTGGCGCCTGGAACGGCTTCTACGTGACCTCGATCGCCGGCATCACGCCCCCGCCGACCGCGTTCTGGGCGCTGAAGGTCGGCCAGACGCTGGCCTCGGTCGGGTTTGGCGCGACCCAGGTGACCAGCTCCAGCCACGTGCTGGTCTACTACACGACGTTCGACCCGGACACGTTCGCAACCGAGCCAACGCTCGGCCTCACGGCCAGCAGCGGCCGGGTCGCGCCCGGCAGCTCGGTGACGTTCACCGTACGCTCCTTCGACGACGCCGGAACGCCGTCCGTGGCCGCCGGGGCGTGGGTGTGGGTGAACGGCGTGGCGTCGCACGTCGACATCGCCGGCCACGTCACCGTGCGGCTGTCGACCGGCACCTACCGGGTGCGGGCGACGATGCCGGGAACGATCCGGTCGCGCACACTGCGGGTGCGCGCGGGCTGACGAGGCCGAGGATAGGTATGCGAGTGATCCTCACGGTGCTGCTCGTCCTGACCGCCGGCTGCGGTACGGGTGCCGATGCGCCCGCGACCGGGCCGGCTGC
>VBJV01000298.1:0-1247 GCA_005879785.1 Chloroflexota bacterium
GATCACCCGCGGCTGGCCGAAGCGGTCGCCCAGTCTGCCGCCCAGGTAGGTGCCCAGCGCGCCGGCCGCCAGCATGGCGCTGATGGCGGCGCTTCCCAGCTGCACGCTGTGACCCAGCGAGGCGGCGAACCAGGCCGGCACGAACGCCATCAGCCCGAACATGTACGCGGTGCGCGCGATCGCCGCCGACGCGGCCAGCGCGAACAGCGGCCAGTCGTCGTCTGGCGTCACCTGTGGCGCCGCGGCGCTGTCCAGCCGGAGATCGATCAGGCGCCAGTTGACCGCGATCACGACCGCCGCCAGCAGCGGCACCAGCCCCACCAGCGCGGCGCCCGCCAGGCCGAACACGAGCACGCAGGGTGCGATCAGCGCCGGCCCCAGCGCGAAGCCGGCGTTGCCGCCGACGGCGAACACGCCCAGCGCCGATCCCGGATGCGGGCCGGCAGCATGACGCGCCGCCCGCACGGCCTCGGGGTGGAACACCGCCACGCCGAGTCCACCAACGGCCAGCCCCGCCATCACCGCCGCGTAGCTCTCGACCAGGCCGGCCGTCACCAGTCCGGTCGCTGCCAGCAGCAGCCCCGTCGGGATCAGCCACACCGCGGCCAGCCGGTCGCCGATCGCGCCCGCCAGCGGCTGAAGCAGCGACGAGCCGAGGCTGCCGACCAGCACCAGCAGGCCCGCCGCGGCGTACGACCAACCGCGTTCGCGCACGTAGAACGGCACCAGTGCCGGCACCGCACCCTGGAAGACGTCGCTGCCCACGTGCCCGGCGGTCAGCGCCACCAGCGCACGGCGGTCGATCCCCTCCGGCAGCAGCCGGGCGATCACTCTCCGGCCACGACCGGGAACGCTCGGATGCCCCGCTGATGCTCCCGCTCGCTGTCGCAGCAGGAGAGATACCAGGGCTGGAGCAGAGCCAGCGGATCGTCAGAGTCGAGCGTGGCCACGTCGTCGCCCGGGTTGTCCAGCGACTCGATCGTGATGCCTCGCTGATGCTCCCATTCGCCGTCGCAGCGGGAGAGATACCAGTGCTGGAGCAGCGCCAGCGGATCGTCTGAGTCGAGCTTGGCCACGTCGCCGGCCAACACTATCGCTGGGATACGCTGCGGGCATGAACCGGCTTGCCGGCGAGACCAGCCCCTACCTGCTCCAGCATGCCGAGAATCCCGTCGACTGGTACCCCTGGGGGGAGGAGGCACTGGAGCGTGCGCGCAGCGAGGATCGGCCGATCCTGCTCTCGATCG
>VBJV01000298.1:1267-2801 GCA_005879785.1 Chloroflexota bacterium
TCATGTGATGGAGCACGAGTCGTTCGAGGATCCGGGCACGGCCGAGCTGATGAACCGGCTGTTCGTGAACGTGAAGGTGGATCGCGAGGAGCGGCCCGACCTGGACGCGGTCTACATGAACGCCGTCGTCCAGTTCACCGGCGGCCACGGCGGCTGGCCGATGACCGTGTTCCTGACGCCGGACGGCGAGCCGTTCCACGGCGGCACCTACTTCCCACCCCAGCCGCGGTCCGGCCTGCCCAGCTTCCGTCAGGTGCTGGAGGCGGTGGACGAGGCCTACCGCGACCGGTCGGACGAGGTCGCGGAGGGCGCCCGCAGGATGACCGAGTACCTGCGCACGGCCTCGGCGCTGGAGCCGAGTGACGACCCGCTCACCGAGCCGCTGCTGCAGGCCGCCGTGCCGGCCATGGGGCGCGTGTTCGACAGTCGCTGGGGCGGCTTCGGAAGCGCGCCCAAGTTCCCGCCCGCCTCGGCGATCGAGTTCCTGCTTCGGATGTATCGCCGCGACGGCAACACCGATGCGCTCGAGATGGCGACGGCGACGCTGGATGGGATGGCGCTGGGCGGCATGTACGACGTGCTCGGTGGCGGCTTCGCGCGCTACTCGGTGGACGAGCGCTGGCTGGTGCCGCACTTCGAGAAGATGCTCTATGACAACGCGCTGCTTGCGACCGCGTACCTGCACGGATGGGTGGTGACCGGCGACGACCGCCGCCGCGAGGTGTGCGAACGCACGCTCGACTTCATGCTGTGCGACCTGATCCTGCCCGAGGGCGTGTTCGCCTCGGCGCTCGACGCCGACACGGAGGGCGTGGAGGGCACAACCTACGTGTGGACACCCGACCAGATCCGTTCCGTGCTCGAGCCCGCCGACGCGGAGGCCGCGATCGCCTACTACGGCGTTTCCGATCAAGGCAACTTCGAGGGTAGGTCGGTGCTTCGGCCGAGCGGGCCGCCGCCGGCCAACCTCGAGTCGATCCGCCGGCAGCTGCTGGACGCGCGCATGGGGCGTCCACAGCCCGCCCGTGACGACAAGGCGATCGCGTGCTGGAACGGGCTCGCGCTCTCGGCGCTGGCCGAGGCCGGCTGGCGGCTGTCGCGGGATGACTACCTCCAGGCGGCCCGCCGGTGCGCCGAGTTCCTGCTCGATGGCATGAGCGACGAGCGCGGCCGGCCGCTTCGCAGCTACCGCGCCGGCGAGGCCAAGATCGCCGGCTACCTGGATGATCACGGCGCGATCGCGCTGGGGCTGATGGAGCTGCACCTGGCCACGGGGGAGGATCGCTGGCTGGGCGAGGCGGAGCGGCTGATCGGCATCGTGCTGGAGCAGTTCGCCGACGGCGAGCAGGGCGGATTCTTCTACTCCGCCGCCGACGGCGAGCGGCTGGTGGCGCGCCACAAGGAGCTCGACGACAACCCCACGCCGGCCGGCCAGTCGCTGGTCGCGACCGCGCTGATCAAGCTCGGCCGGCTGCGCGGCGACGAGGAGTGGGAACAGCGCGCGGTATCGGTGCTTCGGCTGGCGCTGCCCTAC
>VBJV01000299.1 GCA_005879785.1 Chloroflexota bacterium
CCTGCACCGCTCCCGAGGCGGATGTGATCGTGAGCAAGGACCTGGGCATGTTCCGCGGCTCGAAGACGGTGCGCTTCACGCCCACCACCCCCGGCGAGTACCACTTCTACTGTCACGTGGGCTCGCACGCCAAGAAGGGCATGACCGGCACGCTGGTCGTGCAGTGAGGGTCTGGACCCGGACGTAAAGGCGGCGATGTCCTCGGGCAGCATGCGTGGCGGTCATCGCAACTCGCTGGCTTCGCTCCTCGTCATCCTGCTCTCGGGGTTGTCGGCGTGCCTGGGCCTTGACAGAGCCGCTGCCGGCGACGGGGATTTCGTCGTCCGCGACTTCCGTTTCAAGTCGGGCGAGACGCTGCCCGAGCTTCGCCTCCACTACTTGACCCTCGGCCAGCCGGCGCGCGACCGGCAAGGCCGGGTCGCGAACGCGGTGCTGATCCTCCACGGCACGGGGGGCTCGGGCCGGCAGTTCATGGCTCCCCAGTTCGCGGGCGTGCTGTTCGGGCCAGGCGCGCTGCTCGACACGGCGCGCTATGACGTCATCCTCCCGGACGGGATCGGGCACGGCCGCTCGAGCAAGCCGAGTGACGGCCTGCACGCGCGCTTTCCGCACTACGAATACGACGACATGGTGATCGCGCAGTACCGGCTCGTGACCGAGCATCTCGGGATTCGCCACCTGCGCCTGGTGATGGGGACCTCGATGGGCGGGATGCACACCTGGATGTGGGGCGAGGCCTATCCGGACTTCATGGACGCCCTGATGCCGCTGGCCTGCCTGCCCGTGCCGATCGCCGGCCGGAACCGCCTCTGGCGCCGGATGATCATCGAGGCGATCCGCGGCGACCCCGAGTGGAAAGACGGCGAGTACGCGAGCGAGCCGCTCGCGGCGCTGCGCACGGCACTCGACCTGCTGCTCATCGCCGGCAGCGCCCCGATGCAGATGCAGAAGAGCTACCCGGTACGCGACTCCGCCGACCAGTATCTCGAGATGTACACGCGCGCCCGGCTGCACACGCTGGATGCCAACGATCTCCTCTATCAGGTCGACGCCTCACGTGACTACGACCCCTCCCCGCGGCTCGAGCAGATCCGGGCCCCGCTCGTGCACGTCAACTCGGCGGACGACTTCATCAACCCGCCGGAGCTGGGAATCGCCGAGCGCGAGATCAAGCGCGTGAACAAGGGTCGGTTCGTGCTGATCCCGGCGAGCGACGTACCTGGCTGAGCTCCTGGCGGAGACGGAGAGGCCGTCGCGGTAGAGCGCCTGCGACCGCCGTTCTCACACGCGAGCGGAAACCTGGGTCAAGGCAACCGGTAGGTCGCGCCCAGCCAGAGGTGGTAGGGAGCCACGAGCTGGATCCCGTTCACCCTCTGATAGACGGGCAGCTGCACGTAGCCCGACACCGAAAGCAGCGGCCCCACCTGGAACCTCAGCCCGGGGTCCGCGTAGAGCGCGGTGCCGCCGGTGTTCTCCACGTGGTTCGAGTGGGCCGTGGGATCCTCGGCCGGGGCATCGTCTTTCGCTCGCGCGCGAAGGTTGACCTGGGTCAGGAGCTGCAGGCGATCGCCCAGCGGATAGGTGATCCCGGCGCTGGCGTCCAGCATGCTTCCGACGCGGTAGTCCTCGGTGCCGCGTCCCGTCAGCGTGACCGCGGTGGTCGCGAACACCGGCATGGTCGCCGGGCTCCCGGCGAGGGTGCGGACCGCATGGTAGTGCGTGACCTGCGCGCCCATCAGGGCATCGTACGAGCCGGTTCCGAGTCGGGCGTGCGGCTCCGGCTCGTCGCCGTCGATCGGCGTGACGTGCCGGCGCCCGGTGGGAAGCTTCACCCCGCCCTGGAGCGAGACCGTCAGCGGAGTGCTCGCGTCGCCGCGACCCCATGCCTTCCAGCTCGCGAGCAGCATCCCATCGCCGATGCCGCTGTAATGCCACTCGTGAAGCGGCGGCTCCGCGCCGGGCGCGTGGTCGTGGGAGATGTGGCGGTGTAACCGGTCGAGGTAGGGGAGAGTCAAGGTGCCGAGCCAGCGGGGCCCCAGGGAGACTTGCCCCTTGAGGAGCATGGTCTGGCTGAGCGTTCGAACCTCGTCTTCTTCGCCCGGGATCTCGCCGATCCTGGCGCTGCGCGTGCCGATCTGCGCCCGGTCCTGGTCGACGGTC
>VBJV01000011.1 GCA_005879785.1 Chloroflexota bacterium
CATCGACGCGCCCGCGCCATCACCGCTGCCCTTCGCCGGGCCGGACGGCGGCGATGTCTTTCCTCCCGAGAGCGATCACCCGGCCTTTCATCGCACGGGGGTGGAGCTGCGCTTCGTGCACGGCACGTTCTTCGACGTCGGCCCGTCGACGGTGTGGATCCGGCTGCGCCGCCCGGTGGTGGGCGACGAGACGCCGTCGCCGCTGATGCGCGCGGCAGCTGCGTCTGACTTCGGCAACGGCATCGCCGCAGCGGTGCCGTGGGGGCGCTTCATCTACATCAACGCGGACCTGACCGTGTACCTGCACCGCTATCCCGCCGGCGAGTGGGTCTGCCTCGACGCCTCGTCGCGGGTCGAACCCGCCGGCCTGGGGCTCGCGGAGAGCGAGCTCTTCGACGAGCACGGACGCATCGGACGCTCACTGCAAGCCCTCCTCGTCGACACGCTGCCCGGCTCGGAGCACTGATATGGCCGCCGCATCCGCTCGGCGTGTGCCGCGCGGAGTCCTGCGTCATGTCTAGCGGCGCCGCGACGAGCGGATGGGAAGCGCGAGCTGCCGGGACCGGCGCGGCACTTGCTGCGCTTCGCGCCTGAGCGCCGGCGCGCGGGCCCGCGTCTCACGCACACGCCGCTCTGCGGCGCGCAGGTCCAGCTCGCGAAACTGCTCCGCGTGCGTGCGCAGCAATGCGTCGAGGCGCGCCGTGAATGCGCCTGCGTGCGCCCACTCGGGCCTGCCCTCGTGGATGACGCTGCCTGCCATGCGCCGATGCTGCGCCCGAGCGCCGACAGCAGCCTGTCGCCGTATCGTGGACGCGTGGACCACCGCATCGTCGTCCGTCTCGTGCAGCCCGGCGAGCACCACGACGCGGGCGCCGCAACAGCTCGCGCATTCATGGAGTTCGCGCCCGAACGCGACAGCGAGTGGCGGGCGTACCTCGCCCGCATCGCCGACGTCGCCGGCCGCGTGTCCCGAGCGATCGTCCTCGTCGCGCTAAACGACGGAGTCATCGTTGGTTCGGCAACCCTGGAGCTCGAGCAGCGCATCCGCGACGACCCCGAGCGCCCGCTCGGCAACGACGAGGCCCACCTGCGCATGGTCGGCGTCGACCCTGCATACCGCGGTCACGGCGTCGCGCGCCGGCTCGTGCTGGCCTGCATCGACCTGGCCAGGACGAATGGCAAGCGCCGTCTCACGCTCGACACCGGCGAGCGCATGCACGCGGCGCGCGCTCTGTATGAGGGGCTCGGCTTTCGACGGTCGGGCAGCCGCGAAATGGATGGCGGATTGGTCCTGCAGAGCTACGAGCTGCGGCTGGACGCGCCGGCGGTCGCACCTGTCGAGTCGCTCTAGCGCGCTACGCTGCGCCGGTGCCATCCGGCTACGAGCCCGGCGAGAAATTCCTCCGCGTCTTTCAGCTGTTCACGCGGCTCAGCGAAACCGATGCCGGCCTCACCACCGCGCAGCTCGCCGCTGAGCTCGAGGTGACCACCCGCACCGTGCAGCGGTACATCGCCACCCTGCGCGACAGCGCGGGCATCGACATCGAGGACAACGCCGGGCGCTTTCGCATCGGCGCCGGCACGCGCCTGCCGCCGCTGCAGCTCGACCGATACCAGGCGACGCTGTTGCTGGTGGCCCTTCGCCTGCTGCACCAGCTGCGCACCGAGCAGGACCCGGCGATGGTCGGAGCGCTGGCGCAGCTCTCGCGGGCGCTGCGCGTGCCGCTGGTGGTGCGATACCTCGAGCGCATGCTCGCCAGCGCGGAGGGAAGACCCGCCAACCCGGACCGCCAGGCGGTGGAGCGCGTAGTCATCGACGGGTTCGCCAAGCTGCAGGCGATCGAGGTGCGCTACGTCGACAGCAAGGGCGCCGAGACCAAGCGCACCCTGCGCCCGTACTTCATCGAGCCCAAGGCCGAGGGGCGCCACATCTACGTGCTCGCGCACGATGCGACGTCGGACTCGGTGCGGACCTTCCGCATCGACCGGATCCGCTCGGCCCGCCTCCTGCCGGAGACGTTCGCGGTGCCCGAGGCCTTCGACGTCGACGCCGTGCTCAGCGACTCGTGGAGCATCTGGCAGGGCGATTCACCAGTCGACGTCGTGCTCCGGTTCGTGCCGGAAGCCACGCAATGGGTGAGCGAGACACCGTGGCACCCCAGCGCACGGGTGACGCCCCTGCCGGGCGGTGGCACCGAGGTGCGCCTGCGCGTGGCCAGCGAGGTGGAGATGCGGCCGGCGATGCTGCGCTGGACGCCCTACGTGGAAGTGGTGGCCCCGCAGTCGCTGCGGGACTACGTCGCCGGGTCGCTCCGCACGGCTGTGGAGCTGTACGGCGCGTCGAATGACGGCGTTGTGGGTACAACAGCACCGCCAAGGAGGCGCAGATGACCGAGAAAGAGAAGACGACGCTGACGGACGCCGAGTGGCGCGAGAGGCTCTCACCGGAGGAGTACCACGTGCTGCGCAAGGCAGGCACCGAGCGTCCGTTCACGGGCATGTACGTGCACGTGAAGGACGGTGGCATGTACCGCTGCGCCGGTTGCGGCGCCGAGCTGTTCAGCTCCGACACCAAGTACGACTCGGGCACCGGCTGGCCCAGCTTCTGGGCGCCGATCGACAGCGACGCCATCGAGCTGCGGCGTGACTGGAGCATGCTGGTGCCGCGCACGGAGGTGCGGTGTGCCCGCTGCGGTGGGCACCTGGGCCATGTCTTCGACGACGGACCGCAGCCGAGCGGCCAGCGCTACTGCATGAACTCATGCGCGCTCAAGCTGGAGAAGCAGACGCCGGCAACCTGAGCAGCGATGTGAGGGTGGCGACGGCGTGACCTAGATCACGTTATCCCTTCACTCCGCCGCCGCCGGTGTACCTCACACCCCTGGCGACGAGTTTCGAGCAAATGCGTCCGCTGCGCCGACCCGCCGAAGCGCGTCTTCACGCAAACTAACCGCATCCTTACGGTTCTTTACCCAGCCGTGAGAAATCGCCGATGGGTGCGCCTTTTTCATCGCTCACAGCCGGCAGGCGGCGGCCATGCCGCGCCGCGAGTAGTACCGCTGGTGGTAGTCCTCGGCGTCCCAGAAGGTGCCGGCGGGCACGATCTCGGTCACGATCGGCCGGCGGAAACGCGCGCTCTCCTCCAGCCGGTGCTTGGAGCGCAGCGCCACCGCCTCCTGCTCGGACGAGTGGAAGAAGATTGCCGACCGGTAGTTGGAGCCGGCGTCCGGCCCCTGGCGGTTCAACGTGGTGGGATCGTGGTTGGCCCAGAAGGCTACGAGCAGCTGCTCGTAGCTCGTCCGCGCCGGATCGAAGGTGACTTCGACGGCCTCGGCGTGCCCCGTGCCGTGCGAGCAGACCTGCTCATACGTGGGTGACTCGGTGAACCCACCCGTGTAGCCGACCTTGGTCGCCGTCACTCCCGGCACCTGCTCGAACACGGATTCCACGCCCCAGAAACAACCGGCCGCGAATGTCGCCTTTTCCATGCCGGCAGTGTTCCACGCCAGGGGCGTGCCTACTCCTGGCTGCGCAGCCCGCCTCAGCTGATCGCGCGGATGGGCACCGGCGCGGCCTCGCTGGCGTCGCTCATCTGATCGATCCCACGGGGGGCGGAGATGCCGTAGCCCTGCCCGAGCCGCACGCCCAGCTCGCGCACGCTGCGGATGTGGTCGCCGTTCTCCAGCCCCTCGGCGATGAGCTCCGCCCCGCTCGACGACGCAAAGGTGACCAGCGCCTGCACGGCCGAACGAGGCCCGGGCGTTTCCACGCTGACGCTCAGGCTGCGCGCGATCTTGATGAACTCGGGACTGGCTTCGGTCAGGACTTCGAGGGTGGAATGGCCTTCGCCGACGTCGTCCAGCGCGAACCGGAACCCGGCCTGCCGGTAGGCTTTGACCACGCCGGTCAGCCGCTCGAGATCGGCGATCTGGTCGCGTTCGCTGATCTCGAAGATCACCGTCCTGGGGTCGCGACCCGCCCAGCGCATGAGCAGCTGCATCTGGTCGACGTCGTGGAGCGGGTCGAGCAGCGCGTGCACGCTCACGTTGATGAAGAGCAACGCGTTGCGGGGCAGCGAGGTGGCCCCGTGCACGGCCACACGCCGGCAGAGCCAGTCGAGGTCGCGTGCGAAGCCGAGCCGCTTGGCCGCGTCGAACAATTCCTCGACGCTGGAGCGCACGCCGAAGCCAGCCGGCCGGGCGAGCGCCTCATAGCCGACCAGGCTGAAGTCATCGAGGCGGCGGATCGGCTGGTAGATCGCCTCGATGTCGCGGCCGGCGATGAGCCGGGGCAAGAGGTACGACCAGCTCTGCACACGCTCGTGCGACGTGGCCAGCACCGTGACCCGCCCGGGCCCGGCACGCTTGCTGTTGTAGAGGGCGGCGTCCGCGCGCGCCATCAGCGCCTCGGCGCTCTCCGCGCCGTCCCAGCCGGCCAGCCCCACCGAGAACGACGGCAGCGCCGCTGAGGCGGCGCGCAGCCGCTGGATCACCAGGCGGGCCTCCTCGACGCTGGACCCCGGCAGCAGCACGGCGAACTCGTCGCCCCCGTAGCGCGCGAGCAGGTCCACCTCGCGCAGTGGCTCGCGCCAGCGCGCGGTGAAAGAACGAAGCAGCTCGTCGCCGCGGACGTGGCCCCAGTCGTCGTTGTAGGCCTTGAAGCCGTCGAGGTCGAGCAGCCCGACGGTCACCGGTGAGCCGTCGCGGCGAGACCGGGCCATCGCACGCTGGATCTCCTCCTCCCAGGCGCGGCGGTTGGCGATCCCGGTGAGGGGATCGAGCCGCGCTGCCAGGTAGGCTTTGCGCTCGCTCTCCTCGAGGTCCACCTGGGCGCGTTTGCGCTCGGTGATGTCTCGCACCAGGGCGATGAGCCGGTTGGGTCCCTCGCCACGCAGCGGACGGATGGCGGTGTCGACGTCGATGACGCGGCCGTCGCTGGTCACCACCCTGCCCTCGTACTGCGTGGGCACGTTGTGGCCGCCGCCGAACCGCTCGGCGAGGCGCCGGACGAGATCCTCGCGGTCCTCTTCGGGAGCGAGCTCGATGAGCGATCGCCGCTTGGCGAGCTCCTCCGCGGAGTACCCGGTGATGCGCTCGTACGCCGGGTTCGCGTACACGAGACGGCCGTTGTCCGTGATGATCAGCCCCTGGCCGAGGTCGCTGATCGCCCCCAGCAGCGATGCGTACCGTTCGCGGCGGCGCTCGCTGACGGTGCTGATCGCGCCGGTGAACACGGCGGTGAGCAAGACGATGCCGGAGCGGTAGACGACGCTACCGATCTGCGGAGGGAAGCCGAACGCCATCAGACGCAGCGCGTAGAAACCGGCGAAGACCGCGGCGACGGCAGCCACAATGCCGGCGGCGTCGCGCCAGCATAGCTGGTGCTGTAGATGTCGTTGGCGGTGAGCATCGTCCACGCCGTGACCACCAGGAAATCGCCCACCAGCGCGCCGATCACCACGGGTTCGACCCATCGCGAGGGCACGCGCCGCAGCCCGGCGATGGGCAGGTTGTACGCCGCCATGACCAAGCCGGGAACCATGATGGCGATCGCGCCGCCGATCGGCGCCGGGTTGCTGGTCAGCACCGCCTGGACGATGCCCAGCGCAACGCCGGCCCAGCGGACTCGCCCGATCAGCCGGGCCGTCTGACGCTGATGACCCAGCATGCCGTCACGGTCGCTCACCGCTGCATCCACACCCACGCTCCATCGCTCGCCCGGGCCTCGCCGGGACAATCGTCCGGCCGCGCGAGGCGCGCGGCGACCGCGGCGCTGTCACAGTCTCGGTGTCGCGGTCGCGATGAGCCTCGCGGCGTGGCGACGCTGTAACGGTTCGCAGGATCCCGTACCCTGCGCGCGTTGTGACAGGGATGAACCAGGCTCGGCGCGGCCGTGCCGCCACGACCCTCGCGGCCACCGCGCTGCTTGCCGCCTGCGGGGGTGCTTCGGGGATCGGCGCGGGGTCGAACCGGATCCTCGTCGCTCTCAACGTGCCCACCAGCGCGGACCCATACGTCGCCCAGATCATCGGCCGCGGTGCGCAGCTGGCGGTCGCCGAGGCCAACCAGAAAGGCGGCGTGAGCATTGCGGGCCGCCGCTACCGGCTCGAGCTGAGGACCTACGACGACGCGGGCCGGCCGCAGCAGGCCGCGGCCAACGTCGGTGCCGCCATCCACGACGGCGCTGTGGCGATCGTCGAGGACGGCATCGGAGCCACCGTCAGCGCCCCGGCGGGCGATGCGGCCGGCGTGCCCGAGATCGTCATCGACAACGGTGACACGGGTTTGATGGACCCGCAGAGCCGGCCCAGCCTTTTCCGCCTCGGCGTCGCCAATGACGCCGCCGCCAGCGTGCTGAGCATGTACCTGGCCGGCAAGACGAAGAGCGTGGCGGTGCTGCACGACGACAGCGCGAGCGGCCGTGACGGGGGCGATCAGGTCAAGGAGGCGCTGGCCACCGGCGGCGCCACCGCGAACCCCGTCATCGAGGTGTCCGCGGCATCACCGACCATCGACACACAGATACAGCAGATCGCCGGTTCGGGCGCCGGCGCCATCGTCGTCTGGGGCAGCGACACGTTCACGGGCCGCGCGGTCGCGGCGATCCGAGCGGCCGGCGTGACCACCGCGCTGTTCACCGGGCCGGCCGGTGAGTCGCCCGCCGTGCGCACCGTCGCCGGTGCGACCGCGACCGAAGGCCTGCGCATGGTGGCTTCGCGCATGACCAGCGAGAGCGACGCGTCGTCGTTCGGCCAGTTCGAACACCGCCTTGCCGCCGCGCACCTCGGCCCGACGGATGCGGGGGTCAAGAACGCGCACGGCCAGGAGATCAGACAGCCGAACGATCGCGACTTCTTCTCATACGACGCCGTCAACCTCATCGTCGCAGCACTGAAGAAGACCGGCTCGGCACGGCCTGGCTCCGCGCTGATCAAGGCGGTCGCCTCGGTGCACGTCCCGAGCGCCAACGGTGACACACGCGGGTTCAACCCGCAGAATCACGAGGGTGTGTCCGACGACGACACCTACATCGCGGTCATCCATGACATGCAGTTCCAGCCGGTGAAGGATGAGCCGCTGTCCGCGTCTCTTCCCGACGAGGATCAGATTCTCTCCGACTTCCACTGATCGTTTGGCCAAGGCCCGTGTCGGAGCGGTGCTCGCCGGAGCCTGTTTGCTGCTGTCTGGCTGCGCGGATTTCACCATCGTGGTGACGACGCCGACACCGACGCCGAACACGATCTCGCTGCCGCCCATCGGCTTCAACCACCGTTACGGCAACAGCCCGGTGGCTTCAGCCGACGGTTTCGCACTGGAGCGAAGGCTGTTTGCCACCCACGCGTTCTGGGAGGTTGCCATACAGGCCGACCCGCAGGTGGCGGGCTACATCGAGGCGATCAACCAGAAGACATCACAGACGGCGCGGCACAAGATCACCCATCTCATCCTGGTGCTCGCCACCGAGCTGCGCGACACCATGGAAGGGCTGCTCGCGTATCCGAGCGACGCCGCCCAGGAGACGTACTCGATGGGCCTGCTCGACGAGGTGCGCGCCCTCGGGTACGACACGCTGAACAGCGCCGAGGTGATCGTCTTCTTCACCGAGTCGGACCAGCACTCCAAGCTGAGCTGGACCGCGCGCGGCGGTTACAGCTTCAAGGTCAACGACAACAACCTGGTCGGCACCGCGCTCAATCCTCCGCCGAAACCCTATTCGCCGCTGCCGATCCCAACACCTGTACCTGCCCACTGACCAGCGCAGCGCGCGGTGCGTGCGGCGCGGCACGCGCGTCCTGCTCCAGCCAGAGGACGGCGTCTCCCGCCGCAGCGTGGTCGCGCGCGAGCCCGGTGACGGCTGTGGCGGCGTCGACGGCGAGCCCGACGGTCGGCGAGTCGAGCACCAGCACGCGGGGGCGCGCGCACCACGCACAGGCGATCTGAAGGAGCTGCTGCTCGCCGCCGGAAAGGTGCACCGCGGGCACGCGACGGCGCGTCGCCAGCTGCGGAAAGCGCTCGAGCATCTGCTGCGCAACACCGTTTCGTGCCGACGCGAGCGTCAGCGCTTCAACGACCGTGCAGCCCGCGATGCGCCGGCCGTCGCGCACCGCGGCACTCAGCCCGGCGCGGCGCCGCCGTGATGCTGGACCGTCGACGCGGACGCAGCAAGAGCCGTCTTGCCACTGCCGGCGTCGCCGACCACAACAGCCAGCTCGCCCGCGTCGATGCTGAGGCGTTCGATGTCCACGACGGTACGGCCGCCCAGCGCGACGCGATATCGCTCGACCTCAAGGAGAGCAGTGCTCACGCCGTGGCCGCCGCACCGCCGGCAACGAACCCGGCGTCGTGGCGTTCCAGGGTGAGCACGCTGTCAGCGAGCGACGCGACGGCTTCGCGGTCGTGCTCGGCGATGAGCACCGTCAGCCCTGCCTTCGCAGCCGCGCGCAAGCATTCACGCGCCGCCGCGCGGTGATTGTCATCGAGGCCGGCGAGCGGCTCGTCGCAGAGCAGCACGCGGGGACCGGCCAGCAGCACCCGAGCCAGGTCGAGCAGGCGCCGCTGGCCCGTGGACAGGTCGGCACACAGGCTGTTCGCCCGCCCCTCGAGGCCGAGGCGGCGACGCCACGCCGTGGCCAGCGGCCCGGCAGCCGCGCGCGAGCGGTTCCGGAGCGCGGCCAGCTCGAGCGTCTCGCTGACCGTGCACGACGCGAAACCGCCCCCCTCCTGGGGCAGCAGGATCACCCGAGCGAGGGCGCCGTCCGCGCCCACGGCCTCGACGCCGCTGCCGCGACGCCCTCCCCGCTGAGCGATGGCGCGGAGCAGCGTCGTCTTGCCCGCGCCGTTGGGGCCGACCAGCGCGTGAACGGTCCCGGCGCGCACCTCGAACGCGGGCGCGTCGACGAGCACCGTTCCATCGCGCGCCCGCAGGCTGATGGCCGGCACTCGCATGAGCGCGCCGCCCAGGTGCAGCTCGGCGAGCGGCCACTCCGACGACGCGTCAATCTCCGGCTCGGCCGGCTCGCGCGCCTCGACGCGTGAGGGCAGGAGGCTGAAGAGCGTGGCCACCGCCAGCACGCCGAGAGCGAGGGACATGGCGTCCGGAGGGCCCTGCCACCGGGCGGCGGGCAGGATCACCGTACCGACGAGCCCGGTGCCCGCCGCCACCAGCGCGGCATACAGCGGATCGCGGCCCGCCGCGAGTGCGGCCAGCAGGGCGAGGGCGGCCACGTCCGGCGCGAAGAACGCAGGGGTGGCGACGCGGGCGACGTGCGCCGCAAGCGCCCCGCAGACACCGGCCATCGCGCCCGTGATGGCCAGCGTGGCCAGCTCGCCGGCGAAGGGCCGGATGCCGAGGTCGGCGGCACGCTGACGGTCGCTGCCGATGGCACGCCAGCGGGCCCCCGGACCGATCGCGATGAGGACCGCGGCGATCGCGGTGACGGCGGCCGCCACACCAAGGAGCAGGTGGAAATCCCCGGCCGGGGTGAACACCGCGGCGCGGGTCTTGCTGAGCGGGATGGCAAACGAGGGCACCGTCAGACCGGCCTCGGCGCGGGTCAGGTCGGGCAGCGCTTGCACCGCCGCTCCGCCGGCGAGCGCGAGCAGCAAGGTGGCCACCAGGAACGCCGGACCCTCCAGCCGCCAGCCGACCACCGCGCACAGCGCCCCGCCGGCCGTGGCGGCTCCGGTGCCCGCCAGGACGCTGACCGGGACGGCGACACCGTGCGTGGCCAGGAGTCCACTGACGTATGCGGCCACGCCTGAAAGCGCGGCGCCGGCGAGCAGGGGCCGGCCTGCGGCCGCCGCCAGCGCGGTGCCGGCGGCGGGCCCGGCCAGGCTGAGCGCGATGGCGGCCTGGTCGAGGTTGGGCCTCGACGCCACCTGCGGATACACGATCGCCGCGAGGACCGCGCCCGCGCCGAGGAGGAGCACGCGCACGGCCGGCCGCGGCAGCGAGCGCATCAGCGGCGCCAGGCTGCGGCGATGAGCAGCACCGCCACCGCGTCGCTGAGGAACTCGCCGCCTCCACCGAGATAGAAGCCGCCCACCACCTCGGCCGCGGCGATGACCGCGGCAGCGGCGACAACACGGCCCGGCGACCGCATCCCACCCGCGGCCGCTGCAGCGATGCCGCGCAGGGCCAGCACCACCCCACCGCCGGCGGTCAGGGGAAAACGCCCGACCCCGAGCAGCACCGCTATCGCCGCCAGGGTGCCGCCGGCTGCGAAGGCGGCGACGCGGACCCGCGCCGTGTCGACACCGATGCGCTCGGCTGCCGCCGGTGCGGCGGCGGTGACGCGCAAAGCAGCGCCGATCGTCGATGAGCGCAGCAGCGCAGCAGCGAGCAGCGCCGTCACCGCCACGACCGCGATGGTCACCAGGTCGGCGGTGTGGATGACGCCGCCGAGAACGTGCATGGTTCCTGCCGCCGACGGAAATGCGTACGCGGGCCGCGTGAAGATTCCCTGCAGCACCTCGCGGAGCACGACGGCCATCGCCACCAGCAGCACGGCGCCAAGCACCGGCCGGCCCAGCGCAGGGGCGATCAGACCGCGTTCCGCGACACCGCTCAACACGGCGGCGACGGCCAGTCCGCCGAGCGCGGCAAAGACGATCGGCACGCCCGCGGTGACCAGTGCCGACGCCGTGAGCCCGCCCGCCATGGCCACCTGCCCGATGGCGAGATGCACGGTGCCGCTGCCGCTGAAGGCAAGGGACACGGCGAGCGCGACCAGCGCGTACAGGGACGCAGCTGCAAGGCTGTCAACGGCCAGCTGAACGATCACGCAGGCAGCGGGACGAGCTTGACCGTGCCGGTTGCGTACGCCGGCGGGTAGACGACCACCGAATGGCGGATCGCCTGCCACTGCCACACCACCGCGATCGCTCGTTCGTTCTGGCCGAACCGGTCGCCCGCACTCCCGAAGCGCACGCCGCCGCCGTTGGGCAGCGTGCCGTAGGGCATGTCCAGGCCGCGCGCGGCCGCGGCGATCGCGCCGGCGTTCACGCCGTGCGCGTGCGGCAGCACGTCGTGCAGCAGCACCCACGTCGAGGTGAAGCCGCTCAGCGCCTCCTCGCCAGGCGCCTCGCCACTGCGGTCGTGCCAGGCGGCGGCGAAGCGGTCGTAGAGGCTGCGTGCCGCGGGCCCGAGCGCTCCGGCGTTGAACCCGCCTTCCGGCCGGTCCGAGGCGAACACGCCGACGGCGTCCGCGCCCAGCGCGTCACCGAAATCCGACCTGCACTGCGCCATCGTGGTCCCGATGAAGGCGTCGACATGCAGGTGCGCGGCCAGGAATGCGCGACGGAACGCGATGCCGTCAGGGATGTGCGACGAAAGCACCAGCAGGTCCGGATGGTTCTGTGCGATGGCGCCGAGCACCGGCGCCCAGATCGGGTTGAACGGGTCGTACCGCGACTCGCCGTCGATCCGCACGCCGCCGGCCGAGAGCGCGGTGCGCACGCCGTCGGCCACCGACCTCCCGTAGTCGTCGAGGGCCGTGACCAGGTAGGCGCTCAGGTCGGACGGCTCGCGGTGCAGTCGCGGCGCGAGCACACGCGTCACGAACTGCCCGGAGTTGCCGCCCAGGTCCGCTCCGTCGGCGCCGACACGGAACACCAGCGGCGAACCCTGCCCGGTCACCTGGTCGGCGACGGCGCCGCTCTCCCAGTAGACCATCCCGTCATGCGCGACCGCCGCCGCGGCTGGGATGGAGAGCTGCGACGAGTATGCGCCAACCACGGCCGCAACTCCGTCACGGTGCAGGCTGTCGGCTGCGGTCTGCACAGAGGCGGCTGTCTCCGCATCGCGGACGTCGAAGGCGACACGCCGGCCCGCGACGCCGCCGCCGGCGTTGACCATGTCGGCCGCGAGGCGCGCGCCCGCGAACTCCTCGGCCGCGCCCGCCTCCGCGCTGCCGGACAGCGGGAAGATCGCGCCGATGCGCAGCGCCGGCGCGGCAGCACCGCCCGCGCACGCCGACGCCAGCAGCGAGGCAGCGCCGGCCAGGATCAGCGCGAACCGAGCACGGCGGTCAGGGAGGTTCACGATCACGGCGGACTATAGGCGCGGGCCTCGAGGCCGGCGCGGGTGCGGGGCGCTGATACTGAGGATCAACGTATACTCACTCCCATGAGTCGCGGCCGTTCCCTGCCGCGGGCACGCGCGGCGGCGCTGGTCGCAGCGGCGCTGCTCCTCGCCGGGTGCGCGGCGCCCGCAGCAGACGCCTCGGTATCCGGCCGGCAGATCCGCGTCGTGGCCGCCGAGAACGTGTGGGGGAGCATCGCCGCGCAGCTCGGCGGCGAGCACGTCTCGGTCACCAGCATCGTCACCGACCCGGGCGCAGACCCGCATGAGTATTCGAGCACCACAGCCGACGCGCGCGCCGTGGCGACTGCGGACTACGTGATCCTCGACGGCGCGGGATACGACAGCTGGGGACAGCGGCTCGTCGACGCGAACGCCACGGTGTCGCGCACCGTCCTCGATATCGGTGCGCTGCTCGGCAGGAAGTCCGGCGACAACCCACATTTCTGGTACAGCCCGGACTTCGTCGCCCGTGTCGTGGATCGGATCAGCGCCGACTACCGGCGCATCGACCCCGCGCACGGCCCGGCATTCTCCACGCTCCACGGCACATTCCTCGCCACCCTGCACCCGTATCGCGACGCCGTTGCGCGCATCGCGCAGCGCTTCCGCGACGGCAAGGTCGCCGCCACCGAGGACGTCTTCGTCTACCTGGCCGCTGCGCTGCGCCTCGACGTCATCACACCCCCCGAGTTCATGCAAGCCGTGGCCGAGGGCAACGAGCCGCCGGCGCGGTCCGTTGTCGAGTTCCATGAGCAGCTGCAGCATCGCGACGTCGTGCTGCTCGTCTACAACACACAGACGGTGACGGCGGTGACCACCAACCTCGTCGCCCTGGCGCTCCGCACGGGCATACCAGTCGTGGGCATCTCCGAGTCACTGCAGCCACCCACGGCAACGTTCCAGAGCTGGCAGGTCGCGCAGCTCACGCGGCTGGAACGTGCTCTCGGCTGAGCTGCGCGTGCCCGCCGGCGAGCGCGGGCCCACGCCGGTGGTGGCGCTCGAGCGCGTCTCGGTGGCAATGGGCGGCCGCACCGTCTGGCGTGACGCGACGTTCGCGGTGCGTCCGGGCAGCTTCACGGCCATCGTCGGACCCAACGGAGCCGGCAAGTCGACGCTGCTGAAGGTGCTCCTCGGCATCGTCCGGCCCAGCGCCGGCGCCGTGCGCATCCTCGGCCAGGTCCCGCGCCGCGGCCTGCCGCAGATCGGGTACGTGCCGCAGCGGCGTGCGCTCGACCCGGACACGCCGGTGCGCGGGTGCGATCTGGTGGCGCTGGGCATCGACGGCCATCGCTGGGGCTTCCGGCTGCCTCGCGGCCGGCACGTGCACGACCGCGAGCTGGCCCGCGCCCTCGACGCCGTGCGCGCCACGCCGTTCGCCGACCGCCCCATCGGCCGTCTCTCCGGCGGCGAGCAGCAGCGGCTTCTGCTCGCCCAGGCGCTCGCCGGCGAACCTCGCGTGCTGCTGCTCGACGAGCCGCTGGCAAGCCTCGACGTGCGCAACCAGGTCGCCATCGCCCACCTGGTCGCCAGCATCGTGCGCGAACGCGATGTGGCGACGCTGATGGTGACGCACGACGTCAACCCGATCCTCGGCGTGGTCGACCAGCTTGTCTACATCGCCCAGGGCTCAGTGGTGGCGGGCACACCGGCAGAGGTGGTGACCACCGAGACGCTGTCAGCCGTCTACGGCGCGCAGGTCGAGGTGCTGCGCGACAGGCACGGCCACGTCTTCGTCGTGGGGCTCGAGCAGGAGGCGGCGCACGCGCATGAGCACTGAGTCGCTGCTCACAGCGCCGGGCTCCGATGTGTCCTGGAACATCGTGCGCGACATCGCGCAGATGTTCGACTACGAGTTCATGCGCAACGCCTTCATCGCGGGCACCATCGTCGCGGTGGTGGCGGGACTGGTCGGTTACTTCGTTGTGCTGCGCGCGCTGGCCTTCGCCGGGCACGCCCTGTCGCACGTCGGATTTGCCGGGGCCAGCGGTGCAGTCGCCGCCGGCGTCAGCCCGATCGCCGGGCTGCTGCTCTTCACCATGGGTGGCGGTGCGGTGATGGGCGCGCTGGGCGCGCGGCTGCGCGGCCGCGACGTGGTCATCGGCATCGTGCTCGCCTTCATGCTGGGGTTGGGCGTGCTCTTTCTCTCCCTCTACCGTGGCTACGCGACGCAGGCGTACGCGATCCTCTTCGGCGACATCGTGGGCATCAGCACCATCGACGTGTTGGTGACGCTCGCGGCCGGCGTGATCACCCTGGCCGCGCTGGCGGCCATCTACCGGCCACTCCTGTTCGCCTCGCTCGACGACGAGGTGGCGGCGGCACGCGGAGTGCCGGTGCGAGCGCTCAGCGTGGGCTTCATGCTGCTGCTCGCCCTGGCGGTGTCGGAAGCGGTGCAGGTGGTCGGCGTGCTGCTCGTCTTCGCGCTGCTGGTCACCCCGGCGGCCATCGCCGAGCGCTTCACCGTGCGGCCGCCATTGGTCATGGCCTGTGCGGCGGGACTCGGCGTGCTCTTCACCTGGCTGGGGCTGACCGTCGCGTACTACGCGCCGCCACCGGTGAGCTTCTTCATCACCACCATCGCGTTCACCACGTACCTCGCCGTGCGCGGCGTGCAGGCGCTGCGGACCCGTGGACGGCGGGGCGGCGCCGCGGACTTGGAGGCGGCATGACGGCGGCGCGAAGCACCCGTCCGGCGGTGCGCGACCTCAGCGAGCGGCTGGCGGCGCGCGGGCGCAGGCCCACTGCGCAGCGCCTGCTCGTCCTCGAGGCGCTGCGCCGCACCCGCCACACCGTCACCGCGCCGGAGCTCTTCGAGCTGCTGCGCGAAGACCATCCGCTGCTCGGCCGCGCCACCGTCTTTCGCACGCTCGACTCGCTCGTCGATGCCGGCCTGGCGCAGCGATTCGAGCGTCCCGGCCACGTGTACGCGTACGCGGCGTGCTCGAGCGACCACCATCACCACCTGGTGTGCACATCCTGCGACACGTCGTTCGAGATCGACGAGGCGGCCATCGCATCGCTGACGCGCGGGCTCGAAGCACAGCACGGCTTCACCGTGCACCACGCTACCCTCGACTTCTACGGGCTCTGCTCGCGCTGCGCCGGTGCCCGCGTCTGACCCTGAGGCGCTACGTCGCGCGGTTGAAGAAGCAGGAACGCGCGCCCGTGTGACAGGCCGGCCCGGCCGGGTTCACCCGGAGCAGCACTGCGTCGGAGTCGCAGTCGAGCAGCACGTCGGTCACCGCCATCACATTCCCGCTGGTCGCGCCCTTCTCCCAGAGCTCGTCTCGCGACCGGCTGTAGAAGGTCGCCCGGCGGTTCTGCAGCGTCGCCTGCCACGCCTCGCGATTCATGTGCGCGACCATGAGCACCTCGCCTGTTGCGGCGTCCTGGACGACGGCGGGGACCAGCCCGTTAGCGTCGAAGCTCGGCTCAGGCGTGCCGGTCACGGCCGCACGTCGACGCCGTGCTCGCGGAGGTATGCCTTCACCACCGGGACCGGATACGCGTCGTAATGGAAGATGGACGCGGCCAGGGCTGCGTCGGCTCCGCCCTCGGCGAGAACCTCACGCAGGTGCTCGGGACTGCCGGCGCCGCCGCTGGCGATGACCGGTGTGGGTACCGCGGCCGTGACCGCGCGCGTTAGCTCGAGCTCGTAGCCCCGGCCGGTGCCGTCGCGGTCCATGGATGTGAGCAGGATCTCACCGGCGCCGCGTTCGGTCGCCTCGCGGGCCCACTCGACGGCGTCGCGCGCCGTGGCGGTGCGCCCGCCGTGGGTGTACACGACGTAGCCCTCACCGTTGCGCCGGGCGTCGATGGCGACGACCACGCACTGCTCCCCGAAGCGCTCGGCTGCCTCGCCGATGAGCCCCGGGCGCTCGACCGCGGCGGTGTTGAGCGACACCTTGTCGGCGCCCGCGCGCAGCAGCGCATCGACGTCGGCCAGGGTTCGCAGCCCGCCGCCCACGGTCAGCGGGATGAAGACGCTGTCGGCGGCTCGGCGTACCGCGTCGAGCAGTATCGATCTACGCTCGCTGGAGGCGGTGATGTCGAGGAACACCAGCTCGTCGGCGCTGTCGGCGTCGTACCGCTCGGCGAGCTCAGCCGGGTCGCCGGCGTAGCGCAGCTTCTCGAAGTTGACACCCTTGACCACACGCCCGGAGTCGACATCGAGGCAGGGGATCACCCGCTTGGCGAGGGACATCACACCGGGGCGGGGAAGGCGCGTAACGCTGCGGGCAGGTCGATGGCGCCCTCGTACAGCGCGCGGCCGACGATCACGCCCGCTGCTCCGCTGGCGCGGCATGCGGCCAGGTCTTCCAGGCTGCTGATGCCGCCGCTCACGTACACGTCTCCGCCAAAGGTGTCCATGCAGGTGCGCAGACCGGCGAGGTTGGGGCCCTGGAGCATGCCGTCGCGTGCCGTGTCCGTGTAGACGAGCGCGCGAGCCGGCCAGCCGCGCCAGGCGCGCAGGAGCTCGGTCATCGCGGCGCCGTCGCGCGTCCATCCCTCGATGCGAGCCACGTCCGCGTGGACATCGAGGCCGAGCAGCACACGGCCCTGCACGGCGTGGCATATGTCCAGCGCGATCGACCAATCGCGCGCGGCGACGCTGCCGATGATCACGCTGTCCGCGCCCAGCTCGGTCCAGTGGCGTGCCGTCTCCACGTTGCGCACGCCACCGCCGACCTGCGCTGCGCAACCGCGCGCCGCGATGGCGCGGACAACCCTGGTCACCGCGTCGGTGCTCTCCGTCACGGGCATCCCACGCGCCGAATCCAGGTCGACGACGTGCAGGCGGGAAGCGCCCGCGTCGATGAACCGCTCGGCCACGACCACGGGGTCGTCCGCGTGCACCGTCTCGCGCGCGAAATCGCCCTGGCGCAGGCGCACGCACCGGCCTGCGCGGACATCGATGGCGGGGATGACGTGCACGGTCAGGCAGCGCAGAGGGCGACGAGGTTGGCATACACACGCAGGCCGGACGCCCCACTCTTCTCGGGATGAAACTGCGTGCCCATCACGTTGCCGCGCCGCGCCGCGGCGGCCAGCTCACCGCCGTAGTCGGTGTACGCGATCACCTCCTCGGGTACCGCATGCGCAGCGTACGAGTGCACGAAGTACACGAACGATCCATCGGCGACGCCGGCGAGCAGCGGCGAGCCGTTGACCAGGCGCAGCCGGTTCCAGCCCATGTGGGGGATCTTCAGCCCCTTGGCGGCGAGGCGTGACACCGAGCCCTGCAGCAGGCCGAGGCCGTCAGCGCCCTCGCCCTCGTCGCTGTGCTCGAACAGCATCTGGTAGCCGAGGCACACGCCGAGCACCGGTCGCCCCGCCGAGGCGAGGAAGCGCACAGCCTCGGCGAGCCCCGCGCGTCGCAGCGTGCTGACCGCACCGGCGAACGCTCCCACCCCGGGCAGCACCACGCCGGCGCACGCCGCGATGTCCTCGGCGCTGTCGCTGATCACCGCATCAGCGCCCGCCCGCAGCAGCGCGCGCTCGACGCTGCGCAGGTTGCCCACGCCGTAGTCGCACACACCGACGCGAGGGTTCACAGCGTCCCCTTGGTCGACGGCGCGCCGCTGCCCGTCACGGTGAAGGCGGTGCGGGTGGCCAGCCCCAGCGCCTTGAATGCCGCCTCGGCGATGTGATGCGGGTTGTCGCCGCGCACGTAGTCGACATGGATGGTCGCGCCCGCGGTCTGCGCGTACCCCTTGACGAACTCGCCCAGCACCTCGACGTCGAAGTCGTTGATGCGGCCGCGCAGCTCGCGCATCGCGTACACGACGTGCGGACGTCGCCCGTAGTCGATCGCGCAGCGCACCAGCGCCTCGTCCAGCGGCGCGTACGCGTGCCCGAAGCGATGGATGCCGTCGCGCACCCCCAGTGCGTCGCTGACCGCGGCTCCGAGCACCAGGCCGCAGTCCTCCACGAGATGGTGGGCGTCGACGGCGACGTCGCCGTCTCCCTCCAACCGCACGTCCATGCCGCTGTACCTGGTGAACGTCTCGAGCATGTGGCCGAAGAACGGCAGCGGCACCGAGATCGTGGCTGCGCCGGAGCCGTCCACGAGGACCTCGACGGCGATGCGTGTCTCCTTGGTCTGGCGACGGGCTGCCGCGCGACGCGCCTCGGTCATCCGCTCACCTCGGGCGCGCGCAGGCGAGCCCGTATCGCGGTGCCGTGGGCGTGCAGGCCCTCGGCGTCCGCGAGCGCCCCGGCTACGGGCGCGAGCAGCTCGAACTCCGCGGCGTCGAGCTGGACGACGCTCGGCCAACGCACGAAGTCCTGCACGGAGAGGGGGCCGCGGTAGCGGGCCGCGCCCTGTGTCGGGAGCGTGTGATTGGGCCCGGCGATGTAGTCGCCGATCGACACCGGCGAGAAGGCGCCGACGAAGACGGCACCGGCGGTGCTCGGCGAATCGCGCAGCGCTTCCGCGGCAGCACCCTGAAGCGAGAGGTGCTCGGGCGCGAAGCCGTTGCTCAGCTCCAGCGCGTCTTCGAGCGACGCGCACGTCACGACCACCGCGTGAGCCCCGGCTGCAGCGCTGATGACGTCGCTGCGCGCGGCGGCCTCTGCAGCGACTGCGAAGCCTTCGCCGACGGCTGCCGCCACGCGCGCGTCATCGGTGAGACAGATCGCCCAGGCCAGGGGGTCGTGCTCCAGCTGGGAAACGAGGTCGGCCGCGATGAGGTCGGCGTCTGCGCCGGTGGACGCTATGACCAGGATCTCGGTCGGTCCCGCCAGCTGGTCGATGCCCACGGCGCCGAACACCTCGCGCTTGGCCAGGGTGACGAAGGCGTTCCCCGGACCGACCACCTTGTCCACCCGCGCGACGCTCTCCGTGCCGTAGGCCAGCGCCGCGATGGCCTGCGCGCCGCCGATCGCGTGCAGCTCGCGCACGCCGAGCAGCTCCGCCGCCGCGGACACCAGCGGGTGCACCGCCGTGCTCGGAGCCGGCGGGCTGCACACCGCAATCGAGGCCACACCGGCGACCTGGGCAGGGATCACCGACATCAGCAGCGTGCTCGGATACGCGGCCCTGCCGCCGGGCACGTAGCAGCCGGCCCGGCGCAGCGGCTCGGGGCGCAGGTAGGCGCTGTTCGTGCCACGATTGCCCGTATCTCGCTGGTGCTCGTGGAACTCGCGGATGCGCTGCGCGGCCGCCACGAGGCTGTTGCGCAGGCCAGGCTCCAGGTTCTCGAACGACTCGCGCAGATGGGCGCGCGGCAGCCGGGTGTCGGCGACGTCGACGCCATCCAGCCGGGCGGTCCACTCTCGCACCGCGCCGTCACCGCGGTCGCGCACGTCGGCGACGATGCGCCGAACGGCGTCGACGACCGTGACACGCTCCCCGAACAGCTCGGTGAGGCGCGCCGCTGCCGCGTCGTCGAGCTGCGGCTGCGCGAATCCACCGCGATCACGCTCCTTGATGAGGCCTCTGAACGCGTCCGTGTCCAGGCGGCGCAGCGCGATGGTCACGCGGCACCCTGGACGGCACGCGTCGCTGCGGCGCGACGCAACGCCGCTGCGACCATGTTGACGTCGTCGCTCCGCGTCTTGAGGGCCGCGACGTTGGCGATGAGCCGCGCCGTCGACACGCCCGCCTCGGCCACCTCGATCAGGTCGTTGGCGGCGAGCGTGCGGCCGGTGGCGGTGATGTCGAGGACCGCATCCGCCAGGCGGGTCGCCGGCGCCAGCTCCACCGATCCGTGCAGCCTGATCAGCTCGACGGTTGTGCCGACCTCGTCGAAGAACCGCGCTGCCGCATGCGGGTACTTGGTGGCGACGCGCAGTGTCCCCGTCCATTTGCCGTCGACCAGCGGCGAGCCGCGTGGGGCCGCGAGAACAAGCCTGCATTCCCCGAATCGCAGGTCGACCAGCTCGTAGCACTCGCGGCGTGTCTCCCAGAGCACGTCCTTGCCGACGATCCCGCAGTCGCACGCACCCATCTCGACATACACAGGGATGTCCGTCGGTCGCACCTTCACAAAGGCATGGCCGGAGTCCGCGACGCGCAGCTCGCTGTCGAAGCGGCGCGCATCCAGCCGGGCGATACCAGCCGCGGCGAGCAGGTCGCACGCGCCATCGAGCAGAATGCCGCCCGGTAGCGCAACGCGCAACGCGCTCATCGCCGCGGGCGCAGGGCTTGGAGCACCGCTGCCAGGGCTGCGCCACGATCGCCGTCCCCGGCGCGACCGTCGATCGTCCAGCGCACCCGCTTGGTGTCGACGTACACGGAGCGGTCGCCGTCGAGCCCGCTGCCGGGTGCGAGGCCGCAGGTGCACGCAAGGCCGGCGACGTGCAACCCGCGCGCAAGCTCGAGCGCTGCGCGATGCGCCCCAGCAGCCCATGTGACCTGAACCGGCGCGACGACCAGCACGTCGCCGGTGCGGCGCGTCAGCGTGTCGAGGCAGCGGTCGACGTGCAGCACGAACCCGGTTGCCGGCTCGGGCAGCCCGAAGCGCTCCAGCAGGCCGTCATACCGTCCGCCGCTGCCCAGCGGAAACCCGGAGTCCTCGCTGAACACTTCGAACGTCGGCCCCGTGTAGTAATCCCAGTCGCGCACCGCGCCGAGGTCGAGGTGCACGCGATCGGTGATGCCGTGCGCATCGAGCAGGTCCCATAGCGCCGCCAGGTCCTGCAGCGCGCGCCGGGGGCGCTCGCCACGTACGTCCTGCATGGCGGTGTCCAGGATTTCACGGCCTCCACGCAGCGCAGGAAACGCCAGCAGCAACCTCCGTTCCGCCTCGGCCATCTCGGTGGCCTGAAGCGCGGTCTCCACGGCCACCAGGTCACGCCGTTCCAGGGCGCCGAGCACATCGCGCTGCAGGTGCGCGTCGACGCCTGCCGAGTCGAGCAGACCGGGAACGAAGTCCG
This sequence comes from Chloroflexota bacterium, assembly GCA_005879785.1. Lineage (GTDB taxonomy): Bacteria > Chloroflexota > Dormibacteria > Aeolococcales > Aeolococcaceae > CF-165. Next base: position 20,965 of record VBJV01000011.1, read on the forward strand.
CGTGGCCGACATCCACCTGGACATCGCGCATGCCGGCCTTGTCGAGCGCGGTCGCCGCGAGCGCGATGCACTCGGCGTCGGCGGCGAGCCCGCTGTGGCCGATCAGCTCGCAGCCCGCCTGCAGCGACTCGCGGCGGCGTCCACCGTGCAACGCCTGGTTGCGCAGCACCGGCCCTGCGTAGCCGAGGCGCAGTGGAAATGGGCCGCGCTGCAACTGTGTCGCAACCACGCGTGCAACGCTGACGGTGCGCTCACCGACAAGAGCGAGCATGTCGCCATCGGCGTCCATGAAGCGGAAGAGCTGCGCCTGCCTGGCCGGTCCGACGCCCGCCGCCACCGTGGCCAGCGGCTCGACCAGAGGCGTGGCGATGTAGCCGTAGCCCCACACCTCGAAGGTCTGCACGAACGTCTCAGTCAGCCGTCTGCGCCGCGCTGCCGCGCCCACCAGCCAGTCCGAGAACCCCCCGGCCCTGCCGCGCGAGCCAAGCCCGAGCGCGGGCGCGTCCATCCTGCCGGTGGAACTCATTGCACGGATTCTAGGGTTGTAGTTGCAATTCCCGACGGACGGCGCATCGTGATGGCGAGGCCCGCGAGTATCAGCACGCCGCCGGCGACGGTCGTCAGTGACGGAATCGACTGGAACACCGCCGCGGCGAGCAGCGCTGCCAATGGTGGTTCGCCGAGAAAGGCGATCGAGACCTTGAGCGCCTGCACGTGGCGCAGCGCCCAGTTGTACACGGTGTGGCCCCCGATGGTGCACACCGCGGCCAGGGCGAGGCACACCAGTGTCACGCGCGCTCCCGGCATGTGCGCCACGCCTCCCGCAACCGACGTGGCCGCCGCCACCACCGCGACGATCGCATAGACCGAGCCCGAATATCCGGCCACGCCGAGCGTGCTGCGCACACCGCGGCCGATGACGAGGTAACCGGCCAGGCTGGCCGCGCCTCCGAGCGCGAGCAGGTCCCCGGCAAGCGCGGTGGTGCTGAAGCGCAGGTCGGCGACACACGTGACCACCGTCCCACCCAGGGCGAGACCCATGCCCAGCAGGATGCCCGCCGTGGTGCGTTCGCCGAACAGCCGCCTGCCCAGCGGCGAGACCATCACCGGATGCAGAGACACGAGCAGTACGCTCGCCGCGATGGATGTGTAGCGCAGCGACGCCGTCCAGAGCAGGAAGTGAGCGGCAAGCAGCAGGCCGCTGACCCCGACCAGTGACAGCTGCCTGGCGCCGTGCGCAACCACGCCGCGGCGGACGTCGCGCCACACGAACGGAGCCAGCAGGACGGTGGCCATGGCCATGCGCAGCCACACAACGGTGGCGGGATCGTCGCCCGCGATCCGGATGAGCACTGCCGAGCACGACACGGCCAGCGTTGCCCCGACCAGCGCGAGATTGGCAGATGGCGCGCCGCGGGCTCGCCGCGCGGAGGTCACTCCGTCGTCTGCTGTATCAGGTCAAGCACGGCCCCGTGCAGCAGGCCGTTGCTGCTGATCACGTTGCCCGAGTCGATCCGAGAGCGCCCGCTGAAGTCGCTGAAGCGGCCTCCAGCCTCCTCGACGATCACCTGCGCGGCGGCGATGTCCCACGGGTTGACCACGGGTTCGATGCCGATGTCGAGCGCGCCTTCTGCGACGAGCATGTGCGACCAGAAGTCGCCGAAGGCGCGGACGTAGCGGCAGCGCGAGGTCAGCTCGGCGAAGGCGCGTCCGCTTCCGCGCAGCGCGAAGTCCCGGATATCGGTGCACGAGACGTGGGCCTCACCGAGCACGGTGACCCTTGAGACACGCAGCGCCCCGTCGTTGCAGTGCGCGCCCTCGCCACGCGCCGCCCACCAGCGCCTGCCCAGCGCCGGCGCCGAGACAACGCCACACTCGGTCCGTGTCCCGTGCTGCAGCGCAATGAGCGTGGCCCAGACGGGCACGCCACGCGCGTAATTCTTCGTGCCGTCGATGGGATCGATGAGCCACCGCCACTCCGCCTCTCCCTCGGCGCCGAACTCCTCCCCCACCATGGCGTGTTCCGGGCGGCGCACACGGAGCTCGTCGCGCAGTGCCTCTTCAGTGCTGCGGTCGGCATCCGTGACCGGCGTGCTGTCCGGCTTGGACTCGACGCGCAGGTCACGCGCGCGGAAGCGCTTCGCCGTGATCGCATCCGCAATATCCGCCAGCTGATGCGCCAGCGTCAGGTCGGCGCTCATCCGGTTGCCTGGTCGCCGACGGCTTCGAGCAGCCTGTCGGTGGCCGCACTGTCACCGACCGTGATGCGCAACCGCGCGTCGATCCCCGGGGCATCGAAGTGGCGGACGAGGATGCGCGCCTCGCGCAGGCGTGCCGCCACCTCGACCGCGGACTGCGGCGGCGGCGGTTGGGCGAACACGAAGTTGGCCTGCGAGGGCAGCACGTCCCAGCCCAGCTCCGTCAGCGCGTCGTGCAGGCGGGCGCGCTCGCGCCGCACGGTTTCGACGATCCGCGCGTGATGCCCTTCATCCTCGATGGCGGCCACGGCGCCGGCGATGGCGCAGCGGTCGACCGGATACGAGTCCTTGACGCTGTCGAGGTCGCTGATCAGGTCGCGTGCGGCCACCGCGTATCCGACGCGCAGCCCGGCCAAGGCGTACGACTTGGACAGCGTGCGCACGACGACCCAGTTCGCGTGGTGGCGCAGCCGGGAGAGCGCTGAGGCTGGTGCGAAGTCCGCGTACGCCTCATCGATGACGACCACTCCTGCGGCACCCTCGAGTTGTCCCTCGAGCTCCTGGGGAGCGACCCACTGCCCGGTCGGTGAGTTGGGATTGACCACGAAGCGCAGCGGCGCGTCTTCTGCGGCAAAGCCCGTTCTCAGGGCCCCGTCGGGCCGCAGCGGCACGGCCACGTCACGCACCGAGAAGACTTGTGCCAGCACGGGAAAGAGCGAGTACGTGGGCGTGGCATGCACCACCGCGTCACCGGGCTCGGCGTACGCGCGGTAGCAGCAGTCGAGCACCTGGTCGGCGCCGTTGGCGACGAACACCTGCTCAGCAGCGACCCCGTGCCGCTCGGCCAGCAGGCTGCGCAGCGGCTCCGCATGCGGACTGGGATATCTCGACAGCGCCGCAGCGGCGCCGGCCACCGCCTCGGCAACGCGAGGCGACGGCGGCAGCGGTGACTCGTTGGTGTTCAGCTTGAGCCAGCCATCGGCGTCCGCCGGCTGCTCACCGGGCAGGTAGCCGAACGCGTCGCCAAGCGAGCGACGCCGGTAGCGGGACATCACGCACCGTCCGGGGCGGCAAACTCCATGAACGCGTCCAGCGCGCGCGGCCCCCACACCGTCGCCGGTCCACCATTCATGAGCACGGCCACGCCCAACGCCTCGGCGACCTCCGCCGCCGTTGCGCCGCGCCGCGCGGCACCGCGCGCATGCACCGCGATGCAGCCGTCGCATTCACGCGTGACGGCGATGGCCAGCGCGATCATCTCCTTGACCTTTGCCGGCAGGGCGCCGTCACTGAGGGCGGCGCGGTGCATATCCGCATAGGCGCGCCAGACATCAGGTACGGCTTCACGCATCCGCTGAGCCTGCGGCCGCATCTCCTCGATCGTTTCTTTTGCTTGCGGCATCGCTCATCCTTGTGCTGCAGGTCCGAACATCTGCGCCGGTATTATGAGGCGGCGATGAACGACTCAGCCGTTGCACCGCCGATACCGGCGAGCACCGTGCTCGTGCTCCGCGATCACGACGCCGGGCCGCAGGTGCTGCTGCTGCGCCGCTCGCCGGAGAGCAGCTTCGCCGCGCACGCCTACGTGTTTCCCGGTGGCGCGGTGGACAGCGCCGACAGCGATGAGCTGCTGCTGCGATACGCGCCGCAGTTCGATGCGGCTGAGGCGGCACGTCGCATCGGCATCGACGGCGAGGACGCGGCTGCAGTCAGCGCTGCGTTCCACGTCGCCGCGATCCGCGAGGTCTTCGAGGAGGCAGGCGTCTTCATCGGTCGCAACGGCGACGGCAGCGGCTTCAACGCGAGGGAGGTGGCACGGCTCACCATCGCACGCGACGACCTGCTCCACGGGGCGTCACTGCTGTCGGTGTTGCAGTCACACGCGCTGCTCCTCGCCCCCGAGCTGCTGGTGTACTCGGCGCGCTTCGTCACGCCGGCCGGCCAGCCGAGGCGCTTCGACACCCGCTTCTTCGCAACCGTCGCGCACAGCCTGCAGGAAGCATCCATGCATGACGCCGAGGCCACCGACGGTGGCTGGTTCCGGCCCCGCGACGTGCTCGAGCAGACGGGGACGAGGCCCATGCTGCTGCTGCCGCCCACCCGCATCATGTGCCGCAAGGTGGCGGCTCACGGGTCGGCGGCCGAAGCGGTGGCCGCCCTTGGCGAGAGCCCCATCGACGCATCCGAGATCACCATCGAGTCGGTGGTGCGCTGGGCGATGGATGATCACCTCGCGGAGACGGGCAGCCCGCAGTGACGCGCAGCACCGTCATCGTGGCCCCGAACCCCTCCGTGTACACGGGGCCGGGTACGAACACCTATCTGGTGGGCGATGCCTCTGAGCTGTTCTGCATCGACCCCGGGCCGGACGACGAGCGACACCTGACAGCGATCCTCACCGCTGCCGAGCGGCATGGCGCGCGCATCGCGAGCATCCTGCTGACCCACTCGCATCCGGACCATCGTCCCCTCGCCGCGGCTCTGAGCGCGCGCACCGGTGCGAGCGTGCGGTGTTTCGACGTCAGCGCCGGCAGCGATGGGGCACAGCCATTGCGCGACGGCGAGCAGGTCGACGTCTCGGGCTGCTCGCTGGTGGCTGTGCACACGCCCGGTCACGCGCACGACCATCTCTGTTTCCACGATGCGGCGGAGGCGGCGCTGTACACAGGTGACCACGTTCTCACCGGCATGACATCGTTCATCGATCCCGACGACGGGGACATGAGCCTCTACATGACCTCACTGCAACGCGTCCTCTCGCTGCGCCCGCGGGTCGTCCATCCGGGTCACGGCCCCCGCGACGATGACGGCGAAGCGCTGATCCGCCAGTACATCGCGCACCGCCTCGAGCGCGAGCAGCAGGTCGTGGAAGCGCTGCGCGACCGCGGTGAGCGCTCCCCCATGGACATCGTTGCCGAGATCTACGCCGCGTATCCGCCCGCGCTGCATCCCCTCGCGGCGCGCACCGTCCAGGCGCATCTCGACAAGCTGGTGCGCGACGGTCGTGCGGCGCGCAGCACGGCCCGGGACGGACCGCGCTACACGCTGCTCTGAGCCGGCGGTGCCGGCTGCGCGCGACGCAGCTTGCCGAGCGCCGTGCGCGGCAGCGTATCCACCAGGACCAGCTGGCGCGGAGCCTTGTATCCGGCGATCCGTTGCGACACGTGGGCGCGGAGTGACTCGAGCGTGGGAGGAGCACCACGGCGCCGGGGCACAACGTGCGCGACGACGCGCTCGCCCCACTCGGCGTCGGGAGCGCCGGAGACGGCCACGGCCGTCACGCCGCGGTGTGAGGCGAGTGCCGCCTCGACCTCGGCGGGCCATACCTTCTCTCCGCCGGTGTTGATCACGTCCGCCTTGCGACCGTCGACGCGGACCGTCCCGTCCGTTGCGATCGCGCCGTGGTCGCCGGTAAGCAGCCAGCCTCCGGGCAGGAACGCGGCGGCGCTCGCCGCTTCATCGAAGCGGTAGCCACGCATCAGCGCAGTCCCCCGGATGAGCAGCTCGCCTTCACCGGCAGCCGCATTCACGCCGTCACCAAGCACGTGCACGTCCACGCCGGTGAGTGGACGCCCTGCATAGACCACGCCGCCGCAGGACTCGGTCAGGCCGTACGTCGGCACCAGCTGCGCACCGCCCGCAGCGGCGCGCAATGCGAGCTCAGGGGGCAACGCAGCTCCGCCCACCAGGATGGCCGCAAAGCCGCTCAGGTCGCACCCGGCGTCGAGCAGCCGGTGCAGCTGCGTCGGCACCAGCGACGTGAACCGGCAGGCGCGGGCGGTGCGAAAGGCAGCGACGCTGAACGAGCGGCGCACGCGGACGGGAGCGCCGAGGACCAGGGCGCGGTGGAGCACCAGCGCGCCACCGATGTGCGCCACCGGCAGGCAGCACAGCCACTCGTCTGCGGACCCGGCGCCGATCGCGGCCGCCGAGGCGCGGATCACCGCCTCGATCGAATCCCGGCCCAGCTCGGCAAGGCGGGGCAGGCCGGTCGTCCCTGACGTGGCCACGACCAGCCCGGTGCCCGCAGCTGCCGGAACGCCCCGCGGCCGCCGCCGGACCCCATCTGCATCGACGACCAGGGTTGGCCGCGCGCGGCTCACCAGGCGGCGTGCTTCGGCGGGAGCGAGGCGCCCGTCCACCGGGAACACCGCTGCACCGGCATCCCACGCGGCGCGGAGCAGCGCGATCCAGCGCGGACCCGGCGGCAGGCGGACTGCCACCAGGTCGGCATCGCGAAGCGTCGATTGAAGCGCGCGGACCATGCCTCGAGCGTACGGAATACCATCGGAGCCGCTGTGAAGTGGCTGCCCGCCGGCGACTGGGAGGACATCCGCTACGAGACCGCCGGCGGGATCGCCAAGCTCACCATCAACCGGCCGGAGGTGCGCAACGCCTTCAGGCCGACCACCCTCTTCGAGCTGGCCCGCGCCTTCGACATGGCGCGCGACGACCCGGAGATCGGCGTCATCGTGCTGACCGGCGAGGGTCCGCTGGCCTTCTGCTCCGGCGGTGACCAGCGCGTCCGCGGCGACGACGGGTACCGCGACGCCCAGGGCATCGGGCGGCTGAACGTCCTCGACCTGCAGGTGCAGATCCGCCGCCTGCCCAAGCCCGTGGTAGCGATGGTGGCCGGCTACGCGATCGGCGGCGGCCACGTGCTGCACCTGGTGTGCGACCTCACCATCGCCGCCGAGAACGCACGTTTTGGCCAGACCGGGCCGAAAGTCGGGTCCTTCGACGCCGGCTACGGTTCCGGCCTGCTGGCCCGGACGGTCGGCCTGAAGCGAGCAAAGGAGATCTGGTTCCTCTGCGAGGAATACGACGCGCAGACGGCGCTGCGCTGGGGTCTGGTCAATCGCGTGGTGCCCGTCGAGCGGCTCGAATCCGAGACCGTGGCGGTGTGCGAGCGCATGCTCGAGATGAGCCCGCTCGCGCTTCGTCTCCTCAAGGCAGGCTTCAACGCCGACAGCGATGGCCTGGCCGGCGTTCAGCAGCTCGCCGGCGACGCGACCCTTCTCTTCTACATGAGTGAGGAAGCCCAGGAGGGCCGCGACGCGTACGTGCAGAAACGCAAGCCGCAGTTCGCGAAGTTCCCCAAGCGCCCGTGATCGCGGGAGCCACGCGCGCGCCCGGGCGCCTCGGCGTCTGGGTGCTGGGGGCGCGCCCGCCGACGCTCGTCGCCGCGCACCGTGCTCGCGCTCATCGTCGCCCTCGGCCTGCAGGTGGCCGTCAACTACGCCAACGACTACTTCGACGGCACCCGCGGCGTCGACACTCCGGCGCGGCTGGGCCCGCAACGACTCGTCGCCTCCGGGATGGCGAGCGCGAGAAGCGTTGCTGCGGCAGCGGCCTGCGCAGTGCTGGTTGCGGCTGCCGCGGGGATTTCGCTCGCGCTGCTCACCAGCGTGTGGTTGCTGCTCATCGGCGCGGCCGCCATCCTCGCCCTCGTCCTGTACTCCGGCGGACCCTCGCCGTACGGATCGCTCGGCCTGGGCGAGGTGGCCGTCTTCCTCTTCTTCGGCGTGGTCGCCACCGCGGGAACGGCGTACGTGCAGCAGCAGACCGTGCCGGCGGCCTCGTGGCTGGCAGCCGTATCGGTGGGGCTGAACGCGTGCCTGCTGCTCATGGTGAACAACATTCGCGACATCCCCACCGACAGCGACGCCGGCAAGCGCACGGTGGCGGTGCGGCTCGGTGACCGGCGCAGCCGTGTGCTGCTCATCGTGACCGCCGCCGTGTCCCTGCTGGTGCCCGTGGTCGGTTCGGCCGCCGGGGCCATGCCGCGAGTCGCAGCGCTGTCCGCGCTGAGCGGCGTCATCGCGCTGAGGCCACTGCGCGCCGCGCAGACGGAGCGCGGCCGCGCGCTCGTCCCGGTGCTGATCGGGTTGTCGCGGTTCGACCTGGCGTTCGCCGCGGTGCTGACGACTGCGTTTCTGGTGTCGTGAGACGAATCGCGTTCGCGGTGCGCCTGCGGGTTCCGGTCATGGGCGTGCGTGAGCGCAACGGCTGGATCATCGAGGGCGCCGCCGGCTGGGGCGAGTGTTCGCCGCTGCCGACCTGGTCGGGCGCCGAGTGCGCGGCCGCCGAAGGCGCCGCTGTCGAGGCAGCCGAGCTGCCCTTTCCTCAGCAGCGACGGGACCAGGTGCTGGTGAACGCGCTGGTGCCCCGCCTGGCGCCCGACGCCGCCGCCCAGCTGGCCGTTGCATCGCGCTGCGCCACGATCAAGGTGAAGGTGGGGGACAGCGACTCTGTGGACCGTGTCGCCGCGGTGCGCGTCGCGTGCGGCCGCCTCGCCCGCATCCGCGTCGACGCCAACGGCTCGTGGGACGCCGACACCGCGGAGCGCGAGCTGAAGCGACTCAGCGCGTACGGCATCGAGCTCGCCGAGGACCCGGTGGCCACGCTCGAGGAGCTCGCCCGCCTCCGCCGGCGCACGTCGATCCCGCTCGCTGCGGAGTCGTGCATTCGCACGGTCGACGACGCCACGCGCCTGCGCGAGCTCGCCGCCGCTGACGTCGTCGTGCTCAAACCACAGCGCATCGGGGGTGTGCGCGCCGCGCTGCGCGCAGCGGAGTCAGCTGGCGTGCCGGCGATCGCCTCCAGCGCGCTGGAGACGTCGGTCGGCCTCGCGGCTGTCGTCGCCCTCGCGGCGGCGCTGCCGGATGCACCGTTCGCGCACGGTGCCGGCACCGCACTGCTGCTCGAGTCGGACATCGCCGCCGAGCCGCTGCTGCCCGTGGACGGCTGCCTGCCGCCACGGCGGGTGACGCCGGATCCCGCCATCCTCGCCGCGGCATGAGCGCCCCCGGCGACGGCGACCTCGCCTTTGCATGCGCGTCGGCGCTCGTCGACGAGCTGGCGCGCGGCGGTCTGTCCCACGCCTGCCTCACGCCCGGGTCCCGGTCGACACCGCTGGCACTTGCGGTGGCGCGCCATCCGAGCGTTCGTGTCCACGTGCACGTCGACGAGCGGTCCTCCGCGTTCTTCGCGCTGGGCATAGCCAAGGCAACCGCCGCGCCGGTGGCGGTGATCTGCACCTCAGGCACGGCTGCAGCCAACCATTTCCCAGCGGTGATCGAAGCGTTCATGGCTCGCGTGCCGCTGGTCATCCTCACCGCCGACCGGCCCCCCGAGCTTCACGGTGTCGGCGCCAACCAGACCATCGACCAGCAGCACCTGTACGGGTCTTTCGTGCGCTGGTTCATCGACGCCGGCGTGCCCGAGGATCGATCCGACAATGCGACGGTGTGGCGGTCGCTCGGCGCTCGTGCCCTCGCCGCGGCGCGGGCCCGGCCGGGTGGGCCGGTGCACGTCAACCTGCCGTTTCGCGAGCCGCTGCTGCCGCGGTCGGACGACTTCGCGCTCGAGAGTGCAACCGGCGATGCGCCGGACACCGTGTCCGCGCCGGCCGCAGATGGCGGCGGGTCGTCGCGCCTGGACCACGAGGTCTCCACGCTGGCGAGGCACATCGCCGGAGCCGAGCGCGGCCTGGTGATCGCCGGCGCGCTGCGCACGCCCGCACCTGAAATGCTGCCTCTGGCGGCAGCTCTGGGCTGGCCGCTCATCGCCGAGCCGGCATCCGGGCTGCGCCGTGCGACCGCGCTTGCGGCAGGCTCACTGCTCGCCACAGACCCGTCGTGGCGCGACGGGCACCGCGCCGATGTGGTGCTGCAGGTCGGCGCGGCTCCCACCACGCGGGGCGTGCAGGCACTCGTCCGCGACGCCGGACGGCTCGTGGTCATCGACCCCGACGAGCTCAACCCCGTTCCGGATCGGCGCGCGGACTTCATCGCTCACGCCGATGTGTCGCCGATCGCCACAGGCCTTGCGGCAGCCATCAAGGCGACGCCATCCTCGGCCTGGAACGAGGCGTGGCGAGCGGCGGACGTGTCGACGCGTTCTGCTGTCGACGCGCTGCTGGATTCGTGGGACGAGCCCTTCGAGGGCAGGGTCGCTCGCGACCTGGCGGCACGCGTGCCCGCCGGTGGCATTCTCGTCGTGGCGTCGAGCATGCCCGTGCGCGACCTCGACCACTACATGGCCCCTCGAGACGGCCTCCGAGTTCTGGCCAATCGTGGCGTCAGCGGCATCGACGGCATGGTCTCCACGGTGCTCGGCGCCGCCGAGTCCGGAGCACCCACCTACGCGCTGATCGGCGACCTGGCGCTGCTGCACGACGCAGCGGGCCTGGTGTGGAGCGCGGGCCGGGGCCACGCCGCGCTGCTGGTGGTCGTGGATAACCCTGGCGGCGGGATCTTCTCGCTGCTGCCCCAGGCAAGCCTGCGCCGCGACGAGTTCGAGGAGCTGTTCGGCACGCCGCATGCGCTCGACCTGGGCGCGCTTGCGAGCGCCGCCCGGGCGGGCGTGTCACGCGTCGAGCACGCGCATGACTTCGCCCCCGCCTTCAACGTGGCGACACGAGCTGGCGGCGTGCAGGTGCTGCACGTGACCGTCGACCGCTGGCGCGCAGTCGAGCTCCGCGAGCGCGTGGCGCGGGTGGTCGAGCAAAGCGTGGCCGCGCTGCCCTGATCGCGGCCGAGCTCAGACGGCGGCCGGGTCGACTCCGAGCGCGCGCAGCACGGCGCCGAACTTGGCGTCTGTCTCGAGATCCTCGGCATCCGGGTCCGAGCCGGCCACGATGCCGGCGCCCGCATACAGCAGCGCGGTGCGTCCGCGCACCTGCGCGCAGCGCAGCGTGACGGCCCACTCACCGTCCCCCCTCTCGTCCACCCAGCCCACCAGCCCAGCATAGAAACCGCGATCGAACTCCTCCAGCTCGTGGATCACGTCCAGCGCGGCGGCGGTCGGCGTGCCACAGACCGCCGGGGTCGGGTGCAGCGCAGCCGCGAGCGCGAGCGCGTCCGGCGCGCCCGGCAGCAGCACGCCGCGGATGGCGGTGCGCAGATGCCACAGCGTGGCCGTCGCCGTGAGTGATGGTTGCTCGTCCACCTCGAGCTCCGCGCAGAACGGCGCCAGCGCGTCTGCGACGGCCTCGGCCGTGAGGCGGTGCTCGCGTCGTTCCTTCACCGTCTCCAGCAGTGCGCGAGCGATCGCCGCGTCCTCGCTGCGATCCGCGACGCGCTGGGCCGTTCCGGCCAGCGGGTCGCTGAACACGGCCGCGCCGCGGCGGCGCAGCAGCAGCTCGGGGCTCGCTCCGATGAGGTCGCCGGCGCCGTCGGGCAGCGACACCGTGAAGACGAAACATTCAGGGTCCACAGCCCGCAGGCGGCGCGCGAGCACTGGCGGTTCAAGCCTGGCGTCGCTCTCGACCAGCAGCGTCCGGGACAGCACCACCTTGTCGAGGCCGCCGGCGTCGATGCGACGCAGCGCTTCCGCGACCAGCGATGTGTACGTGCCCGGCCTGGGGTCGGCGCGGATGCGCGCCACCCGCCGCGCCGGCGCGGGAGGTGCGGGCCGTGGCACGGCGTGCTGGCGACGCTGGACTCGCTCGGGAACGAGCAGGCGAGCCGTTCGCGTGCCCTCGAATGGCAGTACGCCCAGCGCAACTGCGGCGTGTGCAGTGTCCCCCAGGGCGGTCTGAGCAGTGGTGGCCGCGCGCTGCACCTGGTTCGGGCCTGGTTCGACGTCGATGCTCAGGCTCTCGCCGTCGGCGGCGACTCCGTGCCCGGCCTGCACCATGACGAACCCCGTGCCGGGCCGGTACACGTCGAAGAGGCCGGTCGCGTTGGCCTCCTGACGCGGACCGGTCTCGACACGCTGGGCCGCGCTCACCGGCGCGTGCCGACCAGGAGCTGCGCCACCTCAGCGGAAAACGTCTGGCGTTGCAGCCGCTCGAAGCCCGCGTCGCCGAGCATCCCCATCAGCACGGCCGGCGCGGGGAGGTACGCCGTCGACGCAGGCAGGTACCGGTAAGCGGCGCCATCCGACAGCGCGGCGCCGATGAGCGGGACGATGCGCCGAAAGTACAGCGAGTGCGCGCTCTGCAGCAGCCGTGAGCCGGGCACCGCCACCTCGAGGAAGGCGACGCGGCCTCCGCTGCGGACCACCCGCGCCGCCTCGCGGAACACTGCCGCGATGTCGACGACGTTGCGCAGTGCGAATCCCGAGACGGCGCCATCAAGAGAGCCGTCTCGAAACGGCAGCTCGAGCACGTCGGCGCGAAACAACGGCGCGGCAGTGCGAGCGTGCGTGAGCATCTCAGCCGCGACGTCGACACCAATCGGCCGGTAACCGCCGCGGCTGAGCTCGCGACACAGGTCGCCCGTGCCGCAGCCGAGGTCGAGCACGCGGGCATGGCTGGGCAGCGCAAGCGCTCGAACCGTGCGCCGCCGCCACCACGAATCCAGCCCGAAGGTCATGAGGGCGTTGACGAGGTCGTAGCGCGGCGCGATGCGATTGAACATCGCCTCCACCATCTGCGCTTTCCCCTTGCCGACCGGGAGCTGGGTGGCGGTCATCAAACTGCGCCGCGTTCCTTCTGACTCGCGTAGTAGACGACCTTGCGCGCGCGCATGACGTCGCCGAGCGGTCGGTGCTCCACCAGCGCGTTCCAGGGGTCGAACTTCGACTCCTCGACCGTGGTGGCGAAGTCGCGCGCTGCGGCGCCGTCGATGTCCTGCGGCGGGATGGTCAGGCGGGCAACGGTGACGTACGGCGCCCGCGATTCCGGCCAGTCGACAGCGGCATTCTCTATGGGCGTCGTCGCCTCATCGGTGAAGAACTGCAGCTGCAGCTCGTGCACCAGGGGGCCCTGCGCCAGGCGCGTGCGCAAGTCCGCGGCCCAGCCGCCCGACACGTCCGCAGGCACGTCCCCGGCCGCAGGGCGCAGGCGCACACGCGACGCGTACGGACCGCAGGCTATGGGCGCAGCGCTGTAGAAGCACTCGGTGGCGTACCCGGTGAAGCGACGCTTGAGCAGCGCGGTCCCGCGGCGGGCGCGCTGGATGCCGCCGATGAGCCCGTGCGTGCGCACCAGGTGCTTTAACGCGGCTTGCGTCCCGTGCGACAGCGCCACGATCAATCCCGCGAACTCGTGGCTGCTCCCGGATTGGAATGACGGCAGGTTGATCAGCGCGAAATTCTGCTCGTCGGTCGTGCCGCCGAGAGCCCCGGGTCCGGTGACGCCGAACACCTTGATCGCGAACCCATGGATGTCCGGGACGGAGTCCGGGCGCACGTTCATGCTTGCGGAGGAAAGGCGGATCCACGCGTCACGCGCCAGGGCAGCGGCGAACAGGCCGTGGCGCGCGTGCTCGGGCACGTCCGTCAGGACCTCGAAGCGCGCCTTGAGCGCGAGCACCTGATGACGGTGCAGCGCGCGCCCGTTTCCGTAGCGCTGCGTCCGCCGGCGTTGGAAGTCTACGAATTGCTCGCCGTAGCGTGCGAACCGCTCATCCTCGTCGGGCGCAACACGCTCTCGCCACTCGGTGCTCGGCGGACGCTGCGTGCTGACCTGCGTCGCGGTCATCGACGATGCCTCCTGCCATTGACGCTCAGCGCGCCTGTCCGGGCGGACGGCTCGCGCAGCTCCGCAAGTCCCTGCTCGATGCCACTGCAGAGGATCTCCAGGTCGGGGACCGAGTCGTAGTCGCCGGTCACTCCGAAGTTGACCTGGCCATCGTAGGAAAAGATCGCCACCGTGACACGCAGCTGTCCGGCCAGCGGCACGAAGGGGAACGCCTTGACGAGCCGGCGGCCTCGCATGTACAGCGGCAGCTGGGGGCCGGGCACGTTGGTGGTGACCGTGTTGAGGTTGCGCAACGCGGTCTGCGTCACCAGGCGCGTGCCCAGGGCGAGCAGCATGGCGGGCGCAAAACCGGAGATCGCTGTCAGCGCTTCGCCGGCCAGCGCTTCCTTCGCCTGTTTGAGATCCTCCATCTGCGCTGAGATCGCGCCAAGACGTGCCACGGGATCGGCCAGATGCACGGGCAGATCCGCGAACATCGCCGACACCTTGTTGTTGAAGCGTCCGTCACCGATTGCCTTTCCGGCCTCGTCGCGCGGACGCACCGAGACCGGGACCATCGTGCGCAGCGGCGCCACAAGCGGTTCCTCGCGGTGCAGCAGCAGCGCGCGGAACCCTGACGTGATCGCCGCCAGGACGACATCGTTGAACGTGCCACCGACCTCGTGGCGCACCGCCTTGACGTCGTCGACGGAGGCCGATGCCCAGGCCCAGCGGCGATGCGGTCCGATGGGCCCATTGAGGCTCGTGGGCGACGCCGGGCGCAGCAGGCCGGCCAGCCGGAGCGCGCCACCGGACAGCCCGGCGAGGCGGACCACCGCGTCTCGCCCGGCCAGCGCAGCGCCGGGCAGGGCGCGCAGCTGGCGATACGGGATGCTGGCCACGTCTGACACCGCGTCGACCAGGAGCCGCAGCGACGACGGCTGCGCCTCGGGACGCCACGTGTCCAGCGCCACCGGCGAGGGGTCCGGGGACAGGTCCATGACCACCGCGAGCAACTCGGTGCCGGATACACCGTCGACCAGACAGTGGTGCGTCTTGCAGAGCATCGCCCACCGGCCGTCTTCGAGGCCCTCAACGACCCAGATCTCCCACAGGGGCTTGGCGCGGTCCAGCTGCTGGGACATCACCCGCCCGACCAGGCGACGCAGCTCTGCCTCGCCACCCGGCGACGGCAGCGCCGAGCGGCGCACGTGGTAGTCGATGTTGAAGTGCGGGTCATCGACCCACACGGGACGGCTGAACCGCCCCGGTACGGGGCGCACGAGCTGGCGGTAGCGCGGCACCAGGCGCAGCTTGCTGCTGATCATCGCGACCAGCTTCTTCTGCGGCGGCGGCGGGCCCTCGAAGATGCAGACAGACCCGATGTGCATGTGGCTGACGCTGTCCTCGATCGTGAGGAACGAGGCGTCGAGTGGGCTCAGCCGGTCGTTGCTCACCGCCGGCGCCTCTGGTCCAACGCCACGATCACCACCGACGCCGCGCCGGCCGCGAAGGCGAGGCAGGCGATCACGCCGAGGACGACCAGGCTGCTGCCACCGGTGAGCCACGTGACCATGAGCAACGCCGTCAGAGCCGCGGCGCCGATCGCCGTGCCTGCCGACAGCCAGAACGTCGCGGGCGTGACCCAGGTCGTGGCCAGGCTCCCGCTGAGCGGTCGCGAGATCATTGCCACCATGAAGGCATCTGCCGCAGGACGCACCCGGCGCGCGACCCCGCCCAGCTCCGGGGCGGGACCGGACGGCACCGCGGTGAGGCGATTAGGCACGGGCGCCACCACCGTCCATGCGCTCAGTCTGACGCTCATCGCCGCCGCCGCGGATCGGTTCGGTCAGAGCGGCGCGAGCGCTCCAACCGGCGGTGGACGGACATGAACGTCCGCCCTCGATACCGGCTGTCCGGACGCGGCCGGGTGGGTGGCAGCGTCGACCCCCACCAGAGGAGCGCGGCGATACCGGCTCCGAGCGCGACGATGATGATCACGGTGAGCACAGGACGACTGTAGGCCGCTGATGTACAACCCCGAGCACCCGCTGAAACGGCTGTCCGAGTACGAGAGCGCTGCGGCGCCGAAGGCGCTGATGTCGGCGTCCGCTCTGTTCCTTGCCGCCGCCACCTTCGTGGTCTCCATGCCGCTCGCCTGGCATCACCGCTTCATCCCCGGTGACGGGTACACGGTCGTTCATGGCTACCAGGGGGCCAGCTGGCTCAATGTGGTCGCCGCTGTCGCCGTGATTTTCGCGGTCCGGCTCATCCGCGTGCCCCCGGGGATGTACACGAAGTGGCTGCTCACCATCGCCGCCTTCGCGACGTTCATCGGCATGGCAGCCGATTACTTCGACACCCTGTCACGCGCTGCGCAGGTCTTCGCGGACGCCTATTTCGGGCCAGGCTTCTGGGTCAGCCTCGGGGGCACCGGTCTGGTGATCGCCGCGACCGTGGTCACATGGCGTACGCCGTCGTGATTCACCCGGCCGGCTCGTGCACCGCCGCCGTGTAGATGTCCAGCTGGTGCAGGTTGCCGTCCGGGTTGTCTCCGGTGCTGTTCGAATTGTCAGACCAGGCCGGGTGCGCGACTCCGCCCAGGAAGGAAAGCCCAGAGTAGTCGCCGAAGTCGATGCCATTGCCGGAGTCGTGCGAGTTCGACGTGCCCGCGCTGATGCGCAGGTTCGGCGTGAAGGCCGTTCCGTCCGTGCTGAACGCGCCCCAGACCTGGGCATCGTCGTTGGGCAGCCCGTCGGTGTCGCCCGAACCACCCGCGCCGAGGTCGTTTCTGGCGTCGTACCACATCACCGCCAGGTGTCCGGTGGTCGGGTCGAGCGAGATCTTGGGCAGGAACTGGCTGTTCACCGTGGCGTCGTCGTTGACACGCACGGGCTGGCTCCACGTGGTGCCCTCGTCGTCTGAGAAGCGCACCTGGATGTCGGTGTTGTCACTCTCGTTGGGATGCTCGAGCGTGTACACGAGGTAGACGCGCCCGAGCTGCGCGCCGCCGGTGCGGTCCCAGGCGAGTCCCGGCTCCGCATCCACCGAGCGATCCGGCTGGGGTGCGATGAAGTCGAAGCCACCGACGTGCGTGTCGACAACGGTTGTGGTCTTGCCGAACCCCGCCGGCCCCAGGCCGTCGGGGTCGACGCTGACGCGCAGCTTGCCGCCACCCTGGCCGCTCTCGGTCAGCGTGCACACGTTCATGATCTGCCCCGCCGGGCCGATGGCCACGTCGCCATAGGTGCAATTGTTCGTGCCATGAATGACTTCAACTGGGAAGAAGGCGCCGACCTCGCCCAGGCCCGTCACCGGCGCGCCCGTGGCCACCATGGGACCGCCGGCATTGAAGATCACCCATGCCTCACCCTCGCCGGCGACGATGGTCGGCTGGTCGACGAAGCGGAACAGCCCGCGGTGCCCGTTGGTCGTCGCGGTAGACGACGCCGGCTTTGCGATGTTGGCGATGGGGCTGAAGGTCAGCCCGCCATCGATGCTCAGAGCCACCGGTACGACGTCGAAGATGTTGCGGTACAGATAGGACAGGAAGAGATTGCCGTGCTCGTCGAACGACAGCGTCGGGTCGCAGCAGGCGATCCCAAGGTTGTCACCGTCACCGATCAGCGACTTGGTCCAGGTCGCGCCACCGTCGAAGCTCACGCCCTCGAAGAGCGCCTCCGTCGGCCGTTGGACGTTGGTGACGATCACGATGTTGTCCGGATTGGTGGGGTTGACAGCGACCGCCTCCTCGGACTGGTTGCCGGCGAGCTGGCTGACGTTGACATTTGCGGGCGTCGACAGATCGTCCGTTGTCCTGTCACGGCTCGCTGCACCGGCAGTACCACCGCTCAGCACCACAGCCCACGTCGCGACGACGGCGGCGACCACACACGTACGCGGATTCATGGCTCTCTCCCCGTACAAAAGCCTCTTCAGTCCCGTCCTCGATGGTACAGAGCGGGACCGGGCGACGTGCCGCCGTCGCGAGGTCAGGCGATCGGCGGCCGTCGGTCGGCCCACGGGCGGGCTGCTTCGAGCTGCGCGCTGAGCCGGTAGAGGGTTGCCTCGTCGTGGATGCGGCCGATCGCCTGGATGCCGATGGGCAGATCCTCGTGCCAGCTCAGCGGAAGGTTCGCCGCCGGCTGACCGGTGACGTTGATGAGCGGCAGGCACGGAATCCAGACGCCGGCACGGTTGAGCGGGAAGAGCGGGTCGTCCGCGGCCAGCTCGAAGTGAGCGCCCAGCTTCAGCGGAGGCTCCGACGTGGTCGGCGTCAGAAGCACGTCGAAACGCTCCCAGAACGCGCCGACGCGCCACGCGTACTGGCGCAGCTTGCTCATGGTCACGCCCAGCTGGTTGGCGCTGATCTCCTTGCCGAACTCGTGCAACGCGCGGTTGTGCGGCTCGATCGTCGTCGGATCACCGCCGAGCTCCTCGAGGAGATCGACATCCGAGCCGATCACCGACGCCCAGAGCTGTATGAACAGCACCGCCACCATGTCGTCGCGCCAGTCGGGGGTCGCCTCGTCCACCTGGTGGCCCAGCGACGCGCACAGCTCGGCAGCGTCGCGGAGCGCGGCCGCGTGGGCGGGGTGCACCGGCACGTCGAGCGGCCCGTCCGTCGTCCACGCGATGCGCAGCGGCGCGGGTTCGGTGAGCGCTTCGTCTTCGAACGACTTCATCGGGGGCGGTGCGGGAAATGGATCGCCGGGCAGGGGCCCGGCGATGACGTCGAGGAAACGGGCGTTGTCGCGAACGCTCCTGCTGATGAAACCGTTGATGTTCAGGGCGCCGAACTTCTCGGTCGCGAGCGGCCCGGGAGTGACGCGGCCCCGGCTCGGCTTCATGCTGAACAGGCCGCAACACGCCGCCGGTACGCGCAGGCTGCCGCCTCCGTCGTTGCCATGCGCGATGGGACACATTCCCGAGGACACCGCCGCGGCAGCGCCCCCGCTCGAGCCACCCGGCGTCCGGGTGAGATCCCACGGGTTGTGCGCCGGCCCGTGCACCTCTCCCTCAGTGGTGGGGATCGTGCCGAACTCGGGAAGGTTGGTCTTGCCCGGAAATACGGCGCCGGCACGGCGCAGCCTGGCCACCAGCTCGGCGTCGACCGGCATGTCGAAAGCCGGCGCCATGCGCGACGAAAACGTCATGGGCGCGCCGGCGAGGGCGACGTTGTCCTTGATCGGCACCGGGAGACCCTCGAGCGGGCGGGCCTCGCCGCGGCGCAGGCGGTCCTCGCTGTCACGAGCCTGCGCCCGGGCCTGCTCGGCGAGGATCAGCACGAAGGCGTTGAGCTTCGGGTTGAGCTCCTCGATCCGCTCCAGGCAGTGATCGAGCAGTTCCACGGGCGACAGCTCACCACGCTCCATGAGATCGCTCAGCTCGGTGGTGCTGAGGTAGGCGAGTTCGCTGCGCGTCTGCATCGTGAAACCCCCCGTTGTGACCGGCTCGAAGGATTCTGGCGCAGCCGGCGGGCAACCCGCTCACCCGCGACGCACGCGCGGGCATCGGAACGGCAAGATCTCCGGGTGGCCACCCGCACCGCACTGCAGACCTTCGAGCGCGACGGCCTGGTCTTCGACGTGCGCGACGAGGGCCCTGGCGACGGGCCCGTGGTCGTTCTGCTGCACGGGTTTCCGCAGACCTCAGCGTCGTGGGACGCGGTCGTCCCGGGACTGATCGGCGCCGGATACCGCACCTTGAGACCCGACCAGCGCGGCTACTCCCCGCGCCGGGATCGAGCGCTTCCACGTCATCGGCCACGATTGGGGCGCCGCGGTCAGCTGGGCTCTCGGCATGACCCGCCCCGACCGGCTGCTGTCGCTCACCGCGCTGTCGGTGCCGCACCCGGCTGCGTTCCGCCGCGCCATGCTCAGCAGCACGCAGGCGTTGCACTCCTGGTACTTCGGCTTCTTTCAGATTCCGCGGCTGCCCGAGGCGCTCGTGGGATCACGCCAGGGGCGCGCCCTGCAAGCCAACCTGATGCGCTCAGGATTGCCGGCGGAGTACGCGCACCGGTACGCGGAACACATGCGCGAGCCGGGTGCGCTCACGGCCGCCATCAACTGGTACCGCGGCTTGCGGCCGATCGCCGATGCGAGGCCGATTCCGGTGACGACCCCGGCGATGCTGCTGTGGGGCGATCGCGATCCCTTCCTGCGTCGCCGCGGCGTGCTTGGCACAGCGCGATATTGCACCGGCCCCTACCGCCTCGAGATCCTCGACGGGGTCTCGCACTGGATTCCGGAGCAGGCACCTGACCGCATCGTGGAGCTGCTGCTGCCGCACCTTGCCGCTGCCGTAGGCTGACCAGCATGCGCGTGTCACGGTGCTCGCCATGCGGCTCGATGGTCTTCTGACCACCGGCGTGGCACTTGCGCTTCTTTGCGGGTGCGGCACAACAGGTGCTGCCTCACCCTCAGCTCACGCCGCCGCGACGACCACGACCACGAAGTGGCCCACGTACCACCTCACCGCGGGGCGCACGGGCAACGATCGCAAGGAGCCGTCGTTCGCCGCCATGAGCCATGCGTGGACCACCGCGGCGCTGGACGGCGCGGTGTACGCCGAGCCGCTTGTCTTCGGCAGCAACATCATCGTGGCCACCGAGCACAATTCGCTGTACTCGTTCGATGCGGCGAGCGGGCAGCAGCTCTGGCACGCCAACCTGGGCTCTCCGCGGACCACCAATTTTCCCTGCGGCAACATCATGCCGCTCGGCATCACGAGCACCCCGGTGATCACCGGCGGTTCTCTGTACGCGGTGGCCGAGGTCGAAGCGCCCTCCGGAACGTACCGGTTCCACCTCGCCAAGGTGAACCCGACCACGGGAGCGGTCGTCTACAACAAGGACGTCACACCGACCGGTTTCAACGCCAGCACGCAGCAGCAGCGCAGCGCGCTCAACGTGTCGCAGGGAAACATCGTCGTCGCCTGGGGAGGGCTCGACGGCGACTGCGGCACGTACCACGGATACGTCGAAACCGTGTCCGCGAGCGCCGGCATCGAGGTCGCGCAGTGGAACGACACGACCGCCGACAACGAGGGCGGCATCTGGGGGGCGTCGGGCCCGGCGGTCGACAGCAACGGCAACATCTACGTGACCACGGGCAACGGATCCACCACCGACATCACCAAGTACGACTACTCCGACAGCGTCGTGAAGCTCTCACCCTCGCTGACGCCGCTGTCGTTCTTCGCGCCCGGTCCCCCGCAGCAGTGGACGGGCCTGAACGCAGCGGACTCCGACCTTGGCTCGGTTGGACCATCGTTGCTGGCCAATGGGCTGCTCTTCGCGATCGGCAAGGGCGGACGCGGTTACCTCCTCAACCAGGCCCAGCTGCCCGGCAACTCCAACCCCGGAGGCGGCGAGAACGTCAGCGCGCAGGTGTGCCACCAGACCAGCGGCGCCGCGTTCTCGGGCATGGCGCGCAAGAGCAACACCGTCTTCGTCCCGTGCGCTGACGGCGTGGTCGACGTGCATATCGACTCAGCGACCGCCTTTCACACGGTCTGGTACTCGACATCCGGGTCGGCCGCGCCGATCGTGGCCGGAGGCTTGGTGTGGACTCTCAAGATGTTCGGCGGCACCACGCTCTACGGCCTCGATCCCAAGACGGGAGCAGCCTCGGTGCAGCTGACCCTGCCCGCGACGACACAGCACTTCGCCACCCCCACGTCCGGTGACGGGCGTCTCTTTGTCGCCGCGGGCACCGTGCTGACCGCGTTCGCGCCGGTCGCTGCGGCGCGCGCCCAGAAGTGAGCGCTGAGGTGAAGCCCGAGGTCCGCTACGCCAAGAGCGGCGACGTGCACGTCGCGTACGTGGTGTACGGCGACGGGCCCGTCGACCTGGTGGTGGTCCCCGGTTTCGTCAGCCACCTCGATGTGATGTGGGACAACCCCGCGATCGCGCGGCTGAGCGAGCGATTCTCGCGGTTCGCACGCCTGATCACCTTCGACAAGCGCGGCACGGGAATGTCCGACCCGGTCGCAGCGGCGCCGACGCTCGAGCAGCGTATGGACGACATCCGCGCGGTCATGGACGCGGCCGGGTCCGAACGCGCGGTGCTGCTGGGGGTGTCCGAAGGCGCCCCGCTGTGCATCCTCTTCGCGGCGGCCCACCCGGAGCGGACGGCGGGCCTCATCCTCAGCGGCGGCCTGGCACGCTCGACGTGGGCGCCGGACTACCCGTACGCCACGCCACGAGAAGCGCTGCTCGAGTCGGCGGCCGAGCTCACCGCGCCGTTCTGGGGCACCGGCCAGAACGCCGAGATCTTCGCGCCAAGCGCCGCCTCGGACCCGGCGGTCGTCGACTGGTGGGGCCGCATGGAACGTCTGGCCGCCAGTCCGGGGATGATGCAACAGCTCTTCACGATGTTCCTGGACATCGACGTCCGCGCGGTGCTGCCGCTGGTGCAGGCGCCGACGCTGGTGCTGCACCGCACCGGTGACCGCGTCGTGAACGTCAACGCCGGGAGATGGCTCGCCGAGCACATCGATGGTGCACGCTTCGTCGAGCTGCCCGGCCGCGACCACGCGCTGTGGGCCGGCGATGTCGACGCCGTGACGGGTGAGATCGAGGAGTTCCTCACCGGGGCGCGGTCGGCGCCTCCTGAGATCTTCGACCGCGTGCTGGCGACGGTGCTGTTCACCGATGTCGTGGCGTCGACGCAGCGCGCTGCCGAGCTCGGTGACAAGCGCTGGCGCGAGCTGCTCGAGCGCTACTACGCAGCGGTGCGCGCCGAGCTGACCCGCTACCGCGGGCGCGAGATCAAGACGATCGGCGACGGCTTCCTGGCCACGTTCGACGGCCCCGCGCGCGCCATACGCGCCGCGCAGTCGATCGTGACTGCGTCGAGGGCCATCGGCCTCGACACCCGCGCCGGCGTGCACACCGGAGAGTGCGAGATGCTCGACGCCGACATTGGCGGCATCGCCGTGCACATCGGCGCCCGGGTCGTGTCCCTCGCCGAGCCGGGCGAGGTGCTGGTCTCCTCCACAGTGAGGGACCTCGTCGCCGGGTCGGGGGTCGAATTCGCAGAGCGGGGCGTGCACGAACTGCGCGGCGTGCCGGGCGAGTGGCGCCTGTATACGGCGCAGGGCTAGCGATCGCCCCCCGGGCTCATACTCGGGCCCCATCATGGACAGCTGGAGCAGCTCGTTCCGCGGCGCGGCGCTGGCCGTAATGACCTGCGCCCTCGCCGCTTCGCCTGTTATCGCCGCATCGGTATCGGTCCTGGCGCCGGCCGCGGGCTTCGTCGAAGCGCACGCCTCGCGCGTGTCGCACCCGGTCGTGCACCGCATCGCACGCCACGCGATTGCGGATGGCGCCGCCGGCCGCTTCCTGAGCCTGGCGCCGCACACGGTGCGGCGCAGCGAACCCGCGGCGGCGCGAATCCCGGTCGTCGATGCGGGTGGCGGCGCGGCCGGCGCGGCGGCGGCTGCCAGTGCGGCATCGGCCCTGTCCGTGGACGCCGGTTTCCCGGTGATGAGCCTCGACAGCCAGATCAGCGCGCTGGGCAGCGGGCAGAACGTGGCGCCGCCCGACACGCAGCTCGCCGCGGGGCCAACCTCGCTCCTGGAGACCGTCAACGGCAGCGGGTCCGTGTGGTCAAAGGCCGGGTCGCCGGTGATCACGTTCGATCTGGCCGTGTTCTTCAGCGTGCCGAGCGGTTCGTTCTTCTCCGATCCGCGCGTGCTCTACGACGCGCCCAGCGGCCGCTGGTTCGTCTCGGGGCTCTCGTTCACGCCGCCCAGCTATGGCAGCAAGGTGTACCTCGCGGTGTCGAGCGGGAGCGATCCGAGCGGGGCCTGGACCGTGTACTCGACTGCATCGACCTCGAACGTGCTCCACGACCAACCCAAGATCGGTGTGAGCGCCGACAAGGTCGTCATGTCATGGAACGATTTTCAGAACGCGTCGTCGTTCCTTGGCGAGAGCACCTACGTGTGGGAGAAGTCGCAGCTGCTCGCCGGAGCCGCGACGGTTAACATCGCGGCGGTCGTCGACGACGGGACCCGTGACAGCCTCGTCCCCGTGCAGGCGCTCGGCTACGCGGCGTCGGACACCAACGCGTATGTGGTGTACAACAACAGCCACTGCTTCGCCTGCAGCAGTGCGAGCATCGGCATGCTCACCGTCGTCGGCACGCCACTCCAGAGCAACGTGAGCTGGTCGGAGAACGACCTCTCCATCCCATCCACGTCGACCGCTCCCTCCGCTGACCAGCCCGGCGCCGCGGGCTCGATCGCGACCAACGACGACCGCTTCCTCAATGCCGTGCTGCGCGGCGGCACGCTGTGGACCGCGGGCAACGACGCGTGCCTGCCCAACGGCGACTCGACGGTGCGCCCGTGCGCGCGCTTCATCGCCGTGACGGTCTCATCGCTGGCGGTGGCGCAGGACTTCGACCTGGCGGCGACGGGAGCCGGCGTGTACTACCCGGCACCCGGCCTGGATGCGAGCGGCGACATGCTGGCCGCCTACTCCATCTCGTCCACGGCGGTGTACCCCTCGGTGCGCGTCATCGGCGAATCAGGAGGAACGGTCACGGCCGGCCAGACCGTCAGGGCCGGCGAGGCGCTGTACGACGACACCGGCTGCTACAACGTCGGTCCGCCGTCGCGCTGGGGCGATTACTCCTCCGCCGCGGCTGATCCGAGCGCCGCCGGTGAGGTCTGGGTAGCCGGCGAATACGCCGCCACCAGCACGCTCGCGGCAACCAGCGGTTGCGCCTGGGGAACGTACACGGCCGAGCTCAGCATCGGCGGTTCGTCGTCACCTGGGCCGGTGGCCGCCGTCTCCCCCACGAGCATCGTCTTCAAGAGCCGTGCGGTGGGAACCAGGAGCACGCCGCACAAGGTCACCGTCACCAACACCGGCACGGCGGACCTCGTGATCGCTGTCAACGGCGTCACGATCACCGACCCGACGGATTTCGTGATCAGCAGCAACACATGCTCGAACGGGGCCACCACGACGGTCGTCGCTCCCGGTGCGAGCTGCACCTTCGCGGTGACGTTCGCGCCGGCGAGCATCGGCACGTTCACGGCGCTGGTGGGCGTCGATGACAACGCCCCGGACAGCCCGCAGACGGTGGCGCTCTCCGGCAAGGGCACGAGGCCCAGGCACTAACCTCAGACCTGGTAGATGTATGCAGCCCCAACGTTACCGTTGGTTGCCGGGGCACCCATGACAGCAATCGAGTCAAGGATCGCCTTCGAGCTAGCGAATCCGTCACGTTTGCCGCCCGGATTGGTCACGAGCTCGTTTGGCTTGCGGGGCCATCCGTGTTTCTTCTCGAAATAAACGTAGGCGCGCCCATACTCTGAAATGATCGCTGTCCCCTGGTCGACCGATGCCAAGCCGAAATAGCCGCCTTCAGCTTTCGTGTAGATGTAGGCAGCGCCTCTGTACGAATCCGTTCCGGCGGCTCCAATGATCATTGTGTCGCCAGACACAGTGAGCGAGGCGCCGAAGAGGTCGCCTTGAGTTGAAACAGGATCGTAGAGGCTGATCGTTGGTGTGGACGGCCATCCGCTCGTACCACGTGAGTAGATGTAGGCAAAACCCGGATAGCCTGGCGCGCCACAGCCGCATGCGCCAACCACCGCGGTTGCACCGGAAAGAGCCACTGATAAGGCGAAAAGGTCACGAGGTGGCCCTGGATTGGGCAAGGTCGCAGTTGGAGAGGCCGGCCAGCCTGATGCTGCTCTGGAGTAGAGATAAGCGGCCCCAGGAAACGGCCCACCGGCTCCGTACGCGCCGACGAGCGCCGTGTTTCCGGAGACTGCAACAGCCACGCCGAAGCCGTCCCCGCCGGTCGCCTCCGGATCGTGGAGCGTCACGGTTGGCGAGGCCGGCCAACCGGACGAGGTATGCGAATACACATAGGCGATGCCACTGGTCGAACTGAATTGGTAGTCACCCACAACCAGCGTGGGCCCCGAGAGAGCCACCGACCAACCGAATGTACCGCGTGGCAAGCCAGCAGGATCGGTGAGGGTGACCGTCGGTGTCCGCGGCCAGCCGCTCGCGCTCTGCTCGTAAATGTAGACATGGCCAACGCCATTGAATCCAGGCTCACCGATCACCACGGTGTGCGGGGATATGCCGACGGAGTAGCCGAAGCCGTCGCCGGGCAAGCCTTCGGGGTCGCGGAGTTCGGCGAGCAGTAATGGGCCTCCCGACGCGCGTAGCGAGGCCGTTGACGCCGCGGCGGCCGGCGGTGCCACATGGACAGCCGCGATCAACAGGAGCGCGACAAGGGTCACGGAACATGCACGCGGCATCCTGCTCGGCACGCTAACGAGCCTCCAAGTCAGTTCAATTTCGGGTTCGACTCGGTCTTACTGATGGCCGTTTCCGCGCCATTACGAAGGCAAGCGAGCCGGTGGGGGCTAGAACAAGCAGCGGCACCCACGGCGCTTCCGGCGTCTGCACCGGGGTGAGGTCAGCAAACACGTCGAGCCAGTGGCGGGTGCCGTCGGCGTCGAGCCAGCCGCGCGTGTTGCGGTCCGGTCCGCCGGGCTGCGCGCGGCCGGACAGGGACATCCACTGTGCCGGGGTGATCACGGTTCCGTCGGCGAGCTCGACCGCGGTTGCCGGGCCGCTGGCCGTGAACGTCAGGCTGACGCTGCAGCCGATGGACGGTGGCGTGCCCAGCGGGTCGCGCGACAGCGTGCCTGCGGGAAGGACGTAACGCCCCTGCGCGATGTCCTCCGGTGGCGCGGCCGCACCGTCGAGATTGTCGAGCAGCGCGGCCGCCGCCGCGCCGACCACGTCGCCGGCATCGGAGCTCGCCGACTCGGAGTCGTCGGAATGCCCGCAACCGAAGCGGTCGGTGGCATCCGCGGAGGGGTTGGTGGTCGGGTACTCGCCGGGGACGCCGATGCCGTTGCCGCACGGGAAGATGTAGCCGATCATGTCCTCGCCGAGTCCGTCGATGAAGCGGTATGCGGTGTGCATGTGCGGGAGCAGCCACGGTGGCAGTGCGTACGGGTTCCCGGTCGCGCACGTGACCGCCGGATTGGGTGTGCCGCCGCAATCGCCGCCGGCGTTCGGGTCGGGACACGGCATGTCATCGGGGCCGAGGAAGCTGCGCAGGTACGTGAAGGGGAACACCTCGCCGGGTATGGACACGAAGCTCCCGTCGCCGACGCGAAACGCTGCCACCTCGCTCTTGATGTATGTCGCGGTGGTGTTGCCGGTGGGCGGCAGCGGCGCCGGCACGGTGCAGTTCGGGTCCGCGTAACCGGGACGCGCGCCGAAGACGCCGGCGATGCCGGCAACGTCGAAGAGCGCGTTGGTGACCTGGAAGCAGATGTCACTGCGCGAGCCCTCGACAACGGTGCTCGACGACGGCGTGCCGCTCTGCAGCGCCGTCGACACCGCGGTCGCGAGCTGCTGCCCGAGCACCTTGGTCTCGCTGTAGTAGCCCAGCGGCACCTCCGTGCTCTGGTCGGCGAGGAACAGTGTGCGACAGCCGGCCGGGTGGCCCGCGCTGACGAACTGCTGGGGAATGCGGCTCACCGCAGACGGGAAGACCTGCGGTGTCTCGTTGCTCCCCACCGAGCCCGCCATCTCCAGGGCGACCCCGCCGTAGGTCTGCTCGAGCGAATTGCGGAACCAGTACGGCCAGTCCGCGCTGAGCCACGTCTTCTCCTGCTCGAGCGTCGTCGCCGCCGGAGCGCCCGGGTCGGCGGCTCCGCCGCCGTCGAAGCCGAGCGTCTCG
>VBJV01000083.1 GCA_005879785.1 Chloroflexota bacterium
TCTTCGGCGGCGTTGTGGTGGTGTACCTGTTGGTTCTTGCCTATCACTATTTTGCAACCCTCGGCGGCCCGGTGGCGGCCGTCGCGGCGCTGCCCGCGATTTTCCTTGGCGCGTGGAAGGTCTTCGACGTCTTCCTGATCGGGACCATCCAGGCGTTCATTTTCATGCTCCTGACGATCATCTATTTCGGCATGGCCCGCGAAGGATTGGAAGAGGTGTTGCACCGGAGCGGCGCAACTGCGCACACATAGTCATATGAGGAGACGGCATCGATGAATCACGCACTAGCGGTGCTCGGTGGACTGATCGCTGCGGGGCTGGCCCTGGGCGGCGGGGCGATCGGAGCGGCGATCGGCGACGGACTTGTCGGCAACGCCACCATCAGCGGCATCGCCCGCCAGCCTGAGGCGCAGGGCCGCCTCACTCCGACGATGTTCTTGATCATCGGTCTGGTCGAGGGGATGTACTTCATCAACCTCGCGCTGGGTATCTTCTTCGTGTTTGTCATCGCGGCAGGGGTGAAGTAGCAGGCGATGCCGCACCTGGTGGCCGACGCCGGCCTGCTCGACATCAACGGCACGCTCATCGGCGAGGTGATCGGTTTCATCGCGATGGTCCTGATCCTCGCGCGCTACGTGTACCCACCGATCATCCGTATCGCGACCGAGCGCGAGACGAAGATCGCCGCCGGCGTCAAAGCTGCCGAGGAAGCCGAGAAGCGGCTGGCGGAGGTGCAGGAGCAGGTCGCACGCACGCTCGCTGAGGCCCGCGACCAGGGCCGCGAGGTCATCGGTCGCGCCCACCGTGACGCCACCGTCGAGGCTGAGGAGGTGCGCGCGAAAGCACGTGCCGACGCCGAGGCACTCCTCCAGCGGGCGCAGGCGGAGATCAGCGGCGAACGTGACCGCGCCATCCAGGAGCTGCGGGCCGAGGTGCGCGATCTCGTGGTGGAGGCCACGTCGCGGCTGCTCGGCGAGACGATCGATCGCAAGGCGCATCAGCGGCTCATCGACGAGTCGCTCGCCAAGGTCGCTGACAGCAGCGGCACGCGAGCGGGGCGGAACTGACGTGGCCCGAGTCAGCAGCATCGCGAGGCGCTATGCGGAGGCGTACTTCGCGCTCGCGCGCGAGGCCGGAGACGTGGCCGGCCGGCGCCCAGAGCTGCAGGCGGTGGCGGCTGCCTTCGCGCGCGAGGACATCGTCCGCGCGCTCGAGAACCCCAAGCTCTCGCTGGTGGAGCGCGTGAAACTTGGGCTCAACCTGCTGGAGGGTGTCGCCACTCCGGCGCGCAACCTGGCGCGGCTGCTCATCGAGCGCCGCCGGGTCAGGGTCGCCGGCGAGATCCTCGCCCACTTCGACGTGCTCGCCGACCGCGCCGCGGGCGTGGTGCGCGCTGAGGTGCTGACCGCGATTGCCATCGACGACCGGATGCGCGACCGCATCGCCAGGACACTCGAGGACCGCGTCGGTGGCAAGGTGCACACCACGGTAAGGCAGGACCCGGGCATCGTGGGCGGACTGGTGATCCGCATCGGAGATCGAGTCATCGACGACAGCGTGCGCACGCATCTGCAGCAGCTGCAGACAGCGCTCGCCTGATCAATCACACGAGGAACGACGACAGACATGGCCATACGCAGTGACGAGATCGGCGACATCCTCAAACAGCGCATAGCGAGTTTCGAGGCTCCCGTCGTCGACGCCAACGAGGGCGTGATCACGTCGGTGAACGACGGCATCGCGCGTGTTTACGGTCTGGAGCGCGCGATGGCCGGCGAGCTGCTCGAGTTCCCCGGTCCCGGCAACCGCGGCAGCGTGCTCGGCCTCGCGCTCGACCTCCGGGAAGACAGCGTCGGCGCGGTCATCATGGGTCCGTTCGAGCACCTCCAGGAGGGCGACCCCGTGCGCACCACGGGGCGCATCGCCGAGGTGCCCGTCGGTGACGAGCTGGTCGGGCGCGTGGTCAACGCCCTCGGCGAGCAACTCGACGACCGTGGTCCCATCGAGACCAAGGACAACCTGCCGGTCGAGCGCGTCGCGCCCGGTGTCATCAGCCGCGAGAACGTCGACACACCGCTGCAGACGGGGCTGAAAGCCATCGACTCGATGATCCCGATCGGACGGGGCCAGCGCGAGCTGATCATCGGTGACCGCCAGACGGGCAAGACCGCGATCGTGATCGACACGATCATCAACCAGAAGGGCGCCGGCGTGATCTGCATCTACGTGGCGATCGGCCAGAACGCCAACAAGGTCGCGCAGGTGCGCGCCACGCTCGAGCAGTACGGGGCCATGGAGCACACCATCGTGGTGGCGGCGACGGCCGCCGACCCGGCACCGCTGCAGTTCCTGGCGCCGTACGCGGGCTGTGCCATGGGTGAATACTTCATGCGCCAGGGCAAGCACGCGCTGGTCATCTACGACGACCTGAGCAAGCACGCCGATGCATACCGCGAGCTGTCGCTGCTGCTGCGCCGCCCACCGTCGCGCGAGGCGTATCCGGGCGACGTCTTCTACCTGCATTCGCGCCTGCTGGAGCGCGCCGCGCGCATGAGCGACGCGGAGGGGGGCGGCACCCTGACGGCGCTGCCGATCATCGAGACCAAGGCCAACGACGTCTCCGCGTTCATCCCCACCAACGTCATCTCGATCACCGACGGCCAGATCTACCTGGAGACCGACCTGTTCAACGCGGGCATCCGGCCGGCCATCAACGTCGGCCTCTCGGTCTCCCGCGTGGGCGGCGATGCCCAGACCAAGGCGATGAAGCAGGTCGCCGGCCAGCTGCGCCTCGACCTCGCCCGATTCCGCGAGCTGGCGGCTTTCGCGCAGTTCGCGTCCGACCTCGACAAGCGCACCCGCGACCAGCTCGAGCGCGGTCAGCGCATGACCGAGCTGCTCAAGCAGCCGCAATACGAACCGGTGCCGTTCGCCAAGCAGGTGATCTCGATCTTCGCCGGCGCCCGCGGGTTCCTCGATGACGTGGCCGTCGACGGCGTGCGCGAGTTCGAGCGCGCAATGCTCCGCTTCCTCGACTCCGACCACGGCGATCTCGAGAAGGACATCGCATCCGAGGGTCGGATCACAGAAGCGACGGAGAAGGCCCTGAGCGCTGCCATCGAAGACTTCAAGAAGGGCTACGCGGGATGAGTAGCCCGCATGCGCCGGGCGGCGGGGCGATCACCCACCCGCTCGCGGGGGACGCGGTCCGAGCCCCGCTGGGGCCCGGCCGCTCGGCTCTCACCTCGACCTGCGCTCCTGAGCCGTGCCGTCTCGGCTCCGAGACGCCCCCGTTCGGGGTGGGCGACCGCCCCGCCGCTGCGTTTCGGCTCGTCATCCTGTAGAGATCGAAGTCTTCGATGCCGAGTTTGCGTGACCTGAGACGGCGGATTCGCAGTGTGCAGAACATGCGCAAGATCACGAAGGCGATGGAGCTGGTCGCGGCGGCGCGTATGCGGCGAGCGCAGGAGCGTGTCGTCAACGCGCGGCCGTACTCGGAGGAGATCGCCAGCATCATGGCCGAGCTCATGAAGCGCTCGCCGCAGTACAAGCATCCGTACCTGCAGGTGCGCGAGGTGAAGGCGCGCGTGCTCATCCTGGTGACTGCCGATCGGGGCCTGTGCGGCGCCTTGAACAGCAACAACATCCGGCTGGCGCTGCGCGAGATGAACGCCAGCGCCGCGCCGGTCGCCGTGGTGACCATCGGGCGCAAGGGCCGCGACGTCATCCACCGCCTGCGCCGCAACCTGATCGCCGACCGCAGCGAGCTCGGCGACAAGCCCACCATCGGCGACATCCTGCCCGCGGTGCGCGTGGCGCTGGAGCAGTATGAGAGCGGCGAAGCCGACCAGGTGGACGTCATCTTCGCCCGATTCATCAGCATCGGCCGGCAGGAGGCGACGGTGCGCCGGGTCATCCCCGTGGAGCCTCCCGAGCAGGTGCACGCCCTCGCCGCCGACTTCGAGTATGAGCCGGACCCCAAGGACGTGCTCGATGCGCTGCTGCCGCGCTACTGCGAAGCGCAGGTGTACCAGGCGGTGCTAGAGAACGCCGCCTCGGAGCAGGCGGCACGCATGGTGGCCATGCGCAACGCTACCGACAACGCAACCGAGTTCATCGACGACCTGACGCTCACCGCCAACAAGGTGCGCCAGGCAACGATCACCACCGAATTGATGGAGATAGTCGGCGGGGCGGCGGCGCTCGAAGGCTGAGGAGTTCCCAGAATGCCAGTTGCAGACGCGAAAACGACCACCGGCTCGGTGGTGCAGGTGATCGGGCCGGTGGTGGACGTTGAGTTCAGGGGCGAACGCCTGCCCGAGATTCTCGACGCGCTGGAGATCACGCGGAAGGGGAGTCGCGGCGAGCCGGACAAGCGCATCGTGTTTGAGGTGCAGCAGAACCTGGGCAACGGCGTGGTGCGCTGCATCGCCATGGACACCACCGACGGGATCCGCCGCGGCGATGACGTCAAGAGCACGGGAGCGCCGATTCAGGTGCCGGTCGGTGAGGAGACGCTCGGCCGCATGTTCAACGTTATCGGCGACCCGATCGACGGCAAGGGACCGGTGAACGCCAAGGCCAAGCTGCCCATCCACCGCACCGCGCCGACCATCTCAGAGCAGTCGACCGACACGCAGATCCTGGAGACGGGCATCAAGGTCATCGACCTGATCTGCACGTTCTCCAAGGGGTCGAAGATCGGTCTGTTCGGCGGCGCCGGCGTGGGCAAGACCGTGATCGTCATGGAGATGATCCGCAACATCGCGCGCGAGCACGCGGGCTACTCCGTGTTCGCCGGCGTCGGCGAGCGCACGCGTGAGGGCACCGGCCTCTACTACGAGATGAAGGAGTCCGGCGTGCTGGACCAGACCGCGCTCGTGTACGGGCAGATGAACGAATCGCCGGGCGCGCGCGCGCGGGTCGGTCTCACCGGGCTGACCCTGGCGGAGTGGTTCCGCGACGAGAAGGGCGCCGACGTCTTGCTCTTCATCGACAACATCTTTCGCTACACCCTGGCCGGCGCCGAGGTGTCGGCGCTGCTCGGCCGCATGCCGTCGGCGGTCGGCTACCAGCCCACGCTCGCCACCGAGATGGGCGACCTGCAGGAGCGCATCACGTCGACGCGCAAGGGATCGATCACCTCGGTACAGGCGGTGTACGTGCCCGCGGACGACTTCACCGACCCCGCGGTGTCGACGGTGTTCGCGCACCTGGGCGCCACCGTCACCCTGAGCCGGCAGATCGTCGAGCTGGGCATCTATCCGGCGGTCGACCCGCTGGAGTCCTTCAGCCGCATCCTCGACCCGCGCATCGTCGGCGAGGAGCACTACCGCGTCGCGCAGGGCGTCAAGCGCGTGCTGCAGGAGTACAAGGAGCTGCAGGACATCATCGCCATCCTCGGCCAGGAGGAGCTCTCCGAGGACCAGAAGCTCACCGTGCAGCGGGCCCGGCGCATCCGCAACTTCCTGTCCCAGCCGTTCTTCGTCGCCTCGCAGTTCACCGGGCGCGACGGCAAGTACGTGCCGTTGCAGGAGACGATTCGGGGCTTCGCGGAGATTCTGGACGGCAAGCACGACGACCTTCCGGAGGATGCCTTCTACATGTGCGGCGGCATCGACGAGGCGGTCGAGCGAAGTGGCGAAGCTGCAGGTTGAGCTGGTCACCGCCGAGGGGCGAGTCCTCAGCCAGGAGGCGGACTTCGTCGTCGCGCCCGGCCTGGCCGGCGACCTGGGCGTGCTGCCCCGGCACATCCCGCTGCTGACCCCGCTGCGCACCGGCGAGCTGATGGTGCGCAACGACGGTCACGAGGAGCTGCTGTTCGTGGCGGGCGGGTTCATCGAGATCCTGCCCGACAAGGTGACCATCCTCGCCGACGCCGCGGAGCGCGCGGAGCACATCGACGAGGCTCGTGCCGAGGAGGCGCGCAAGCGCGCCCAGGAGCTGCTCACGCAGGACGCGACCAACGCGGAGGCCGCGGCCTCGCTGGAGCGGGCCATCTTTCGCATGCGGGTGGCCGACGTGCGCCGCCGCCGCCGGGAGCGACCGCAGGGTCCGCCGTCGGGTCAGTGACCGCGTCGCCGCCGGGCCTCGACCTCGACGCGCTGGCGCGATTCCTGGCGTCATTCGGCGTCGACCTCGAGGCGCCGATCAGCGGCAGTGTCATCCCGGGCGGGCGCTCGAACCTCACATACGTGGTCACCTGTGGACCGCGGCGCCTGGTGGTGCGCCGCCCACCGCTGGCGCACGTGCTGCCGACGGCGCACGACATGGCGCGCGAATACCGTGTGCTGTCCGCGCTGCAGGGTACGGGTATTCCGGTGCCGACGCTGATCGCGCACTGTGCCGACGACTCGGTGATCGGCGCGCCCTTCTACGTCATGGAATACGTGGACGGTCACATCGTTCGTGACCAGCTGCCGGCTGCCTTCCCGGCGACGCCGGCCACCCGACGGGCCATGTCGCAGGCACTCGTGAACACGCTCGTGCTGCTGCACGCCGTCGAGCCGCATCGGGTGGGCCTGGACGATTTCGGCCATCCCGATGGTTTCCTGGCCCGCCAGGTGCGTCGCTGGTGGCAGCAGTGGGAAGCCTCGAAGACCCGCGAGCTCCCCGCCATCGAAGAGCTCCATCGCCGCCTGGAGGAGACGGTGCCGGTGCAATCGCCGCCGGGGATCACCCACGGTGACTACCGGCTGGACAACGTCATGTTCGCGCCGGACGATCCCTCACGCGTGGTCGCCGTGCTCGACTGGGAGATGAGCACCATCGGTGACCCCCTGTGCGACCTCGGGCTGCTGCTTGTCTACTGGGCGGAGAGCAGCGACGACATCGCCGGACTGGCCCTGCACGGTGGTTCGGTGACGGTCGAGGACGGTTTCTTCAGCCGCCGCGAGCTGGTAGACGCGTACGCGCGGCAGAGCCGGCGCGACCTGTCGTCGCTCGACTGGTACATCGCGCTCGGTTCGTACAAGCTCGCCATCATCGCCGAGGGAATTCACGCGCGCTTCCTGATGGGGATGACCGTCGGCGAGGGGTTCGAGAGTGTCGGCGACATGGTGCCCCCGATCGTCGACGGAGCACTGGCGGCCATGTCGGGGGGCGGTCGCACATGACGGCGGTGGACGAGGAGGTTGGCTGATGGAGTTCGCGGAGACAGCGAAGGTCAGAGAGCTGCGCGAGAAGGTATGGACGTTCCTCGACGAGTGCGTGCGCCCCGCCGAACCGCGGTACTGGCGCGAGTTCTCGGCTGAGACCATCCCGCACCGCATCTCGCCGGTGATGGACGAGCTCAAGGCTGAAGCTCGCAAGCGGGGCCTGTGGAACCTCTTCATGCCCGACGACCGGTTCGGCGCGGGGCTCACCAACGCCGAGTACGCGCCGGTCGCCGAGGTCTCGGGCTGGAGCCCGCTGGCGCCGGAGGCGATGAACTGCTCGGCGCCGGACACGGGCAACATGGAAGTGCTGGCTCGCTTCGGCACACCCGAGCAGCAGGAGACCTGGTTGCAGCCGCTGCTCGCCGGCGAGATCCGCTCCTGCATCGGCATGACCGAGCCCGACGTGGCCAGTTCGGATCCGACGAACATCTCCTGCCGCATCGAGAAGGACGGCGGGGACTACGTGATCAACGGGCGCAAGTGGTGGACCAGCGGCGCCGCCCATCCCAAGGCGAAGGTGGTGCTGCTCATGGGTCTCACCGACCCCGACGGCGACCGCTACCAGCGGCACAGCATCGTGCTGGTTCCCTTTGACACGCCCGGGGTCACTGTCGTCCGCCAGCTTCCTGTGTTCGGCTTCGACGACCCCGGCAGCCACTGCGAAGTGCGCTTCGAGAACGTGCGCGTGCCCCAGAGCAATCGCATCGGCGACGAGGGCACGGCGTTTCTCATTGCGCAGATGCGCCTCGGCCCGGGCCGGCTGCACCACTGCATGCGCATGCTCGGCGTGGCGGAACATGCGCTCTCGCTGATGTGCGAGCGCGCCAAGTCGCGCACCGCGTTCGGCAAGCGGCTCGCCGACCAGGGCGTCGTGCGCGAGCAGATCGCGCGTTCACGGATCGAGATCGAGCAGGCGCGGCTGCTGTGCCACAAGGCCGCGTGGTTGCTGGACACCGTGGGCAACCGCGAGGCGCGCTTCGAGATCAGTGCCATCAAGGTGGTGGCGCCCAACGTCGCCTGCAACGTCATCGACCGGGCCATCCAGGTGCACGGCGGCGCCGGCGTGTCCAACGACGTGCCGCTCACGCAGATGTACGCGTACGCGCGCTCCTTGCGGTTCATGGACGGCCCTGACGAGGTCCACCTGGCCACCATCGGGCGCGAGGAGCTGCGCCGAGAGGACGGACGCGCCTAGAGGGCGACGAAACGCCGGTCACTGGAGTCAGTGCATGTTGAGGTGTCCCAGGTGCGCGCGGGAGAACGCGGACGACGCCCGCTTCTGCTCAGGATGCGGCGCACAGCTGGACACCGCCACGCCACCGGCGGCGACCCGCAAGACGGTGACGGTGGTGTTCTCGGATGTGGCGGGCACGACCGTTCTTGGCGAGAGCCTGGACCCGGAAGCGCTCCGCGATGTCATGGGGCGCTATTTCGACACCATGAGGGCAGTGATCGAGAGCCACGGCGGCACGGTGGAGAAGTTCATCGGCGACGCGATCATGGCGGTGTTCGGGATCCCGCAGCTGCACGAGGACGACGCGCTGCGCGCCGTGCGCGCGGCGGCGCAGATGCGCACGCGCCTCGCTTCGCTCAACGACGAGCTGGCGGCTGACCGCGGCGTCCGGCTCGAGGTCCGGACCGGCGTCAACACCGGAGATGTTGTCGCCGGCGATCCCGCGGCGGGGCAGCGCCTGGTCACCGGTGACGCCGTCAACGTCGCCGCCCGGCTGGAACAGGTGGCTGCGCCCGGCGAGATCCTGCTCGGGCCCGAAACGCGGCGGCTGGTGGGGGCCGCGGTTCGCACCGTCCCGGTTGAACCGCTGGTGCTGAAGGGAAAGGTCGGACGGATCGCGCCCTTCCGGCTGCTCGAGATCCTCCCCGACGCTCCCGTCATATCGCGCCGCCACGACGCGCCGTTCGTCGGCCGCGAGCTGGAGCTCCGCGTCCTCCGCGATCAGCTCGCGGACTGCGCGGCGCGGCGCGAATGCCGGTTGGTGACGGTTCTCGGCGCCCCCGGCATCGGCAAATCGAGGCTCGTCCTGGAGCTGGTGGGGGGCCGCAGCGAAGCCCGGTTCGTTGCCGGTCGCTGCCTTCCCTATGGCGAAGGCATCACGTACTGGCCGCTGGCGGAGATCGTCAAGCAGATCGCCGGTGACGACATCGGCTCACTGGCGACCCTCGCCGGCGAGGAGGGCGCGCTTGTCGCAGACCGCATCACCGCGGTGATCGGGCAGACCCAGAGCACGGCGCCACCCGAAGAGACGTTCTGGGCGGTGCGCACCCTGCTCGAAGCGTTGGCGAGGAAACGGCCGCTGATCGTGGTGCTCGATGATTTCGAATGGGCCGAGCCCACCTTCATCGACCTCGTCGAATATGTGCTCGGCTTCTCCACCGGTGCCGCGATCCTGCTGCTCGCAGTCGCCCGACCTGAGCTCCTGGAACGCCGGCCATCGTGGCTGACACCCCGGCCCAACGCCACCGCCGTGGTGCTGCAGCCCCTCTCGGAGGAGGACTCCGGGTCACTCATCGAGCAG
Source organism: Chloroflexota bacterium (assembly GCA_005879785.1). Classification (GTDB taxonomy): domain Bacteria; phylum Chloroflexota; class Dormibacteria; order Aeolococcales; family Aeolococcaceae; genus CF-165. The sequence continues at coordinate 9,692 of VBJV01000083.1, forward strand.
CTGCTCGCGGGCGCCGAGCTGGCGCCTGACCTGCGCCAACGCCTCCTCGAGGCAGCCGAAGGCAACCCGCTGTTCGTCGAGCAGATGCTGGCGATGGGCGCCGAGGACGACCTCAGGGAGATTCGCGTTCCGCCGACGATCCAGGCGCTGCTCGCCGCGCGCATCGACGGCCTCGAGCCGGACGAGCGCGCCGTTATAGAACGCGCCTCGTTCGAGGGCAAGTTGTTCCACCGTGGCGCGGTCAGCGATCTGCTGCCTGCTCAGGTCCGCCCCCAGGTCAGCAAGCATCTGCTGGCGCTGGTGCGCAAGGAGTTCATCAGGCCGGACCGGTCCGAGTTTCCGGGTGACGATGCGTTCCGGTTCCGCCATAACCTGATCCGAGACGCGGCCTACGGTGGCATTCCCAAAGAGATGCGGTCCGACCTGCACGAGCGTTTCGCCAACTGGCTGGAGCACAAGGTGGGTGACCACCGACGGGCGTACGAGGAGATCCTCGGCTATCACGTCGAGCAGGCATGGCGCTACCGGTCGGAGCTCGGCCGCAACGACGCGCGAACCCGGGAGCTCGGTCGCCGCGCGGGAGAGCTCCTCGGCGGCGCCGGCGAGCGGGCGGTGGCGCGCATCGACATGCCGGCCGCGAGCAACCTTCTTCAGCGTGCCCTTGCCGTCCTGCCGGAGGGTCACCCGCGCCGCAACCAGCTGCGGCTGGCGCTGGCCGACGCGCTGTTCGAAACCGCTGAGGCGATCCGCGCCGGAGACCTGCTGACCGAGGTCGCGGCCAGCGCCGCTGCGCAAGGCGAGGTCACGGTCGAGTGGCGAGCCCGGGTTCGGCACAGCTGGGCACGGGTCATCAGGGGCGAGCCGGTTCTCCAAGAGGCGAACGGTCTGGTCGAGGAGGCCATTGCGGCGCTGACGCCGCTCGCCGCCGACGACGGACTCGCCGAGGCCTGGCAGCTGGCGGCCCAGGTGCAGAACTACCTGGCGAACATGGACGGAGTCCAGGCCGCCGAGCAGCGGGCCCTGACCCACGCGCGCCGCGCGGGAAACGTGCGGCTGGAGACCGACAGCCTGTTCTGGATCGGCCTCGCCGCATTCTATGGCAACGCGTTGCTGAGCGATGCCCTGGCGGTGTGCACCGCGCTGCTCGAAGCAGCGCAGACGCCCCTGCAGCGCGCCCACGCTCGGTTCTGGGTGGCGGCGATTCGCGGGCTCGCGGGCGAGGACATCGATACGGTGCGCGACGAGCTCGCCGAGGCGCGGCGGACCTATCACGAACTTGGCCTGAAGACACAGTGGGGCGGGACCGCCATCGCGGTGGGGACCGTCGAGTTGCATGCCGGCGACCCCCGCGTCGCCGAGGCGATACTGCGGGAGAGCGTCGCGGCGCTGGGCGACCTCGGGGGTTATCGCTGGACGGTGCTGCAGCTGCTCAGCGAGGCGCTGGTTCAACAGGGGCGGCACGATGAAGCCGAAGCTGTCGCCGCCGAGAGCAGGGCCAGTGTTTCGCTGCAGGACACGTACGTCCGCGCGGGGCTCGCACGAGTGCAAGCCGGCCTCGCCGCGCACCGTGGGGCTCTAGCCGAGGCACAGCGTGCCGCCGGCGACGCTCTGGCGCTGCTGGAGCAGGTGCCGGCCGCGTCATATCTGGAGAAGGCCGACACATGGATGCTGATCGCCGACCTGCTGAGACGGAGAGGACAGACCGACGACGCCGGCGATGCCGCTCGGCGGGCGCTCGAGCTCTATGAGCGCAAAGGTATCGAGCTCTCCGCGGCGCGCGCCCGGCGCTTTCTCGATGAGCGCCGGTCATCCTGATGTACCAGCGCAGCGCCCGGTTCTACGACCTGATCTACAGCGCGTCGCGCTTCAAGCCGGTCGAGGAGTGGGCGGCCGAGGTTCACGCAATCATCCAGGAGCGAAACCCCGCGGCGGGCACGCTGCTGGACGTCGCCTGCGGCACCGGCCATCATCTGAGCTACCTGCGCGATCACTATTCCGTCGAGGGTGTCGACATCTCCGAGGAGATGCTCCGGGTGGCTCGCGCCCGGCTCCCCGACGTGCCGCTCTATAACGCCGACATACGCACGCTGGACCTCGGCCGGGCGTTCGACGCGGTGACCTGCCTCTTCAGCAGCATCGGCTACGCGCAGGGGCCGGACGAGCTGGCGGCCACCGTCGACGGGTTCGGCCGGCATCTCACCGGCGGCGGGGTGCTCGTGGTCGAGGGGTGGGTGCGCCCCGATGCCTTCAATGACCGCTTTCGTGGTGAGCCCGAGGTCGTGACCGCCCGGCAGATGAGCGTCATCCTCATCGCATTCCTCGGCGTGGTGGTCTATGGGACCACCGGCTACATGGTCATCGAGCACTGGGCCTTCCTCGACGCCCTGTTCATGACCGTGATCACCATCACCACGGTCGGCTTCGAGGAGGTGCACCGGCTCGACGGCCCGGGGATGGTCTTCACCATCACCGTGATCATCCTCGGGGTCGCCGGATTCCTCTACACATTCGGACTGATCATCGAGCTGCTGTCCCGCAATCGCTGGCAGGCGTATCGGAGGTATCGAAGGATGGACGCGTATCTGCATGCGCTCCGCAATCACGTGATCGTGTGCGGGTACGGGCGAACCGGAAAGAAGGTCGTCGCCGAGCTGCGCCAGCGGCACGTGCCCTACGTGGTCGTCGAGATGAACCCGGCGCCCCTCGAGGAGGTGAAGCGCTTCGAGGATGTTTACGTGCTCGGTGACGCCGCCAACGACGACGTGCTGCACCTCGCCGGCATCGACCGCGCCCGCGCACTGGTCAGCGCCGTGGACAGCGACGAACGCAACGTCTACATCGTGCTGACGGCACGTTCGCTGAACTCGCGTCTCTTCATCGTGGCGCGCAGCTCGTACCCCGACTCGGTGGCCAAGCTGGAGCGTGCCGGCGCCGACCGCGTGGTCAGCCCGTACACCACCAGCGGCGCGCGCATGGCGGCGCTGGCGATGCAACCCGCGGTGGTCGATGTCCTCGACCTGGTGGCCGCGCCGGGGACGCAGATGTCGATCGAGGAGCTGGTCGTCCCGCAGAGCGGCGTCGACGGGGTCACCGCCGCTCGCCTGCGGCGGTCAGGGGCCACGCTCCTGGCGGTGCGCACCCGCGACGGCGGTATCAGCGTCGGCCCTGACGACCAGATGCGGCTGAGACCCGACGACATCGTGGTGGCGATGGGCACGAGCGAGCAGTTGGAAGCGCTCGCCGACGCCCTGCGTCCGGTGGATACGGTTCGCTGACAGCGTGATAGCGCTAATAGCGCTATAATGACGCTAGTGGCGACGATCCAGATACGCAACGTTCCCGAGGATGTGCACCGCATCCATCGGATGCGGGCCGCCGCGGCAGGGATGAGCCTGCAGGAGTATCTGCTCGCCGAGATGATTCGCGGCGCGCACCAGCGCTCGCCGGCCGAACTGGTGGACGAGGTCGAGAATGAGATGCGCTCGACGGGTCGCGACGGGTTCGCCCGAAGGTCCTCTGCGCGATTGCTGCGCGCGGACCGTGAATCGCACTGACGGCAAGCGGTGCCTGTCATCGACGCCGCTGTCCTGGTTGATGCTCTCGTCGTCGTTGGCGCCCCAGGCGAGGCTGCGCGCGTCGAGGTCGGCCGCCTGCCCGAACTGCAAGTGCCGTGCATCTTTGCTGCGGAAGCTGTCTCAGCCATTCGAGGGCTGCTGCGGCGAGGCGAGCTCAGCCCGGCTCGCGCTCGCGCCGCACTCGAGCGAATCCGCGTGGCCCGGACCGTGCAATACGCATTCGAGCCGTTCGCGGATCGGGTCTGGGAGCTGCGGGACAACGTCAGCGTGTACGACGCCTGGTACATCGCGCTCGCCGAATGGCTCACCACCGAGCTGGTCACCGGTGACGCCCGCCTCGTCGGAGCGGTGGGGGCTCGATGCGCGATCCGTCTCGTCGCCTGAGACACGGCGACAGGGCTCGCTGACCGAGTCAGGCGACGGTGACGTCCTCGTTGAGGTACACGTCCTGGATGGCGTGCAGCAGTTGGATGCCCTCTTTCATGGGGCGCTGGAACGCCTTGCGTCCGCTGATCAAGCCGGTGCCGCCGGCGCGCTTGTTGATCACCGCGGTGCGAACCGCGTCGGCCAGGTCGCTCGCCCCGTGTGACTCGCCGCCGGAGTTGATCATCCCCACGCGGCCCAGGTAGCAATTGGCCACCTGGTAGCGGACCAGGTCGATGGGGTGGTCGCTGCTCAGCTGCGTGTAGACGCCGTCGGCGGTCTTGCCAAAGTTGAGCGCGGTGAAGCCGCCGTTGGTGGTGGCCATCTTCTGCTTGATGATGTCCGCCTGGATGCTGACCCCGAGGTGGTTCGCCTGGCCGGTGAGGTCCGCCGCGAGGTGGTAGTCGACGCCGTCCTTCTTGAAGGCCGAGTTGCGCAGGTAGCACCACAGCACCGTGGCCATGCCGAGCTCGTGCGCGTGCGCGAACGCGGCGGCGATCTCCTGGATCTGGCGGTCCGCCTGGTCCGAACCGAAGTAGACGGTGGCGCCGACTGCGACGGCGCCGAGGTTCCAGGCCTCCTGCACCGTCCCGAAGAGGATCTGATCGAACTTGTTCGGGTAGGTCAGCAGCTCGTTGTGGTTGAGCTTGACGATGAAGGGTATGCGGTGCGCGAACGTGCGCGCCACCGAGCCGAGGATGCCGAAGGTGGAGGTCACCGCGTTGCATCCGCCCTCGATGGCCAGCTCGACGATGCGGCCGCCGTCGAAGTACTCGGGGTTGGGCGCGAAGGATGCCCCCGCCGAGTGCTCGATGCCCTGGTCGACCGGAAGGATGGAGAGGTACCCGGTGCCGCCCAGGCGCCCGTGCCCGTGGAGGGTCTGAATGCTCCTCAGTACGCGGACAGAGCGGTCGCTCTGGGTCCAGACCCGGTCGACGAAGTCCGGTCCAGGGAGGTGCAGCATCTCGCTGGATACCGTCTCGCAGCGGTGCTCGAGCAGCGAGCGCGCCTCGTCGCCGAGCAGCCGTTCGAGGCTGCCCATCGCAGCCGCAGTCACCGTTGCCATACCTACCTTCCGATCGTACTCGCCGTCGCCGGCACCTGGACCAGGAAATCGCGGATCAGCCGGCTGGTCTCTTCGGGGCAGTCGACGTTGGACTGGTGGCCGCCGCTCACCGTTTCCAGACGGGCGCCGGAGATGCCCGCCGCCAGCTGCTCGGCCCGCTCCATGGGGACGGCCACATCCTCGGTGCCGTGGATCACCAGCGTGGGCACGTGGATCTCGCCGAGGCGTGGCGACACGTCGTCGCGGCCGTCGACAGCGCGGAGCGCGCGCACCAAACCGTTCGAGTCGGCCGCGACCGCCCGTCGCACGCGCACGAAGTCGTCGGCCAGAAATATCGGCGGCAGCCCAGAGACGATCGCCTCGATCTGCCCCGCCTCGACGACGCTGAGCATCCCCTCATAGCGCTCGACCTTCTCGGGGTCCTCGGGGTGGGCCGACGTGTCCATGAGCACCAGCGAGCGGATGTCCTCGGGGTGCCGCAGGATCAGGCGAAGCCCGATCATGCCGCCCATCGAGAGCCCGACGAAGTGGACCGGCGCGACGCCGAGCGAGGTGATGAGCCCGTGCAGGTCCTCGGCCTGGTTCCAGAGGTCGAAGCCCGCTTGGTCCGCGGTGGTCTCGCTGCTCATCTGGCCGCGGAGGTCCGGAGCGATGACATCGAATCGATCGGCCAGGGCGTCGATCTGCGGCCGCCACCAGTCGGCGCCGAACAGGTAGCCGTGCGCCAGGAGCACCGGATCGCCGCTGCCCTCGCGCAGGTAGTGCATCGCCATGCCGTTGGTCCTGATCGTCGCCATGAGCCGTTCCTCCCGAGGCGGTGCTGTTTCCGGGTACGTTAGAAGCTGATGGAACTGTTGCGCATCAAGGGGGAGCGCCGCCTCGAGGGGTCGGTGGCCATCTCCGGCAGCAAGAACGCGGCCATGCCGGTGATGGCGGCCGCCCTGCTCACCGATCAGGCCGTCGAGCTGCTCAACGTGCCCGATATCGAGGACATCGAAGCCATGGCGCGCATGCTGCAGCACGTCGGTGTGGCCGTCGAGCGTGCCGACGCGCACCACTGGCATCTCCGCGCCCAGGCGATCACCTCGACGGAGGTTGGCGCCGAGCTCACCGGCCGCATGCGGGGGTCCTTCCTGCTCCTCGGCGCGCTGCTGGCCAGAGCCGGCGAGGCATGCATCGCCAAGCCGGGTGGCGACGACATCGGCATGCGGCGGGTCGAGCAGCACCTGGAGGGGCTGCGGCTCATGGGCGCTCAGGTCGAGGACCGCGGCGACTCCTACGTGGCTCGCGCGCAGCGTCTGCGCGGCGCCCGTATCGACCTCGACATCCCCACGGTCACGGGCACCGAGAACCTGATGATGGCGGCGCTGCTGGCCGACGGCATCACGGTCATCAACAACGCGGCACGTGAGCCGCACGTCTACGATCTGGCCCGCTGCCTGGTGGGCATGGGCGCGCACATCTCCGGCGCCGGGACGCCGCTCATCGTCATCGAGGGGAGCGGCGGCCTGCTCCATGGCACGACGCACAGCGTCACCACTGACTACATCGAGGCGGGCACCTACATGGTTGCCGCAGCGGCCACGCGCGGCGATGTGGTGGTCAACGCGATGCGGCCCACCGACGTCCGCTGGCTCATCAACAAGCTGCGCGCCACCGGGTGCGATGTGATCGAGGGTGCCAACCGCGTGCGCGTCATCGGTGCCCCTGCACGCGCAGTCGACGTGACGACGTGGCCGCACCCCGGGTTCGCCACCGACCTGCAGCCGCAGTTCGGTGCGCTGATGACGCAGGCGACCGGCACGAGCGTGATCAGCGAGGCCCTCTACGAAAATCGTTTCCGCCACGTCGCCGAGCTGCAGAAGATGGGCGCGCGTATCGCTGTCGACGGGCGCAGCGCCGTGATCTCCGGCCCTTGCCGGCTGCAGGGGACGAAGGTGACCATTCCTGACATCCGCAGCGGCGCGGCACTGGTCATCGCCGCGTTGTGCGCAGAGGGGACGACGGAGCTGGCTCATGTTTACCACCTCGACCGCGGCTACGAGGACATGGAGACCAAGCTCGCGGCACTCGGCGCCGAGATCAAGCGCGTGGTCAGCGGCGAGCCGGGCGCCGAGGTGCGCGACCTGACCGGCGTGATCGGCGACTGAGGGCGTCCGGTGCTCGGCAAGAAGGTCGGAATCGACCTGGGTACGTCGACCACACGGCTGGTCGCGAAAGGCGAGGGGATCATCGCCAGTGAGCCCACCGTGGTGTCCGCGCACCAGCGCGGCGACGCCCACACCGGGCTGTTCGGCGCGGCGGCGCTGGAGAGCGCGGCGGCTGATCCCGACCTGCACCTGAGCCACCCCGTCTCAGGTGGCGCGGTGGTCGACATCGGTGGCGCGCGGGCATTGATCAGCCAGCTCATCGCCCGGGCGGTCGGACGCCAGCGCATCTTCAAGCCGGATGTTGTGATCGCGGTCATGTCGGCTATGGCCGGTGACGAACGGCGTGCGCTGCTGGAGGCGGCGACGCTCGCCGGTGCGCGCACCGTGTACCTGCTCGATGCACCGATCGCAGCCGCAATGGGCGCCGGCATGCGCCTCAGCGGCCCCAACGGCCACCTCGTGGTCGACGTCGGCGCCGGCAAGACCGAGGTCGCCGTGCTCGCCATGGAAGGCACCATCGCCGGCCGGTGCCTGGGCGGGCACGGAGGCGAGGGTCTGGCGACCGCCGTGATCATGCACGTGCGCGCCGAGCATGGTGTCGAGCTCAGCCGGCCGGTTGTCGAGGACATCCTGGCATCGCTCGCACGGGTGGGGCCGCACGAGGAACGCAGGCTCGAGGTGCAAGGTGGGCAGGGAGCAGGGGACACGACGGTGAGCATCACGTCGACGGAGCTGGCGGGCTGCCTCGAAGAACACGTGCGGCCGATCGCGTCGGCTCTCGATGAGGTGCTGAGCGACACGCCACCAGCGCTGCGCGATGACATCGCGCGTGAGGGCGGCATTCTCACCGGCGGCGGCGCGCGCCTGGAAGGCCTTGATCGCAGCCTCTCCACCGCTGCAGGGTTCGAGATTCGCGTTGATGGCGAACCGCAGCTCTGCGCGGTGCGTGGCACGGGTTACGCGCTCGACAACCTCGACGTCCTGAAACGCACCTTCATGTACATCAGGTAGACGAGCACGGCGCCGACCGGCAGCGGCCAGACCGGGAACGGCGGCGCGGCAACCACTGCGCCAGTCAGCGCGGGATTGGCGGTGGCGATGAACGAAGTGTACGAGACGGACACACCGCGCTTATCGAGCATGCGCAGCCCGCACAGTCCGGAAGAGAGGCTGGCGTCGGTCACCGTCACCATCCACGCACTCGGCTCGGCGCTCGAGCTGGCCCAGGCGCGCGCCACCAGCGTGGTGCCGACGGCACGGAAGCGCAGCGTGTACGCGGTGCTCGCGGCCGCGGAGAACTGTGCCGAGCCGAGCGTGGTGTACGCGCCGGCGATCCGCTTCTGGACGACCAGGGCCGAGCCGGTCAGGTACGCCCTGTACCAGTCTTTGCCGTCCTGGTAGCGGAGCAGGGCGCCGATGTTGGTGTTGGCGAAGGAGCTGACGCTCCCGGTGAAGAGGACCTCAGCGTCGCTCGCCATTGGGCCGAGAGTCGCGCTGAAGCTGCCGGCGGTATTGGATACGACCCCCGCGTTGCCGGCTATGGAGAACGCTGCATTGGTGGCGGCGTCCCCGCCCCAGGCGTGTCCATCCGAGGCCGTCCCCCAATGGGATTGATTCGCCCTCACGAAGGTGTCCTGGGCGATCAGGCTGGGC
>VBJV01000300.1 GCA_005879785.1 Chloroflexota bacterium
CTGTACGACCCCATGATCGCCAAGCTGATCGTCTGGGATGCCGATCGTGAGCTTGCTCGCCGGCGGATGCTGCGGGCGCTGTCGGAGTTCGAGATCGAGGGCGTGCGGTCGCTGATCCCGCTCCACATGGCCGTGCTCGAGCATCCCGAGTTCGCCGCCGGCGGCACGATGCGTGAGTTCGTCGAGGGAGGCGGCTACCAGCGAACGCTCGAGCAGAGCGGCGCGCTCGAGCCGTCGGCGAACGGTGCCGTGCCACTGAACGAGATCCGCACGCTGGTGACGGAGGTCGACGGCAAGCGGTTCGAGGTCACCGTGGTCGAGCCGGAACATCCCGGCCGAACGCGGCTCAGGCTCCGGCGCGCCCAGCTCGCCGAGCGGTCGACACGCCACGGTGGCGGCGTCGACGTCGTCCGCAGCCCGATGCAGGGCACGGTGCTGAAGGTCTCGGTGGCTGCGGGCGGAGAGGTCGAGCCGGGGCAGGTGCTGGTGGTGGTTGAGGCGATGAAGATGGAGAACGAGATCGTCGCCCGTCATTCCGGCCAGGTCGAGTCGGTGGCGGTTGCCGAAGGCGATCAGGTGACCAGCGGCCAGGAGCTGTTGCGGCTGGTCTGACCGGCGGCCGGTCCGCTCAGCGTCCGTGGCAGCGCTTGAACTTCTGCCCGGAACCGCACGGGCAGGGATCGTTGCGGCCCACCTTGCCTCCGCCGAAGCGAGCCTCGAGCGAGGGCATGTCCGCAGCCGGCGCCCCGATGTCGCCCAGATCGGTCAGCACCAGCTCTACCGGCTCGGGCGCCGAGTCGAGCAGCCCCAGCTGATCGAGCAGGGCCAGCGCCCCCTGCTCGGACAGTCCCTCGGCCGAGGCCGGCAGATCGATCCGTGACGGGCAGACGAGCTGGAAGCGCTCCCAGCGCTCGCGATCGGATTCGTCGGGGCCCCGCTCGAGCCGCCTCCGCAGCTCCCGCCTGACCGCCGATCCGCCGCCGCGTGACTCCAGCGTCTCGATCAGCTCGAACGGCAGCCACGCCGCCCAGCCGCTGTCGATCAGGTTGCTCATCAGGGCAGTGTAAGGGCGGTCATCCGACGAGCTCGCCCATCCGCGCCGCCCACACCTCCAGCGCCAGCTCGACGCGTGTCTGAGGGCGGTCGAAGTCGAGGTCGTGCCGAGCCGACAGCGAGGCCAGCCGCTCGTAGACGCGCTGGCGGGCGATTCCCAGGCTGCGGGCGGCCGCCGACTTCGACCAGCCGGCGGCCACCAGCGCCTCCACGGTGCGCAGGCCGGCGTCGTCGAAGCGGGACTCGATCCGCTGTCCGGCCAACGCGTCGCGGGCGACCGATGCCAGGGCGCCCAGCTCGCCGCCCAGCCTGACCGGCGGGCCGGCCGCGGCCGCCACCAGGCAGGCTCGCTCGGCACCGGCCAGAGCCTCCTTGATCTGCCAGGGCTCGCCGCCCCGGCTGTCCAGGCCGACGGCGGTCACGCCACCGCGCCGGATCAGGTCACGGGCGATCGCGCGCGGATCGGCCTCGCCGCGGATCGCCACCAGAGCACGAGGGCCGTCCACCAGGGCGTCGATCCCGGCCCGGTCGAGCCGTTCCAGCGACCCCCGGGCATGAAACGCCCACAACGTGGCGCGCGACAGGTCCCGCGCGCCCCTCGGCCAGCCGCTGCAACAACCGCGCGCGGTCGGCGGAGGGAACCTCCTCACCGGGTGGTTGCGCGGCCAGCGCAACGGCGAGCAGGAAGGCCGCCTCGTCCACCGCCAGCAGGTCGAGCTCGTCTGCTCGCCGTGGCAGCACGTGCAGCCGGGCGCCCGGCTGCACCGGCCGCGAGTGGAGGGCCGTCGGCAGGCGCTGGCGGTGGCGATCGAGCGCCTCCAAGAAGGCGACGTCGAGCCCGTCCTCGGGCGAGGTGGCGATCGGCGTGCGATCGCTTCGCTCGAGCAGCACCTGAGCCTCCAGCACGTCCCCCAGCGACGCCACCAGGCCGGCCGGTCCCAGCCCTTCGCGCGCCGCCTCGCGTAGCTGCGCCTGGAGCGACACCGCCCGCCGAAGGGTGGCCAGCTCGCCGGCCACCAGCCGCTCGTGCACCACATGCGTGATGTCGACGAACCGCACCGGCCGACCGAACACCAACAGCGGCAGCTCGTGGTCGCGGCAGGCCTGGGCGAGCGGCTCGACCGGGGCGTGGGTCGGTTCCAGGCCGATCCCCGCCGCTCCCGCCCGGGCCACCGACGCCACCAACCGGTCGAGCTCGGCCGCGGTCATGCCGGCCAGCGCGATGCCGGTCGTGAGCAGAAACTCGCCCCCGCGCAGCATCCCGGTAACGGCCGGCGTCTCGAACACGTGCACCCACTCCACCCGGTTTGCCAGGCGATGGCCGCCGGCGGCCACGCCGACCTGTGCCGATCGCAGCACCTCGAGCGCCAGCAGGTCGTTTACCGTCAGGACGGTCTGTCCGGATATGTCAGTCATCTGAGACAGATTGTACGGTGGCGCCCGGCCGTCCGGGAAGCGACCATGAAGGCTGCCGAACTGAGGAGTGATGTCGCGTGCCAACCATCGAGACCGAGATCCGCCTGCTGGGCAACCCGGCCACCGGCGAGCTGCTTGCCAGGGTGCCCCTCTCGGGCGCCGCCGACGTCGATGCCGCCGTCGCCGCCGCCCGAGCCGCGTTGCCGGCCTGGCGCAGCCGCTCGACGATCGAGCGCGCCCGCTGGCTGTTCGGCTTCCGCCAGGTGCTCGAGGCGCACCAGGACGAGCTGGCGCGATCGATCACCCGCGAGATGGGCAAGACCTTCGCCGATGCGCGGGCCGAGGTGGGCCGCGCGATCGAGATGGTCGAGGCGGCGTCGGCGGTCCCGCAGACGATGCAGGGCCGGGTGCTCGAGAACGTGGCCACGGCCGTCGACTGCGAGACGTTCCGCCAGCCGGTCGGCGTCTGTGCCGCGATCGCGCCCTTCAACTTCCCGGCCATGGTGCCGTTCTGGTTCCTGCCGTTCGCGATCGCGTGTGGCAACACGTTCATCCTCAAGCCATCCGAGCAGGTGCCGCTGACGCAGGAGCTGGTGTTCAACCTGATCCACGAGCACGGCGGACTGCCCGACGGCGTTCTCAATCTCGTCAACGGCTCACGTGACGTGGTGAACGGCATCCTCGACCACCCCGGCATCGACGCCGTGTCGTTCGTCGGGTCGGCCGCCGTGGCGCGCTACGTGTACGAGCGGGCGGCGGCCGCCGGCAAGCGCGTGCAGGCGCTGGGCGGCGCCAAGAACTTCATGGTCGTGATGCCCGACGCGGTGATCGACAAGACGGTCGGCAACATCATCGGCAGCGCGTTCGGCGCGGCCGGCCAGCGCTGCATGGCGGGCTCGGTGGTGATCGCGGTCGGCGATGCCAAGCGCCCGCTGCTCGACGAGCTGGTCACGCGCACGCGCGCCCTGTCGGTGGGAGACGGACTCGAGCAGTCCACCGACGTGGGGCCCGTGATCTCGTGCCAGGCCCGCGACCGCATCCTGGGCTGGATCGAGAAGGGCGTCGCGTCGGGCGCCGAGCTGCTGGTGGACGGCCGCCGGCCGGCCTCGCGCCCGGCGGGCGCCTACGTGGGACCGACCATCCTGGACGGCGTCACGCCGGACATGGAGATCGCCCAGGAGGAGGTGTTCGGGCCGGTGCTGTCGGTGATCCACGCCGACTCGCTGGACGAGGCCGAATCCGGCGCCGCGGTGCGCCGCTACCGGCACGACGTCGAGGTGGGCATGATCGGCGTCAACGTTGGTGTCGCCGCCCCGGTCGCATTCTTCCCGTTCTCGGGCTGGAAGGGCAGCTTCTTCGGCGACCTGCATGCCCACGGATCGGACGCGGTCGAGTTCTACACGCGCAAGAAGACGGTCACGTCGCGCTTCTTCTCGGGCGGCGAGACGGGCCGCTTCTTCACCGAGCAGGGCGACCGGTCCTGATGTCACTCGCTGCGGTAGCTCTCCTTCAGCACCGACAGGTAGCCGAAGGACTCGCTGGAGAGGATGCCCGGCACCTCGCCCAGCCGGTTGGCCATGAAGTCGAGCAGGTGCGCGGTGCTGCGGCAGGTGATCTCGGCCAGGAAGTCGTGGCGTCCGGTGCAGGCGATCAGGTAGGTGACCTCGTCGAACGCCGCCAGCGCGTCCGCGGCCGCCGCCCGGTGGGGAGCGTCGACGCTCAGGCCGAGCATGCAGATCACGTCGTAGCCGAGCTTGAGCGGGTTGGTGACGGCGGTGATCTGCATCACGCCGTCGGCGGTCAGCTTGGCCACCCGCTGGCGCACGGTCGACTCCGACACGTTCAGGCGGCGCCCGATCTCGACGAACGGCATGCGACCGTCCTGCACGAGGGCATCG
>VBJV01000072.1:0-4179 GCA_005879785.1 Chloroflexota bacterium
CGCTGTCGTGGCGGTGCTCGGCGCGCTCCTCGGCGCCGTGGTGCAGTCGCTGAGCAGCCCGAAGCCGGCCACGGCTCCGCCATTGCCGCCCACCGTGCGCGTGCAGGCGGCGCTCCACGGGCCGCAACTGCGCGCGACGCTGGCACTCAGGGCCATGCAGACAGTGCGGCGCAGCTACGACGTGGCCTCAGCGGAACGGTCGCGATTGCTCGGACTCGGCGCCTCCAGCGTTGTGGTCGCGTTCTTCGACTCCGGCGACGCCGCTGAAGGCTTCTTCGGCATCGAGGCTATCCGCGCGGCGCCGGCCAGCGCTGCGGCCCGGCAGTTTCACGACCACGCGCGATACACCGGCCCGGACTATGCGTGGATGGCGGGCGCCTCGTGGCAGACGTACGACGCCGCCCGCGAGGCGTACACCTGCATCACGGCAGCCGCGGCAACGTCTGCGCCGATGGCGATCTGCGAATTTCGTGACGGTGACGTGCAGGGCACCGCGACAGGCATCGGCATGTCCCTCTCGCGGGTACTCGCGCTGACCAGCGACGCGCGCCTGCAGATGGAGTGGAGCGCGTAACCTGGTTGCGCCGCGCTGAGGGAGGCTTTAGGGCCTCCCTCAGCGTTGCCCTTGGCTACGACACCGACGTCAGGGAGCCAGGCCGCCGGCGACGGTGTAGATCGCCTCGTTGAACACCGAGCCGCTCGGCGCGGTGGCCACCGCGAATGCCGGGTAGGCGCGACCGCCCGAGAACGATGTCGACATGTAGTCACCGACCATGGTGCCCTGAGTGGTGTTGGGTAGCCAGCTCAGCGACATCGGACCCGCGATCGGGGTGGCCGCAGCCCATGTCGCTCCGCCGTCGGTGGACGACGTGAAGCCGACGTCGAGTTGGCAGGTGGAGCTCGTGCAGCTGCTGACCGGGTAGTAGTAGTAGATCAGGGCCAGGTGCGCGGTGCTCCCTGAGGTGGATCGATCGACGGCGAGTCCGGGGAAAAAGTGGTCGACACCACTGCCGACCGGGTCAATGGGAATCCGCACCGGATCAGGCCAGCTGACACCGTCCGTCGACGTGCTCACCACCAGGTCGCTGGCCGCGCACTTCTGCTCGAACCTGCAGTCCTGCCACGCGACGTAAACCTTTCCCGCAGCGTCGATCTCTGCCGACGGAAGCGGGATGCTGTCCCGGATACCGCCGGCAGCGTGGTGGAAGTGGACCGGCGACACGGTGCTCGATGGCCCCCAGCTCGCCCCGCCGTTCGCCGACGTGAAGGCGGCGACGGTGAAGCCGCCGCTGCCGCGGAACCCGTTGTAGGGAACGATCACGGTTCCGTTCGGCTGGACCAGCGGCTGCCCGCCGATGCCATGGGGCTTGTTGCCCGTGGGCAGCGGCGCGCCCCAGGTGAGACCGCCGTCGGTCGACGTGGTCATCTGCTCGAGGTCGTTGAAGGTGTTGTCGTCGTACTCCGTATAGCAATCGCCGTAGAAGGGGCTTGATGCGGTGGTGTCGCATACGGTCCAGTTCTTGTCGTTGAAATCACCCGAAGCGTTCACCACCACGGGTGCTCCCCAGGTGAGACCACCATCGGTCGATCGGCTGACAAGCACGTCGACCGGCGGAAACGGATTCCTGAGCCCGAGCCAGGAGATCCCCGGGCGTATGGCCCCGCCGGAGTGGCGAAGACGGTGCCGGAGGGCAGGAAGCCGCTGGTCCAGCTGGCGCCGCCGTTGGTGGAGGTCGCGAAGCCGATGTTCGACGCCCCACCGTTGAAGAAGCGACCGACCTGAAACGCCGAGACGATCGTCGAGCCAAACGCATACGTGTCGGGCTCCAGCTCCGTGGCGTGCGCGCTGGTGGTGTTCGTATAGGGATCCGAGCTGATCTGCAGCAGTGTTGCCGCCGATGCGCTCAACGCGGACGCGAAGCCGATCACCGCCGAGAGCGATAAGCCGATCAACACCGCGATCGGCCGCCGGTGTCGTGAAAGCATGACCCACCTCCTGCTGTCCAGATCGCCCCGATTCAAGGCGGGGACACCGGCGTCAGGACTAGCACCAAGGAGACCGGACTCGCAAGCAAACGGTCGTTCGCGACCACCTGGCGGGCGGCGGATGGTACACGGCTGCAAGAATTTCCATCGTCCACCAGCCGGCGCGAGGGGGGAAGGAGACTCCGATGAAGGCTCGCTCACCCCGTGCTGTTGCCGGCGTCTTCAGCCTCGGCCTGGTTCTCGCGCTCGTCCTCTCGAGCCGCGCGAGCGCAGCCGAGAGCAACCTCGCTCAGAACGGCTTCAGCGCCCCGGTCAAGATCCCTCAATCCGCCGGCCTCGGCGAGCCGACCCTCGCGGTCGACGCCGGCGGGCGGCTCTTCGTGACCGCACCGCAGGGGATCGGCAACGTGATGACCTCGGGGGGCAGCCCGCTGTTTCGTTCAACCGACGGCGGCGCCACCTGGCAGGGTCCGGTGCGCTCGCAGCTGTGCGCCGGTCTTTCCGGAGGTGACACCGACCTCGCCCTGGACGGGTCGCAGGATGTCTGGCAGACGGACCTCTGGCTGGGCAGCTCGTGTCTCAGCCTCTCCACCGATCACGGTCAGTCGTTCCTGGCCGGCAACCCCTTCGGGAGCGAGCTGCAACCCGGCGACGACCGGCCCTGGCTCGCCTATGACCGAATCTCCAATCAGCTGCTCGTCGTCTACGACGGTGTCGATGCGCTGCGAGTGGCGGCGACGGCGCCGCTGACCACGCCGGAAGCCGGCCTGCAGGTCATCCAGGATGTGGCCGCCGTGCCGGAGGTGGCCGTGTCGGTCACCGGAAGCCCGGGTGTCACCAACAACGTTCGCGAGTGCGTCTGCCCGCCGGGCGGAATCGCCGTCGACAACAGCGGCGGTGCGCGCGCCGGTGACGTGTACATCGCGTACAGCCGCCAGAACGGCGGCGGCAGTGGCGGCGGTGTGGGGATCTCTCGCTCGGCGCCGGCTGCGCTCGGCCAGGGCGCTGGCCTCACCTGGACCAACCTGAGCGTTCCCAACACGGGAAGCACGGGGTCCGCCTTCGACACCGAATGGAATTTCCTGCCGGTGAAGGTGGACAGCAACGGCACGCTGTATGTGGCATGGGGCGAGACGACCCCGAGCGGCGTCGCCATCCGCTTCGCGTCCAGCAGCGACGGCGGCTCGACGTGGCACGGGCCGTTCCTGGTGTCGACCATCACCAGCACGAACACCTTTCCAACCATGGACGTGGTCGGTCCGGGCGTGGTGGACTTCGCGTACTACGGCGCGCCCGGGGCCACGGGTGACCCCAACAACGTCGGCAACAGCCAGACCTGGAACGTCTACTACACGCAGGCGACCGCCGCGAACACGGCGTCGCCGTCCATCGCTGCACCGGTGGTCGCCATCCTCGACATGCACAACGGCTGCATCCAGACCGGAGGCAACGGGGGCTGCGGCGACCGCAGCCTGCTCGACTTCTTCACGCTCGCCGTCGACAGTAGCGGCGCGGCTGACATCATCTACACGAGCGGCGATGCCGCCGCCGGCGTCAACCTATTCTTCAGCAAGAACTGACGCGCTGACACCGGCGGACGCGCGCGCGTAAAGGTGCTCGCGCGCGGCGCTGCACGCGGCCTCGGCCATGAAATCGGGGTTGCGGATGAGGCGGTGCTCGCCGTCCCAAGCAGATCCAGCCGGCGTCAGCACCGTGAAGCAGTCGCTCAACACCGATGCATCGGGACCCCAGGAAACCAGCTCCTGCGCGACGCAGCGCAGACCGGCGCCCTCGCACGCCGCAGCCGCACGCTCAGCCGAGACGCTGGCCGCGCGCATGTGCGGGTTGCTGGCGTCGGGGTACGCACCCAGGTTGGAGTGATGCAGGAACGCCACGCCATTCGCGGCGAGCGCGCGGGACAGCTCGGCGATGTACGCCTGGAGCACATCGGCTTCGACGTGGACGAGCGAGTCGAAGCTGAACGCGAAGTCGATGCTCCGGTCCGCCACCGCGGTGAGCGAGCGGCCGTCGTTGACGTGGTAGGAGATGTTGCCGGCCCCGGCAAATCGCTGCCGGCATGCGGCGATGCACGTCTCGCTCAGGTCGACGATGATGAGCCGCTGCGCCAGGCCTGTGAGGAACTGCGTCCAACGCCCGAAGCCGGGCGCGATCTCCAGCACCGTGCTCGCCGGG
>VBJV01000072.1:4384-5949 GCA_005879785.1 Chloroflexota bacterium
GCCGTATACGGAGTCGATGTCGCCGGCAACGGCGGGATGGCAGCCCAACTCCGTGATTCCGTCCGGCAGCGTGTCGACGATGCGGATCAGCGCCGCGACCGTGATCGCAGCGGGTAGCGGGTCGCCGCGACCGGTCTGCCCGTAGAAGTCGCCGCGATACGTGACGCCCGCGGTCGCCTCTCGAACCGGCACGCCGAGCTCCGCGCCGAGCTCGCGCACCACGGTTGCGCACGGCTCCTCGCGGTGCACGTGCTGGTGCGAGTCGATGTGCGTCGGGTCTGCGTTGCAGAGGGCGCGAAAACGCTCCAGCTGGCGGCGTGCCTCAGCGCGCACCGCCGCCGCGTCGCCGGCGTCGACGACCCGATAGCGCGGCGCCCAGCCGTCTGCACCATGCACCCATTCGGCGATGTCAAGGTGCAGCCCGAGGGACAGCGCGGGTCTCTGTCCGGCCAGCGCACTCGCCGCCTCGGCATCCGCGCGACGGACCATGAGGCTCGCACTGCTGACGACGCCGGCGTCGTGGGCTCGCGCGGTGCCCCGGTTCACGGCTGCACACAGCCCGAAGTCGTCGGCGTTGACGATGAGGCGCTTCACAGCTCGAGCCTGTCGAGGGCGTCGGGCGGTGGGAGCCACGCAGGATGCCGGCCGATCCACTGCACCGCGAGCTGTGCGCGGCATGCAGCCAGGGCGGTCTGGAAGGCGCGGCGATCGTCGCGCCACGGTGAGGACGGAGGCAGCGCGTCGACGTATCCGTCTGCGATGACGCTCGCGGCAGTCTCCGACCACGAACCGGACGTCAGGGCGGCGAGGTCGAGGAGCGCGGGCCCGCGTGACGCCATCTCCCAGTCCACGGCGCAGACGCGGTGCGGGGCCAGTGCATCGTCGACGACGATGTTCGAGGCATACGCGTCGCCGTGCAGCACGCGCACCGGCATCGACTCGAGCATCGCGATCACCGTGCCGCGCGAAGCGGCGAGACGGTCGCGCGTGTGAGCCGGCAGGGTGGCATGGCCGGAACCGAGCGCGCGCTGAATCGAGAGCCGCCACACGTCCGGTCCCTGGGTGAGCAGGCGAGCGCGCGACGCCGGGCCGTCCGCCGCGGCCCAGGCAAGACGCTCGTGCATCGCAGCCAGCCATGCCGCGGCGGCGCGCCAGGTCTCGATCGCACCGACCTGGTACATCTCCACACCGCGCACGTGCTCGAGCAGCATCCAGACGGCGGATCCGTCCGGCGTGCCGTCCGCAGCGACGAGCCGCGCCGTTCCCAGCCCGGCGCGAGCAAGCAGCTCGCGGTATACGGCGACCTCGCGTCGAGCGTCGAAGCATTCCTCTCGCTTCGCGGCTGCCGCGTTGGCGCTGAGCGAGCTCCGCGACACGGTCTTGCGAAGCAACGCAGCGCGCCGACC
This sequence comes from Chloroflexota bacterium, assembly GCA_005879785.1. Classification (GTDB taxonomy): domain Bacteria; phylum Chloroflexota; class Dormibacteria; order Aeolococcales; family Aeolococcaceae; genus CF-165. The sequence continues at coordinate 5,791 of VBJV01000072.1, forward strand.
GTCGACGAGAGTCACCTGCACCTCCTCGAGAGGGAAGCTCGTGCGGTGCGCGGAGGGATGCAGCTCCACCGTGTCGATTCCCGGCAGCTCGCGTTCGCCGAAATACGCCGGAAGCCCCGCTTCCAGGGCCTGCATCAACGCTTCGTCCGCTGCTACCGC
>VBJV01000072.1:5985-15009 GCA_005879785.1 Chloroflexota bacterium
GAGTCCAAGTGCTCCTCCGCGATGTCGCGTGCCCCGCGCGAGTGGATGTCCGTGTCCCGCGCGACCCGCAACACCGCGTCACGCGCGCCGTCCAGGTCGCTGAACGTGAGCAGCCCGCGATCGGTGGGGACCACATCCACCAGCCCCGTGTCCTGCGTGACCACCGGCCGTCCGGCTGCCAGGTAGCAGGCGGAACGATCGCTGAACCACCCGGTGCCCGCCGCCACGTATCCGTGCTTGGCGACGCCGATCTCAGCCTTCGAGGCCGCGATGAAACGCCGATAGTGCTCGGGTGTGCCCGCCGCGAGACCTGGGTCGAGCAGGTTCCATCCGTGCCCGCGCAGCGCCTCTGTGTCGGCGCTATCCCCTTCCTCGTCGATCGCCAGCGCGACCGTGAACGACTCCCGGGTGAGCCGCGGTAGATCGAGCAGCGCGCGCATCGAGTGCGCTCGCTGACCGAGCATCATGCCGTCGACGTGGACAGGGCCGTAGCTGCGCCAGCTGCCAATGGTGGTGAACGCGCTGTGTTCAGCCTGCGCTTCCGCCGGCCAGAGGTCGAGCACCACGGGAGGCAGCGTTGGGATCCAGCGCAGCCCCAGGTCGGGCACCATCGACGCGGCGGTCCCCACTGCGGTGCCGACGCTCGCGTAGTGCGTGTGGCCGGCAATGCCGACGTCACAGCCCTGTTCGTGCCAGACCTGCGTGAAACCGGGGTCGAGGTCGACATACACGCGGACGGGCACTGTCATGGCCTCCGCGACGCCGGCCGCCTTGCCGGATAGGTCGAGGAGAACGTCGGCATTGCGACAGAAGGCGGCGAGGGACTCGCGGCTTGCACCCGTCACGATGCCCGCGGCATCGATGAGCGTCCACCGGCCGGTGAGGTCGAAGGCGTCCATGACGGACTCGCACCACGCGGCGTGTGACGGCCCAGCCGGCACGCGCTCGACGAAGTGGACCTCATGGCCGAGACGGCGCAGGCCGAGCAGGTACTGCAGCACGGCCCACGTCGCGCCTCCGTGTCCGGGAACAGCGGCGACCATGCCGCTCACGACAACGCGCAGCGACCGCGGCGCGATCATGCGGGCACGCTGCAGCGGTCGAGCAGCTCGTCAAGCACCGCGTCCGAGTTGAAGTACCGCTCGGCGAGCTGCCGCGCCGCCGCGGCGTGCGCGTCGTAGTCGCGCATCACGGCATCCACCGCAGCGCGCGCCTCGTCGAGCGTCGACCAGGTGAGCATGCCCGCGCCGGTGGGTATGACCGGAGCCGTGTCCTCGACGACGGCGGGACGGCCGCTGGCCAGGTAACGGGCCGTGCGATCGCTGACCCAGCCGGAGCGTGTGTGCGCGTACACACCGTGGCACGCGGAGAACTCAGCTGCGGACGCCTGGATGTAGCTTCGGTACGTCTCCGGCGCGGCCGCGACATCCGAGGCGTCTACAACCCGCCACCCGTGGCCCTGCAGCGCCGCCTTGTCGGCCGCGTCTGCCGCGTCGATGTCCAGGGCAAGCTCGAAGCCGTGATTCGCCAAGCGCGGCAGGTCGAACACACGCCGGAACTCCTGATGCTTGAGCGTCTGCGTCTGCTGTCCGACCGACACCGCGCCGTACGCCGCGCGCCAGCGAGCCACCGTCGAGAATTCGCGCTCCCAGCCCGTGCCTGCGACCGGCCACTGGTCGAGCAGCACCGGCTGGCGCGTGCTGATCCACTGCACTCCCGCGACGGGGATGTTGCACGCGGCGCTGCCGATGCGCTCACCGATGGTGGCGAAGACGTCGTGTCCGGCGAGGCGAGCCCCGCGACGCCTGTCCGCCGCCCAGACCTGCGTGAAGCCGGGGTCGATGTCGAGGAACACGCGGCACCGCGCCGCAGACAGTAGCTGGACGTCCTCGAGGTGGCCGCTGATGTTGAGGATCACGTCGCACGACGCAGCGTGCGCAACGAGCTCGCTCATGCTCAGCCCGGCGACCCAGCGGCCGGCGCACAGCAGCGTTGCGCTCAGTCCGAAGGCCGCAGTGACGCTGGCGAAGTATGCGAGGTTCACGGAGTCCTCGACGGCGGCCGGCCGTCCGTGCGCGTCGAGGCAGACCGACGGCGAGATCTCCTCGACCAGATGTACATCGAAGCCCAGCCTGCGCAGTCCCAGCACCCACGACAGCCGCACCCAGGCTTCGCCCCCGTTGCCCGGCTTGTTGGCGAGCGCTCCCGCCACCATGGCCGCCTTCATCGTGTCGCCATGGCGTGCATCGTCAGTTGAACCCGACCGCGCTGAGAAGATCCGGCAGGACGCGGTCGGAATCGAAGAGTTCGCACGCCAGCTCGCGCGCAGCGCTGCTATGGATGTCGTAGCGTGCTTCGACGTCGGCCACCGCTTCCGCCGCTTCGTCGCACGTCCGAAACGTGAGCAGGCCGTCACGCGCGGGATGGTTCGCTGCCCAGCCGGTGTCCTGAGCCACGACCGGCCGTCCCGACGCGAGGTAGCAGGCGCTGCGGTCGGAGAACCAGCCGCTGCGAGACTTCACATACATGTTCTTGGCAACCATCAGCTCGGCGCGCGACGACTGCACATAGGCGCGGTACGCATCCGGGTTCGCTGTCACCTGCGGGGCACATACGGTCCAGCCGCTGTCGACGAGGGCATCGCGATCGGTCGCATCGGCTGGGTCGATGTCGAGGACCAGCTCGAAATCAGCGCCGGTCGCCCACGGCAGCGCGGTGAACTTGCGGAACTCGTGCGCCCGAAGCCCGAACGTCGTGCCCTCGAACTGCAACGGGCCATTGGGGCCGCGCCATGTCACCACGCTGGTGAACCGCGGCGGCGCGCCGGACTGCAGCGGCCATTCACTCAGCACGACCGGAGGGCGGGTAGTCTTCCAGTCCAGGCCGCAGGTGGGGATGGCGCACTCGGGCCGGCCGATGTTCTCAGCGACGGTGACGAACTGGTCGTGACCGGTGTATGCGTCGTGCAGACCGAGCTGGTGCCACATCTGGCTGAACCCTGGATCGATGTCGACGAACACGCGCTGGTCGAACGCGGCGAGCAGCTGCTCGTCGTCGAGGTACCCCATCACGTTGAACAGAACGCAGCGGCGGCCGGCCAGCTCTACGATCGCTTCGCGGTCGAGCCCCAGGCAGGATCGGCCGCCGTCGGTGAGCAGCGCGTAATTGCCATCAAGACCGAAGCGGCTCATCAGACCGCGCAAGAAGGTGTAGTTCGGCGACGCCTCGACCGGAATCGGCGCGCCACCGTCGGACAGCATCGACGCTTCCAGACGGTCGATGAAGAGCACTCGGAAGCCGAGCCGGCGAAACCCGAGCAGGTACTGCAGGATGGCCCAGGTGTGGCCGCCGTGAGCGGGGCGCTGAGTAAGCGCGGCCGATACGGCGATAGCCGGCGCATCACTCACGCGACCGGCTCCGTATAGCCGAACTCGGCAAGCGCTTCGGCAAGCGACGCCTGGCAAACCTGCTGCAAACGCGGCTCCATGTCGACGCGCCACCGGCCGATCGAGCTCTCTGCGTCCTGGGAGGTCCGATGGCCTTGCAATTCGGGGGTTGCCGCGACGCTGTCCAGCATCCCCTGAATGATCTTGGGGCTCACATCGAGACCGAGGTGCTGCAGGATCCTTGCCAAGCTCTCCTGGGGACAGCGGACGAGGTCTTCATACCGGACCAGAAGGCTGGACTGTGCGCGCTGTTGCCAAGCTAGCCGCAATTCGCGAGCGGACATCTGGAGGTGGTGCATGTACTCCTCGTCGCTGGTGAACTGCTGGCGCGCGAAAGCCGGGTATCCTCGCTTGGCATTGAAGGCGAGAATCGACGCTGCCATATCGCGAAAATCACGCACCAGGAAGATCTCGTGCGCGTTCGTGTAGAGCTCCCGCCAGAGGAAGGTGGTCGGGCTGCCCAGGGTTTTCTCGGCAAAATAGCGCGGTCGCGCCTGTCCGTTCACCTTGGCAATGACGTGGTAGAAGGATTGGATTGTCTGGCGGCAGAACGCGGCCAATCCGTCCACCGAGGTCCGTCCATACCACTCGCGAACCAGCTGTGGCTCGTTACGGAAGGCTGCGTTGTACGGATTCTGTCCGACGAAGTGCCCGTTGTAGACGAACGTGTCTAGATCCCCGGCGCGTGCATGGTTGGCGGGGCGCGACAGCACCTTGTAGACGTGCATCCAGTAGCTCGATGTCCGAGTCTCGTAAGGAACGATGCGATCGACCACGATTTCCGGATGACCGGCGAGTAGTCCAAGCAGCAGCGTGCTCCCCGAGCGGGCGAGACTCGTGACAATCAAGGGCTGAAGCCCGGCTTCGCCATCGTCGGGTGCCAGCGTGCGGGTGCCGCGGATGCGGGCCAGTTCGACGCGGCGGCCGTCGTCGACGTTCGCTTCCACGGCGCAGTCGAATGCCGGGGGCAGGCCCACGGCACTGGCGGCAAGATGGAATCCACAGGTATGAACACCAGGAACGTTCGGGAAGACCTTCTCAACATCTGGCCGGGGCAGCTGCACGTGTCCCCAGCCGATCGCTTCGCCACCGGCCGTCACCTGAACGGACACGATGCGTCGTTCGGGGTGTAGGACCCACCCGGCCACCAGGAAATCAAAAGCATTGTGGCGTGACGGAGCAACTGGCCGGTCGACCCCGAAGCGGAACAGAGGATCCTGGCGCTGAGTGTCAGCCCGCTCGATCGCAGTTATCTCCAGAACATGCCCTGCCGTCGGCGGAGGATCACCGTCCACTCATCTCACCTGCGTGCGATCTGACCGCCGAGGAGGCGAGGGCTCAGCGCGCGCCGACCCAGTCGGGAAGGCGCGCATCAGACCGGTGATCTGCGAGTCCCAGAGGCGCGTGTGCAGCCACCGGTTGTATTCGCTGTACAAACGTCGACGCTCAATCGGGTACGACTGCGCTTCGAGGTGGTACAGCTCGACTGCTGGTGTGTACCACTGCTCCTTTCCAATCTCGCTGAGGCGCAGGCAGAGGTCGGAGTCCTCATAGTCGCCCTGCAGGTATTGTCCGGACAGGCCCCCGGTCGATTGAAATAGCTCGCTGTCGATCATCATGCATGCGCCGGTGACCGCCGGGACGCGTCTGGCTGCGTTGGCGGCCGGGTGTGAGCGGTGCAGACCCTTGAAGTAATGGCCGTTGTACCAGAGTCGACTCCCTGCGAAGCGTTCGAAGTACATGCCCGCGTGCTGCAGGGAATCGTCTTCGTACAGCAGCTTGCAGCCGAGAGCGCCGATGTGTGGCTTCGACGCATGGAACGCGCTCATGCGCCCGAGCCAGCCCGGCTTGTCGGGCAGAACGTCCGAATTGAGGAGCAGCAGCAGGGGTGCGCGCGTGACCGACGCTCCCAGGTTGTTCGCCATCGCGTAGCCGCTGTTCTCGCTCAGGATCACTATCCGGAAGGGAACACCGAACAGCCGTTCAGCGCGGGCGGCGCGGTTGCGGAACTCCGCAGCCAGCTCGGGAGAGTCGAGCACGTAAATGAGATCCGCCTGCCGCATGTCGTCGTCCAGCGCGAACTCGGCCAGCTGATGTTCGAGGAGATCGGTGCGACCGTACAGCGGTATGACGATGGAAACCGTCGGTATTGCAGCCGGCCTCCCCAGCTGAGTTAGTTCGGAGATCTCGACGGATCTGTGGCGGCGCTCCTGGAGACGCGACAGGGCGGGATATACATGTTCGACACGAAGCGGCCCGTCCGGGTCGGGGTCGAGGCTGAGTTGGGTCACCAGCCTCTCGCCAATCACACGCGTTTCCCAGGTCACCGGGGGGGCAGTCACCTCGATCTCGTCATCGACGGCGGTGTGTGCTTCGAGCACCCAGCCGTCGACGAGAAGGCTTGGGACCGAGGTCGAGAAACCGCACGTGAACCCGAACTGCCCATAGGCTCGGGAGCCGAATGCCGGGGAGTAGAAATCACTGACGTCCTGGCGGAAGTGTCTGAGCATCCGGTGCGCCAGCTCGACACGGTCACCCTCTGGGGACACCGCGGTGAGCCGCCGGAGCGGGGCGTCACCATCCCAGAGCCAACCCTGTACGTAGAACGTCGTATCGTCGATGCCGAGGAGCGAGTCGACCCAGAGCCCGTGACCGGACCGAGGCGCCGGCGCCGAAACCACAAGCCGCTCACGCAAGACCTCACGGGCCGCGTGGAGGCTCTGACTGAGGCCGAGATCAGCGGGCGCAGTCGCACCGCTGAGCAGGAACGCCAGCAGGTCGGCGCGCTCATCCGCTGTGCGGTCGGCAAGGCTCTCGCGGATCAGCGTGCGCAGATCGGTGATGGTCTCCGCGAAGTAGACAGAACCAGCCGGCCCCATGATGCGTGCACAGGCGGTCTCGATCGCAGTCGCATGGTCACCATGACGTGCTGGCTCTCTGCAGCGTGCGCGCTCCAGCGCATCGACCGGACATCGAACACCGCCGGCCCGTCGTCTGCGAGGAAACGGGCGCCGGTCACCGTGAGAAGCGGCGTCAGCGGCAGCGACACTGTGGTCAGCAGCAAATCGTGTGAAAGCCACGTCGAGTGAAGCACCCGGCCCTGGGCATGCACGGCCCGTCCCGGCAGCTGCCGTGCCCGTCTGCGCCGCGGCGCGGCGCGCTCGTCAACCAGCATGGACAACCTCCTCAGCCCGCCGTACCGCAAGAATCGATTGATAGATACGCTCGAGGGAGGCGACATGGTCCTCGATCGTCGCCACACCTTTGATCCCTCGACGCAAACGGTTCCACAGCGTTGGGGATGACGCCGCGCGGCGCATCACCGAAGCCAGGCTGGCGGCATCGCCTGCCCGGAAATGCAAGCCGTTCACACCGTCGGTCACCTTCTCCGCCATGCCTCCGATGTCACTGCAGATGACCGGGCGACCATGGAAGAACGCTTCCTGAATCACGAGCGGCGAGTTCTCCCACCAGATCGACGGCACCACCACCCAGTCGATCGGAGCCATGCGTTGAGCCATGTCCTCAGGCTGGTACGCTCCGTGCAGGGTCACATCGGCCAGCTCGTCGACCGACGCCGTCACGAACTGCTGAAACTCGCGCTGCTGCAGCTCGAGGTTGGCGCCATGCAGGGCTAGCCGGATGCGGGAGTCCCCCGAGGCCAGCAGGCGCATGGCTGCAAGGAGCACGCTCACGCCTTTGTTGGGATTGAGCTGTCCGAAGAAGCCGAAGTGGTTTCTGTTAGCTCGACTCGCCGTCGGCGCAGGCGGCCCGCTCAGCGCCCGGCCATTTTCGACGAAGTGCAGCCGCTCGCGCGGAATGCCCCAGCGGGCGTAGCGCTCGAGCAGGAAGTGACTCGGCGCGACGAAGGCATCCACCAGAGAGAGATGAGCCTGGATGAACCGCTGCCGCAAGAAGAAGTCCTGCGGCGTGATTGCCGGGAAGCATTCATGGCAGCGTCTCGGTGATGCATGTGTGCACAGCTCCGACGTCTCGGGCCGGACCATCTGCCCGCTGTTGTGGCAGATCGGCAAGAATTCGTGCAGGGTGTAGACGATGGCCGCGTCCGGCACAGAGTTGCGAATCTCGCGCAGGATCGGGTAGCCGCGCGACTGGGTGTGCTGCACGTGGACCACGTCGGGATCGACGGCAACCAGGAAATCATGAATGTGCTTCGTGTAGAAGTCGAGATTGCGCACGCTGCCGTTGAGCCAGTCATAGTCGTACCCGTCGGTGAAGACGAGGTACTCGCTGGGGTCGTCGTCGACCGGAGCGATGAACGTGCCGAGGTGGACGTTGCCGGAGCGAGCCATCGGCTGCCCGCCCTTGGCAAGGAACAGGGCATCGACGCCGGCTCGCTGCCTGAAGGCGTTGAACACCTCGAGGGCATACCCCTCGGTGCCACCCGGACGAATCGAGGGGTGGCCGTGACAGATGAAGAGCACCTTCATGCGCTCGGCTCGCTTCACAGCCATCCTCCGCGAAGGTCGTAGACGACGCAGACGTGTCGTTGGTCGATGAGGCGGGGACAGCTCCGTGCGAGCCTGCGTTGCAGGGCGGTATGACGCTGAAGCGCGGCGCACACAGCGGCGGGAACGACCATGAATTCGGCGCCACGCGAACGCATATCCTCGAGCGTTCGTGTCAACGGTGTGCTCGGCATGCCATCGATGAGGAGAGGCCATACGACCCGTCCGGGGACCTCCGGTGCCGAGACGCTGCGCGTCGATGCAATGACCAGCGTGCATGCGTCGGGGAGCAGGTTGTGCAGCAGTTCGATGAGCTGGCCGCTGGCCCGGCTGGGTGCCGCCTCGGCTGCGCCCCGCGCGCTCGTGCCAGGAGCCGGTTCATTGAGCTCGTACACCATCCCCACGTCCGTGTCGTGGGTGATGAGCGAGGCGTTGCGCTCGAGGTGTTCGCGCAACTCCACGTAGTGGTCCAGCCACCACGCAGATGTTTGGGGAATCACCAGGTGGGTCGCACCCGCAGCCTGGGTCGCCTGCAGACGCCTGACCGCATCGTTGCCGTCGGCAGGGTGGTGACCCGCGTATTCGCCGCTGGGTGTGTGCGGGAAGTGCATTCCCCGGCGCCCGCTGAATCCCAGGAGATTCGGGTCACCCTTGCTCAGCACAGCCACGACTGCGCCTGCGGGGACGGCAGACTCGACCAAGGCGCAGGCGCGGCGGACGAGCTCCGGGTACGCGCCGTGAGCACGTGTCGCGCGCTGCGCGCGGCCGGTCAGCTCGGAAGGCGACACCGAGCTCGCTGGGGTCCTCATGTCACGGCCACGGCTTCTGGTGCGGCCCGACCGGCGGGATCCTCGGCCGGGGCTTCCTCAGCCTCGGGCGGCCGGGGTCCAAAGATGGCTCCGACCTGCGGCTCGTCAGACAGGCGGCGCCAGCTGTTTTCGAGGTGCTCGGCAAAGCCCTCGTAGTAGTCGAGCCACCACGCTGATGTGGCGGGGATGACCAGATACCGGCAGCCCATCGCATGCAGCCGGTCGAGCTGCGCGATGGCCTCGTCGCTGTGTCGTGGGTACCAGCCGGCATAAGCACCGCGGATGTCCTGGGGAAAGTGG
>VBJV01000073.1 GCA_005879785.1 Chloroflexota bacterium
CTCACCACGCTCGCCAGCAGCGCCATGGCGATCCAGACAGCCGCCACCCAGTACACGTTCACGTGCGGAACAGCGAGCGCGCGATGATCTCGCGCTGGACCTCGGACGCTCCTTCGTATATGCGCGGCCCGCGCACCTCGCGGTAGAGGTGCTCGAGAAGATGCCCCTGTTCGAGCGCGCGGGCGCCGTGCACCTGTATGGCCACATCCACGGCCAGCGCCGCCGTCTCGGTGGCGAAGAGCTTCGCCATCGCGGCCACCGCTCCCAACCGCGTCAAACCCTGGTCCTGCGCCGCCGCCGCCGAGTGCACCAGGAGCCGCGCCGCCTGAATGCGCATCGCCACGTCGGCGAGCTGGTGCGTGACTCCCTGCAGCATCGAGAGCGGACGCCCGAACGCCTCGCGCTGCGATGCATGGGTCACGGCTGCGTCCAGCGCCGCTTGCGCCATGCCGACAGCTGCGGCCCCCACGCTGGGGCGGAAGAGGTCGAGCGTGCGCATGGCGATGCCGAAGCCGCCGCTCATCGTCGAAGGTGAGGCGCCCGATGGGATGGTCCGACATCAGCCGCGTCACCGCACCGCTCAGCCCGGCGCTGTCGCGCGGCACGGCAAAGGCGGTGATGCCCCGTGACCCGTCACCCCGCGCCGTACGGCCGAACACGGTGTAGACGTCGGCGTCCGGAGCATTGGATATGAACACTTTCTCGCCGCTCAGCCGGTAGCCGTCACCGTCCGGCTCCGCGGCCATGGCCAGAGCCGCCACGTCGGAGCCCGCGCCGGGCTCGGTGAGCGCGAATGCGGCCACGGCTTCGCCGCGGGCGATGCGCGGGATCCACGCTTTGGCGATCGCGGCTTGTGCCGATGCGAGGATCGGGTGTGCTCCCAGCGCCTGCAGAGCGAGCGCGGATTCGGCGTCGGTAGAGAAGCGGGCGAGGCCTTCACGCATGACGCAGAGGTCAACAGCGCGAATATCCCGGCCCGGCTCGAGCAGGTCGGGGAGCAGGCCCTGCGCGGCGAGCGCAGCCACCAGCTCGCGATTGACATGCCCGGCAGCGCCGGCGGCCGCTATGGGCGCGAGCACGTCGCGAGCCAGCGTCTCGCTGCGCTGCAGCAGCGCCTGCTGCGCTGCTGAGAGGTGCGCGTACGCAGCGGTCACGGTATGACAGCGACGCCGGTCAGTTCGATGAGCGCGGCAGGGTCGAAGAGCTCGCTCACACCGATGAGCGCCATGGCCGGGTACCGCGAGCCGAAGCGCGACCGCCACACCTCGCCAAGCCTTTTCAGCGACGCGCGGTACGCCGGCACATCGGTGACGAACACCTGCATGGCGACGAGGTGGCGCGGCTCGCCCCCCGCTGCACGCAGCGCGGTGAGCAGGTTGGCGGCGGCGAGATCGAACTGCTCCACCATGGTGCCGCCCTGAATCGAGCCGTCGCGGCCCTGCGCGGTCTGACCGCTCAGGTGCACCAGCCTCCCTGACGCCGCGACCACCGCGTGCGCATAACCGCTAGGCGGCGTCAGCTCCGGTGCGGTCACCGTCTCGTGCTCCGGCCCTGTCATCGCCCCGACCAGCGTGGTGAGCGTCGCTCGCTGCGAGCGCTGTAGAACTCACGATGGTCGCGGCTGCCCATGAGCAGCGCCTGCGCGAAGGCCTCCATGTCGAGCGCTCCACTGAGCGGCATGTCGAGCTCGCGGCTGAGCAGCATCTTGGTGGCCGAGTACGCGAGCGCCGGGCCGTCCGCCAGGCGCCGCGCCAGCGTTGCAGCGGTGACGGCCAGTTCGGCGTCGTCCACAACCTCGGTCGCCAGACCGATCTCGAAGGCGCGGTCGGCTTGGATGCTGTCGCCGAGCAGCAGCAGCTCGCTGGCGCGGCCGAACCCGACGATCCGCGGCAGCAGGTACGCCGAGCCCATGTCGGCTCCGGCCAGGCCGACCTTGGTGAAGAGAAACGCAAATGATGCGGAGCGCGCCACCAGGCGCAGGTCGGCCGCCAGCGCGATGACCGCGCCGGCTCCGGCGGCGACGCCGTTCACCGCGGCGATCACGGGAAGCGGCGACTCGCGCAGCGCCTTGACCACCGACGATGTCATGCGCGTGAACTCGAGCAGGTCGGCGGTCTCCATCGACTGCAGCGCGCCGATGATCTCGTCGACGTCGCCGCCGGAGCAGAACCCACGACCCGTGCCGGTGATGACCAGCACGCGCACGTCGTCGCGGTGTGGGAGCTCGGCGAGCAGGTCGCGGAGGTCTGCGTAGGTGTCGAAGGTCAGCGCCCCGAGCTTGTCGGGGCGGGCGAGGGTGATGGTGCCGACCCCGTCCGAAACCGACAAACCGAAGCTCCGCCAACTCTCGGTGAAGCCGGCCGAGGCGCGGAAGCGTGTCATGGGCCGCCCGGCGTGTCGTCCGCGGCATTGTCACGCAGGACACGGCGGTCGATCTTGCCGGAGCCAGTCCGGGGCAGCTCGGCGACGGAGCGAACCTCGCGGGGCCGCTTGTGCGGCGCGAGGCGCTCGCCCGCGAATCGCTGCAGCGTCTCCGCCTCGACGCGCGCGCCGGGGCGGATGACGACGTATGCACAGCTGCGCGTCAGCCCGTTGCGTTCCACGCCGACGACCGCGCACTCGACCACGTCCGGATGCGTCATCAGGCAGCGCTCGATCTCTGCGGGCGCGACCCAGATCCCACCAACCTTGAGCAGGTCGTCGGCGCGCCCCCGGTACCAGAAGTAACCGTCTCCGTCCCATTCGGCGAGGTCGCCGCTCATCACCAGGTCGCCCGCGAAGGTCCGCTCGGTCTGCTCGCGGTCCTGCCAGTAGGCGCTCGCCGCGGTGTCGCCGCGGATCCACAGGCGGCCGGTCTGCCCCGCCGCCAGTGGCGTTCCTGCCTCGTCGACAACCTGCGCGCTGTAGCCGGGCACGACCTCACCGATGCTGCCGATGCGCACGCGGCCCGGTCGGTTGGAGATGTAGATGTGGTACGCCTCGGACGAACCGATGCCATCGAGCACCTCGACGCCGAAGGTGTCGAGCCAGCGCCGGTGCAGCGGCTCGGGCAGCGCCTCGCCGGCCGATGTGCACAGCCGCAGGCAGCTGAGGTCCTGGTCGGCCACGGACGGGTGATCGAGCATCGCCTGCATCATGGTGGGCACGTTGACCAGGATCGTCGGCCGGTGCCGCGCGATCAGGTCGAACAGCACGTCCGGCGTGCTCCGTGCCGCGAACACGACACCGGCGCCGCCGGCCCCGAACGGGAACAGCGCCGCGAGGTCGCGGGCGTATCCGAAGAAGAGCTTGGGCACAGGGAGCACGACGTCGCTGGCCCCGATGTCGAGCACGCCGCGCGCGTAGGCCTCGTAACTCGCCAGCGCGCTGTGTGCTGCGTGCACGCACGCCTTGGGGCGCCCTGTGCTGCCGGTGGTGAACTTCCAGATGGCCGCGTCGGTGCTGCTCGCCGGTACGGCGTCGAGCTCGGCGGGCTGGCGCGTGACCAGCGCCGCGAAGTCGTGTTCCCCACCGCGCAGATCAGCCCCGGCAGCGTCCACCACGAGCAGCACCGGCCGTGTGCGACTGCTGCCGACGGCCTCGCGAAGGCGCTCGAGCGTCGTGGCATCGGCGATGACGACGGGTGCAGCCGTGTAATCGAGGTAGTACACGTAGTCGCTCGACGTCAGGAAGGTGTACATCTCGGCGGTCACCGCGCCGATCTTCTGCACCGCATACCATGCAGCGACGAATTCCACGGAATCGCTGAGGGCGAGGAGCACGCGATCGCCGCGGCGCACACCGAGCGCGAGGAGCGCGTTGCCGGTGCGGTTGCTCATGGTTGCGAGCTCTGCGTAGGTGCAGACACCGTCGCGCGTGATCAAAGCGGTACGACCACCCCGGCCCTCGGTGATGTTGCGGTCCAGGAAGCGCTCGGCCAGGTTGAGCTCGCTCTGCGGCGCAGCGCGGTCGCGCAGCGCCGAGGGTTCAGCGGGCACAGAGCTCACGGATCAACTCCACCAGCATGGTCGTGAGTGTGATCAGAGTGGCCTCGCCCTCGGCGGCGCTGGCCTCCGCCGGCGCACCGCAGTACGCCTCGTCCATTCCCATGGCGACGAAGTCAGTCTTGCCGCCGGCAATGGCAGCCGGCATGTCCACCGGCAGCGCAGGCAGCGTGCGCATCCGGTCCGTGTCGACGAGCTGCGGACTGCTGGCGAGCACCAGCGAGGTCTCGTAGCGACCCGCGTGTGCGGCCCCACTGCGGAACTCGTCGGTTAGGCGCTCTGCATTGCGACGCCGTGTCAGGTCCAGCAGGACGGCGTGGGTGCTTTCGGCCGCGTGGCGCAGCGCCGCGACATGCTCCGGCTCGAAATGACTGTTGACGATGATCACCCGGCTGAAGCCGTCATCGCGGAGCTCCGCGCACACCTCGGTGACCAGGGCCTGCAGCGTCGCGACGCTGATGCCGATCGCCCCTGGGAAGGCGGCGCTGTAGCGCGTGACCCCGTAGCCGATCGCGGGCAGCACCAGCACAGTCGCCGCCGCGTCGCCGGCCAGCTCTCGCGCAGCGCGATCGCAGATCGCGGTGGAGATGATCGTGTCCGTTCCCAGCGGCGCGTGCGGGCCGTGCGGCTCGACCGCCCCTACCGGCAGGAGCAGCACCGCTGCCCGCCCGGCCAGCGGCAGCGCGCCCGCCTGGGGAGAGCTCAGCTCGGCGAACTGAACCCGGCTGTCCATGCGGCCGACACTCTACACTTGACTTCGGTCAAGCGTCAACTATACGGTGAGGGTTGTGCCCGAGTTCCGCGCCCGGCCCCAGGACCTGGTCATCACCCTGCTGGGGGCGTATCTGCCCGCGCGCGACCAGGCCGTGTGGTCGGGCGGGCTGGTCCGGCTGCTGGGGGAATTGGGCTTCTCGACCGCAGCGGCGCGCATGGCGCTCACCCGGCTGGTCGGTCGCGACCTGCTCAGCCGCGTGCGCGACGGACGCCGCATCCACTACCGCGTCACGCCGCGTTGCGCAGCCCTGCTGCGTGAGGGCGACGAGCGCATCTTCGCGCTGGGCCGCACGCCCCGCCGCGCCGAGGACTGGACCGTGCTGTGGCACGCGCTTCCGGATGAGCGGCGCACCGAACGGGGTCGGCTGGCGCGGCGGCTGCGTTTCCTGGGCTTCGGCAATGTCCAGGATGCGACGTGGATCGCCGCCCACGATCGAGAGCGTGAGGTGGCGGCACTGCTCGGCGAGCTCGACATCGCCGCCTACGCCGGGTTGCTCGTCGGCAGGCCGGCGGGCTCGCTCGACTTCGCCGGCCTGGCCCGGCGGGCGTGGGACTTCGACGACCTTGCCGCACGCTACCGGGGTTTCGTCGAGACGTTCGGCCCGTACGCCGACACCGCTGCACGCCGCATCGACGAGCGCGACGCCTTCCTCCTGCGCACGCAGCTGGCGCATGTGTTTCGTGCGTTTCCGTTTCTCGACCCGGAGCTCCCGGCGGACGTCATGACGCCACCCGAGCATCGCGGCACGGCGGTGGCGCTGTTTCACCGCCTCTTCGCGGGGCTGCGAGCGCCGGCGCAGCGACACTTCGACGCGGCGGTGGCGTGATGGGGCTGCGCGTCGCCGTTATCGGAGGGGGGCCTGGCGGGCTGTACTTCGCAGCGCTCGCCAAGCAGCTCGACCCCGGGCACGACATCACCGTCTGGGAGCGCAACGCACCCGACGACACGTTCGGGTTCGGCGTCGTGTTCTCGGACGAGACGCTGGGCGGGATCGAGCACGCCGATCCGGCAATCCACGACGCGATGTCGCGCGAGTTCGCGCGCTGGGACGACATCGACGTGCACTACCGCGGTGAGGTCATCACCTCAGGCGGGCACGGCTTCGCGGCCATGAGCCGCCGGCGGCTGCTGCAGATCCTGCACGAGCGCTGCGCTCAGCTGGGTGTCAGCGTGCATTTCTGCGCCGAGGCGCCGCCGGTTGAGGACCTGCAGGCGACGCACGACCTGGTGGTGGGCGCCGACGGGGTCAACTCGCGGACCAGGGCGTGCCATGCGGCGACCTTCCAGCCGAGCCTCGATGTGCGCCGCTGCAGGTTCATGTGGCTGGGCACCGACCTGGTGTTCGACGCCTTCAAGTTCTACGTGGTACCGACTCCCGCGGGCGTCATGCAGATCCACGGGTATCCGTACGACGCCACCGGCGGCACCTTCATCGTCGAGATGCACGACGAGGTGTGGCAGCGCGCCGGATTCGCCGAATTGAGTGTCGAGACGCTGGGGCCCGGCGAGAGCGACGAGGCGAGCATCAGGCGGATCCAGGGGCTTTTCGCCGACGTCCTCGGCGGCCACGCGCTGCACGCCAACAACTCTCGGTGGTCCACGTTCACGACGGTGCGCTGCGAGCGCTGGCGGCACGGCAACGTGGTGCTGCTGGGCGACGCTGCGCATACCGCGCACTTCTCCATCGGATCGGGCACCAAGCTGGCGATGGAAGACGCACTCGCGCTGGCCGCGTGCCTGCACGAGAACGCCGGCGTCGGCCCTGGGTTGGAGGCCTGGAGTGGTTCGAGAACCTCGGGCAGTACACGCACCAGGCGCCGAGGCAGTTCGCGTTCAACATCCTCACGCGTAGCCGTCGGGTGACGTATGACAACCTGCGCCTGCGCGACCCGGAGTTCGTCCGTGAGGCGGACCGGTGGTTTGCACACGAGGAGGCCTCGCGTCGAGCCGTGGGGGAGGAGGGCAGCAGCAGCGCGGCCGTCGCGCCACCCATGTTCCAGCCGTTCGCGCTGCGCGAGCTTCTCTTGAAGAACCGCGTGATCGTGTCGGCCATGGACATGTACTCCGCCGTCGACGGCACGCCCAACGACTTCCACCTCGTTCACCTCGGCAGCAAGGCGCTGGGCGGTGCGGCCCTGGTCATGACCGAGATGGCCTGCGTCTCCGCCACCGGGCGGATCTCGCCCGGCTGCACGGGCATGTACGCGCCGGAGCACGAAGCTGCGTGGCGGCGCATCGTCGAGTTCGTGCACGGCCGCAGCAGCGCGAAGATCGGCCTGCAGCTCGGCCATTCCGGCCGCAAGGGCTCGACGAAATTCATGTGGGAGGGCATGGACGAGCCGCTTGCGCGGGACAACTGGGACGTGTGCGGCCCATCGGCCGTGCCGTACTCACCGCGCAACCAGGTCCCCCGTGAGCTCACGCACACGGAGATGGCGGAGATCCGCGAGCAGTTCGCACAGGCGGCGCGGTCAGGGGAACTCGCCGGGTTCGACCTGCTCGAGCTGCACTGTGCGCACGGCTACCTGCTGTCCAGCTTCATCTCACCGCTCACGAACCTGCGCACGGACGAATATGGCGGGACATTGGACCATCGCATGCGCTACCCGCTCGAGGTCTTCGATGCTGTGCGCAGCGTCTGGCCCGCGCACAAGCCCATGACCGTGCGCATCTCCGCCACCGACTGGCACGACGGCGGCATCGATGCCGACGACGCGGTGGAGATGGCCAGAGCGTTCGCTGCGCACGGCGCGGATGCGATCGACGTTTCCACCGGCCAGGTGACAGTCGACGAGAAGCCCGCGTATGGGCGTTCGTACCAGACGCCCTTCGCCGATCGCATCCGCAACCAGGTGGGCATCGCGACCATCGCGGTCGGCGCCATCTCCTCGTACGACGACGTCAACTCCATCGTGCTGGCGGGACGCGCGGATCTCTGCGCGGTGGGGCGCGCCCACCTGTACGACCCGTACTGGACACTCCACGCCGCGGCCGACCAGGAGTACGGCGGTCCTGCTGCGGAATGGGTCGACCCGTTCAAGGCGGGCAGCCGCAAGCCGCAGGCGGGACGCGTCGACGGGCCGAAGCCGCGGCTGCAACTCGTGCGTGAGCCCGACGCGGGCACCAGGCACGGACGCTGGCAACCCGCTGCCCTGCGGCTGCGCGACTAGCTCAGCAGCGTCTCCGGGATGTCGACATGACGCGAGCGCAGCCACTCTCCGGCGGCCTTCGCCTGGGGGTCGAAGCGCGTCGACGAGGCAACCCCTTCACCGAGCAGGCCGTCGACGACGAAATTGAGCGCGTGCAGGTTGTCGAGCACGTGGCGCGTCACCGTCAGACCGGCTGTCTCGGGTAAGAGCCGCTGCAACTCCGCAACCGTGAGCGAATGCGCGAGCCAGCTCCAGGCATCGTGCGTGCGCGCCCACACGCCGATGTTCGCCGTGCCGCCCTTGTCACCACTGCGCGCACCCGCAACGGTGCCCAGTGGAAGCCGCCGTGTCGCCCCTGGTTCGAGCGGCGCCGGCAGCGCCTCCGACACGGCGTCTCGCGTCACGAGGTCGGCGCCTGCCGTCGGAGCAATGTCGACGCGCGTGCCGTCGGGGAGTAGACCCCGACGGGGGAGGCCTCATCCGGTGGCGCGGTGAGGTGAAAGCCGGGATAGCTGGCCAGCGCGATCTCCACCGCCGCGCCACTGAAGGCGCGGCCGATGGTGGCCGGGTCGGCGTCCTTGACGATGCAGCGCAGCACCGCGCTCGCCTCCTCTTCGACCGCAGCGTCCGGATGGTCGGTGCGGGCCAGCGTCCAGTGGATCTCGCGCGGTGGCCGCGCGCTCAGCGCGGCCTCGATCTGTTCGCGCACCAGCGCAGCCTTGGCGTCGATGTCGAGACCGCAGAGCACGAAGGTGACCTGGTTGCGGTATCCGCCCAGGGTGTTGAGCGACACCTTGAGCGTTTCCGGTGGAGGCTCACCGCGCACCTGCGTGACGGCGACGCGATCGGGCCCGGCCTGTTCCAGACAGATCGTGTCAAAACGCGTGGTCACGTCGGGGCCGGCGTAGCGCGGCTCGCCGATCTCGTACAGCAACTGGGCTGTGACGGTCTCGACGGTCACCGCTCCGGCGCTGCCGGCATGTTTGGTGATGACGCTGCTGCCGTCGCGATCGATCTCGGCGACGGGAAAGCCCGGGTGCCGGGCATCGATCTCGGTGAAGAAGCTGTAATTGCCGCCGGTCGCCTGGGCGCCGCATTCGAGCACATGGCCGGCGACCGTCGCGCCGGCGAGCGCGTCCCAGTCGTCGCGCGCCCAGCCGAAGTGCGCGGCGGCAGGGCCCACCACGAGCGATGCATCCGTGACCCGGCCGGTCACCACGACGTCGGCGCCGGCGCGCAGGCACTCGGCGATGCCCCAGCCGCCCAGCATGAGGTCGTCGCCCTCCACCCGGGCGACGTGCACGTCAATGCCCAGCTCGGCCGACAGCTCGCGGAGCGCCGTCGCGAGTCCGGCCGGGTTCAGGCCGCCCGCATTGCTGACGATGCGCACGCCGTGATCCTTGGCGAGAGCGAGGCAGTCGCGCATCTGGCGCAGGAACGTTGTTGCGTAGCCACGCTGCGGGTCCTTCATACGCTGGCGGCCGAGGATCAGCATGGTGAGCTCAGCGAGGTAGTCACCCGTGAGCACGTGGAGCGGGCCGCCGTCCAGCATCTCGCGCACCGCGGAATAGCGATCGCCGTAGAAGCCCGACGAGTTGCCGATGCGGAGCGCGCCGGATGTCGCCACTGCGCCGCGCAGCCTAACGTGCTGGGGGTCGGGTCAGGGCGCTATGCGCAGCACGCTGAGTGGCGCATCGACGCCGCCGATGGTGGTCCACGTCCCGCGGGCGGTGTCGATCTGCAGCAGTACATGCTGCTGGTCGAAGCTGACCGCGTACAGTTCCCGTCCGTTGTCACTGAGGGTCAGCGACGACAGCTCGCGCTGCGGTCCCAGACCGCCCCGCAGCCGCAGGCCGGCCGTATCGATGACGCTGATCCGCTCGACGCCGAGTGCGTAGAGCGTGGTGTCATCCGGGCTGATCGCCGCTGCGCCGAACGCGATCCGCTTCGCGCTCGCGGTGATCGTGTCCCACGGCATAATCATCGCCGCCGGGGCTGCCGGCACCGCGGACAGATGTGCCTGGCGCAGCTCCGATGGATTTCCGCTGGTCATCTCGAGCACGGCGCCGACAGCGGCGTTCACCGCGTAGATGTGGCGGCCGTCATGGCTGGCGACCACGGCCCACAGCAGGTCGAGCTCCGGCTCGCCGGTGACACGCGGCAGGTCGATGCGCTCGGCTACTCCGGTATCGAGGTTGACGGCGTGGACGAAGGGAACGCCTGCGCCGATGCCGTAGACCGTGTACTGCCACGATCCGTCGCGCGATGTCACGCTCTCGATGGCCATGCCCGACATCGACCGCTCACCGCTGCTCTTGTCGACGATGACATGCGGATCGAGCTGCGCCGAGACCAGGTTGTAGCGTCTCACGTCGAAGGCGAGGTCGCCGCTGGCTGTGACGCCGAGATTCTCGAGCAGGTACAGGGTGCGCGCATCGTTGCTGATGCCGTCGAAGAAGAAGTCGCCGCTGAGCTGCACGACATCAGGTTTATGCGAAAGCGCCGACGTGTCATAGACGAGGAAGCGGCTGGTCGCGCGCGGCGTGCCGGAGCGCTGGTCCTCGTCGCTGAGGACGAGATGGCGGCCGTCCGGCGACAGTCCAACCGGGCGCCCCTCGGGTCCGAGCGCCGGCAGCGCGAAACGTCCCGGAACCGCCGTCGAGGCCAGTGTCGCGCCCGTGCGGACGTCGATGGCGTCGAGGAGGGCCCCGCCAGCCGCGGAGCTCGTGACCGCATAGAGACGCGAGCCGGACGGCGCCAGGACACCGGCTGGAAATGACCTGGTGGTGCGCTGCTGCTTGGTGTCGAGGACGGCAACCCCGGCACCGGGAGCAGCGCCGCGCAGCACGACGAGCTGTGCGGGGACGACGGCGACATGGCCGCCCGACCTGGCCGCCGGCGCGTGCGACCGGGTCGCGTTGAGGATCGGCGCGGCGACACCACCGCACGCCGCGAGGGCGGCGGTGGCCAGGAGCAGCGCATGGCGAATGGACGATCGCATTGTTCGTACCTCCTGACCTGGTTACACCGCGGCGCGCCCGACGGTTCCCGGTCAGCGCAGCGCGGCGGCAATGGACAGGGCACGGTCCTCGGTGATAGCCCCCTCGATCCGCACCGTCACGTCGCCTCGCTCGAAGAAGAGCGCCGGGCCGGTGAGCCGCAGCCCATCGGTGTCGAACGATCCATCCGGCAGTCGATATTCGATGGCGTGCTCGGTCGAGATCCAGTAGCCCTGGCCGCCGTCGACCCTGACCGGGGTGACCACGGTGCCAAATTTGATCAGCTTCTCGAACTGCGTGGGCTCCACGCTGCCGCGAAACTCGGTGATCAAGAGACCCGCCCCGGTCTGCGGCGACTCAGGGAGGTCGGCGCGAGGCCGATACAGCAGTGAAACCACCTGTCCGAGGTTGGTGCGCACGTACACGCCGTCCGGCGCGCCGAGCGAGGTCGGCACCGCGACGGCGAAACCTGCCTGCGCCCGCGCAGCCTCGAGGCTGGTCAGCTGGCCCAGGCCGAGGCTGTATCCCAGCTCGGTCAGGGACTGATGGGCGCGCGGCGGTGTAGCCGCGGGAAGCGACGGGACCGGCTTGATCACGATCCCGCTGATGCCCAGCCAGTGGGCGATCGCCGTTCGCACCGGCGGCACCCCGAAGACGACGGCGAGCGCGGCAGCCAGAGCCGCGGCGATCAGACGCCACTTTCGTGCGCGCAGGTGCGGCGGCGCGCCCGCCAGGCGAGCGCGCACCGCCGCGGCAATTGGGGGTGTGGCAGGGAAATCCGCATGCGAGCCGAGCTCGACGAGGCGCTG
>VBJV01000301.1 GCA_005879785.1 Chloroflexota bacterium
TCGCGCACCTGGCGCTCCGACCAGATCGCATCCTCCGAGAACCAGGCCGCCACCGCCTTGCGGACGACCAGATCGCCGGCCGCGACGATGTTCGGCCGGCCCAGGCATCGGGCCAGAAACCACTCAGACGTCCAGCGGCCGATGCCGGGAAGCTCGCTCAGCCGGGTGATCACTGCCTCGTCGTCCAGATGGGCAACGTCGAGGTCGGCCTCCGCCAGCGCCGCAATCGAGCGAATCTTGATCCTCGACAGCTTGAGCCCCGTGAGGTCGCCGCCACGGACGGCGGCCTGGTCGGGGAAGCGCCACCACTCGACCCCGTCATGGCTGACCCGGCTGCCGAACCGCCGCACCAGCCCGGCCCGCATAACGGCCGCCGCACGAAGCGAGATCTGCTGGGCGGTGACCGCGGTGACGAGCATCTCGAACGGGTCGGACAGAAGCGGCGGCCGGAATCCCGGCGAGCGGGCGGCCACGTCGGGATGCGTGCGAACAAAGCCGTCCAGATCGAAAGCGCCGCCGAGCAGGTGCGCGATCTCGGCCACGTCGGTCTGATCGGCCCGGCCGTAGCAGGTGACACCGTCCGCCGTGATTCGCACCGCCAGCCCGGAGCGCAGCACCCGGTGCAGCCCGCCGTCATGCCAGCGGCTGGCGAGGTCGTCGCCGAACATCCTGAACCGGAAGGTCGAGCGCTCGAAGTCGTAACCCGGCGGGACTGGCAACGGCAGCATCATGCAAGGATTCTGCCACCGTGATCGCAGGTGTCAGGAGGGGTGGCGAACCCATCCGCCACCCCTCCTGACGAAGCGCGTTGCTACGCCGGACGCACCGGCCGTTGTCGCGAGCTCGCCGCGGCCGCAAAGCCGGCAGCCGTGATCGCGATCGCTGCCCCGCCGGCCAGCGCGGCGATCTCCGCAGCGTTCTGGTCGAGGAAGCTCTGCGAGGACGCCGATACAACAGGCCCGGTGGCGTCGACCGGGGCGGGGGTTGTCGGAGCGCCGCCGCCCACCATGACCGCGGGCGAGCTTGGATCCGGCGTGTTCAGCCCACCGCCGCCGACCAGCGATGCCGGTGACGTTGCGTCTGTTGCCGCCGGGAGGGCGCCGCCCACCATCGACGCCGGACTCTCGACCGGTGTCGAAGCGACGGTCGCCGCCTGCGCGGCGCCGCCGACCGTCGTGGCCGGATTGAAGCTGGCCGCATACGTCCCGTCCGTTGCCTGGACGCCCGCGGCGCCGACCGTGGTCGCGGGATTGAACTCGCCCGGAGCCGAGACGGGAATCGCGGCGTGAGCGCCTCCCACGAGGACCGCCATGCCAGGAGCGCCGGCCGGATGCGCCGATGCCACCGTGGGAGCGGTCACAGCCGTCGCCAGCACAACGGTGAACACGAGCGCGCGGCGGCGAAGGCCGTGCGCTTCGACGTCGGCATCGTTCGCCAACGCCTCTTCGAGCTGCGCGCGGTCGAAGCCGAGCGTGATCTCGCCTTCCGATGCGCTGCCCAGCAGCGCGTCGAGGTCGTCCGGGCTCCAGGACATCGCCAGCGTACCGACGGTGCCGTCGGCACGAGCCACATCGATGACGAGCTCCGTACCGCCGTCGGTCCGCGCTCGCTCCACGGCGGATCGATCCAGCGTTGCGGTCACCTCTTGGTCGCCGAGGTCGGCGCGCTTGAAGCGCGCACTGTGCATCGCGGTCGTCATACCTCTCCCTTCTTAGGAACCCGCCGATTTGCGGCAGGCGTCACGATCGAAGACGGTGGATGCGGAGACGATCTTCCCAATTCGGGCGAAAATTGTAACAAGCGCTGAGTACAACAACCCGTAGCGGACGGCGCGAACGTCGTGCTCCCGGGGGTGCTGTTCCAACAAACGGCGGAGCGGCGGACTGCCGGCCGGCGATCACGGCGATGCCCCGGCCAAGCTCACCCATCGGGTGGTCCAGGCCCCGCCGGCGGCTGTCGATGCTTCCAGACCAGTGAGTCACACCAGTGGGTCACACAATCTTGGGGGACATCATGGTCGAGTATCTTCAGCAGCTGCGTGACGAGACCGGCCAGACGATGGCGGAGTACGCCGTTGTTCTGGGCGTGATCACGATTGCGGTGGTCGTCACCCTCGGCCTGCTTGCCGGCAAGATCAGCGCGGTGCTGGGCAGCGTNNNNTCGCCTTCATCTCCCCGCCGCACCGCCATGGTGCGGTGCGGCGGGGATCCTTACAGTCGGTAGCATTCGTCGTGATGGGTCTGCGACTGATCGGAGCCGGCCTCGGCCGAACGGGGACATCGTCGCTGAAGCAGGCGATCGAGCGGCTGACCGGCGAGCCCTGCTACCACATGACCGAGACCTTCGGCAAGCCCGAGGTGACCGAGACCTGGCATCGTGCGGTGCGCGGGCAGATGCCGGACTGGCCGGTGTTCCTTGCGGGCTACGCGGCGACGCTCGACTGGCCGGCGTGCACGTTCTGGCGC
>VBJV01000302.1:0-1490 GCA_005879785.1 Chloroflexota bacterium
ACCGGCTCCAACTCGACAAGGGCGGGGACGAAGACGGCCGCTTCCGGTGGGAGAAGGGTAGCAAGCCACGCCTTTACGGGCTCTCGCGCCTTGCCGACGCGCGCCTCGCGGGGTACGTGGTGCTCGTCGAGGGTGAGTCCGACGCGCACACCCTCTGGCATCACGGTATCCCGGCGCTCGGCGTCCCCGGCGCGGCCAACTGGCAAGAGATGTGGGCGGATGCGCTCGACGGCATCGCGACCGTGTTCGTCGTGATCGAGCCCGACTGTGGCGGTGAGGCGATGCGGCGCTGGCTTATGCGCTCTCGCATCAGCGCGCGCGCGCGGCTCGTGATGCTGGCGGGCGTGAAGGACCCGTCCGAGCTGCACGTCACCAACCCGGTCGGCTTCGCGGAACGGTGGCGTACGGCATTCGGTGCCGCGGAACCCTGGGCCGAGGCGCCGGCAGCCGCTGGCACGCCGGCTGGGCGCCCGGTGATCTTGGTGCGCGAGGAACTCGGCGAGGTGGCCGGCGAGGCTCAGGAAGCGTTGCTTGCTGACCCTGACGCCAACGTGTATATCCGCGCCCGCAAGCTCGTGCGCGTCGTGCGGGACCAAGGCACCCCCCGCCTGGGTCTTAGGCGCCCGTCAGGTGCTCCTGTCATCGAACTGCTTACACTCGATGCGCTGCGGTCCCGTCTCGACCACGCGGCCGAGTGGGTGCGCAACGACTCACGGTCCCGAACGCAACGGCGAGTGTTGCCGCCGGAATGGGTAGCGCGAGCCATCGCAGCAAGCGACGACTGGCCCTTCTCGCGCCTCGAAGGCGTCGTCGAAGCGCCGACCCTGGGGCCGGATGGTGAGCTGATCGACCGCTCAGGCTACGACACGGCGACAGGGCTCTTGTACGTGCCCTCCGGCGATTTCCCCGCGATCCCCTCGAACCCCACCTCAAGTGAGGTGCGCAGCGCTGTGGAACTGCTCGGGGAGCCGCTCCGCGACTTCCCGTTCCTGGCCGAGTGTGACCGTGCCGCCGCGCTTGCAGCAGTGCTAACGCTGACCGGGCGCCACGCCGTTCAAGGGCCGGTGCCCTTGATCGCGGCGCGAGCCACCACCCCTGGAACCGGCAAGAACCTCCTTGTCGATGTCGTGAGCACCATCGGCACAGGGCGGGTCGCCGCCCGCATGACCTTGCCGCGCGAGGATGCGGAACTTCGCAAGGTCATCCTCACTGTTGCCCTGGAAGCCGCGCCGCTGGTGTTGCTCGACAACGTGGACCGCCCCCTCGGGTCGGCGTCGCTGGCGGCGGCGCTGACCGCCGAGGAGTGGGAGGACCGCCTGCTCGGTGTCTCGGCGCGCGTGCGGGCGCCGCTTCGTGCGATGTGGATGGTGACTGGAAACAACGTCGTGTTCAGGGGTGACCTCGGCCGTCGCGCGGTCCCGATTGACCTCGACGCGCGAGTGGAACACCCCGAGGATCGCACGTACTTCTGGCATCCTGACTTGCTCCTG
>VBJV01000302.1:1547-2653 GCA_005879785.1 Chloroflexota bacterium
TGGACGGCCGTCGCACCGGTGCGGCCCGAGGAAAGGCTCGTTCGAGGCGTGGGACGACTTGGTTCGCGGCGCGTGCGTGTGGGCGCAGGTCGGGGACCCGCTGGCGGGCGCTGAGCGCATCCGCCGTGAAGATGACAGCGACGCGGCAGCGCTTCGAGCGGCGCTCGGCGCGTGGTCCGAGGCGTTTGGCAAGACGCCGAAGACCGTGGCCGAAGTCGTTAGTGAGGCGCTGGCTCGTGCGGAGTCTGACCGCAGCCGCGACCCGTCGCTGCGTGACGCTCTGCTCGGGCTCACGGTGCGCGACAAGCTCGACACGCGGACGGTGGGCTACGCGCTACGCCGGGTCCGTGGTCGCATCGCCTGCGGGCTGAGGTTCGAGGTCGCGGGGACCAGGCACGCCGGTGCCACTACATGGGCCGTGGTTGGGACGGCGGAGGAGATGGTGGGCATGGAGGACATGATTACCACCAACGCGGGGGCGAATGGAGGAGCCGATGAAACAACTGAGGTAGGAACGGCCGGAAACATGTACTCCATGCCCACCATCCCCTCCCATGAGTCGGTGGACCGGCTCGACTGCACGACCACGACGCCTGCCACTTCCGCTGAGCCGAGGCCGGAGGCCTCCGCGCTGGTCTCACCGTGTCCCAACTGCCGCGGCACTCGTTTCTGGCGACGCTTGGAGAGCGCGTGGTTGTGCCGCACCTGCCATCCCGCTCCGAGCGAAGACGTGATCGCGGAGAGTTGGCCGCCTGCGGGGCCCAAAGACGCGCCCGACTCGCCGAACGGCTCCGGAGTCGGACGGGAGCCCGAACGCGCCGTTGGCGCGACCGTAGCCGCGCCCGGCGACGCCGAGCGTACCGGTCCGCTTCGCCAGTACCTCAACCGCGCCGTGCATCACCCGGGAGGCGAGTCGTGAGCGCGAACACGGCCTTCGCTCGGGCGCTCGAAGCCGAGTTCGAGGTCCAGATCGCTGCCGCGCAGGCCGCGGGGCTCGACGAATCCGCGGCCTGCGAGCGCGCGGTCGAGGCGGTCAAGGAGATGGGCAGCGCGGCGCTCGCTGAGCTTCGCCGGGCCGGTCGGTACCCGTGGCCCGACGCGTTGGA
>VBJV01000302.1:2676-3850 GCA_005879785.1 Chloroflexota bacterium
AGATCACGACAGCGCGGGCGTTCCCGCGCTCGGTGTCGAAGTTCCGGCCCTACTCACCGACCGAATGGGCGCGCGAGATCAACATGCTGTTCGCGAGCACAGTGCGTGCGTTCGTGGACACCGGCGCCAAGCTGCGGGAATCGAAGGCCCGGCTGGGTCACGGCGCCTGGGGCTCGATGTTCCGCGGTCATCCGAGGGCGGTCGCCGAGCCGCTGCACTTCTCGGAGCGAACCGCCCGGATGCTGATGGCGATCGCCAAGCACCCGATCATCTCGAATCGGAACCACGGTTCCGATTTACCGTGCTCGTGGAGGACGCTCTACCTGCTTTCTCGGCTCGACGATCAGGTTTTGCTGCAAGCGCTTGCTGACGGTGGAATCACGCCGGACATGAGCCGGAACGCGGTGAAGGGCTTGCAACGGCTCGCGCGGTTCGGAGCCACCGACGCCGCCGCCCGGCGGGTGGTCGAGGGGCTCGATTCGCGGATCCTGGTGGGGGATTTCCGGACGGTCGGCGGCAACGTGCCAGACGGCTCGACGGCGCTGATCGTCACCGACTTGCCGTACGACCAGGTGGGGTCGGCGATGTTGCCGGACCTGGCGGCGTTCGCCGAGCGTGTACTGGCGCCGGGCGGATCGCTGCTCACATACATCGGGCAAACCCAGATGCCGGTGGCGATGGCGGCGTTATCGAGTTCGGGGCTGCGCTACTGGTGGACCATCGGGTGCTTCCACGCGGCACATGCGGACGGCTGGACCCCGGCGGTGCTGATGCCTGAGCACGGGATCAAGTGCGCCTGGAAGGCGGTGCTCTGGTTTGTCAAAGGCACCCGTCGAGATCCGAGTGTGTTGGTAACTGACGTCGTGAGCGGCGGGCGGGAAAAAACTCATCACCCCTGGCAGCAGGCCGAATCCGAGGCCGCGTGCTGGATCGACAAGTTGTGTCCGTCGGACGGCCTGGTGGTCGACCCGTTTCTCGGGTCCGGCACGACGGCGTGCGCGGCGATCAGGTTGGGTCGGAAATGGGTCGGGATCGAGCTTGACCCCGCGACTGCCGCCGCGGCGTCGGAGCGAATCGCGCGCTGCGAGGCTGTTGATGGCAGCCGTGGGCCGGCCCGGTGTGGGTGAACTCGCCGTACAGCGAGCAGGGGCGGTGGGTCGAGAAGGTGGCTCAT
>VBJV01000303.1 GCA_005879785.1 Chloroflexota bacterium
CCTCGCTACCGCCCGAGGTGAACACCAGCTGCTGCGGACGGCATCGGAGCAGCTCGGCGATCGTCTCGCGCGCCCGCTCCAGTCCCTCCCGGGCCTGGCGGCCGTAGGCGTGCGGCTCGGAGGCGTTCCCGAACCGCTCGTCGAGGTAGGGCGCCATCGCCTCGCGCGCCTCGACGCACAGCGGGGAGGTCGCAGCGTGGTCGAGGTAGGCCATGGTCGCAGCCTACTCTCACACCCGGCCGCCCTGGATCTCGTGGCCGAACCTGGCGAGCGGCCCGCCAGCAGGAGGCAGCGCCGTGACGAAGGTCATATCCGAAATATGGCCGAGGCGCGGCGGTGACTCCTGCGCCAGCGGGACGCCGCCAGGCCGACGCCTGGGGCCGGCGAACGGCCACTTTCAGGAAGTGCTTCGACCGTATCGACCTCGAGCCCCTGCGCGGAAGTGTCGCACGACGTTTTCAGAAGTGCGCTTGACGATATGGCGCCGGCAGACACAGCGTAGCGGATGCAGGAACAAACGGGAATTCCTGACACAATCCAGGCATGGGGACCCGCGCGATCACCGGGCCGGTCACCGCCGGCCTGATGCTGGCGGTGCTGGCGACGGCGCCCGGCCACGCCGCGCATGCCCGACATCAGCCGGTGCTCGCTCCCTGGCGGCCGTCGCTTGCGGTGCGCTTCAGCGGCGCGATGATGTCGCTCCACCAGCCCGTGTCCAGCGCCGGCGATCACAACGGCTTCGTCACGCTCACGGTGGCAGGGGTCGATCCCGCGCGGCTGGGCGCGCTCAGCAGCGCGGCGGCACGCGCGGCCGATCGCGTCTCGCACTCCTGCCGCTGCCGTCTCAGCGGCTACGAGGTGCTGGCGCGAGTCCCCGGACGTGGCGTCCAGGTCGTCGCGTCCAGCACCTCGAGCGGCTGATCATGTCGGCGTTTCGGTGCGAACCGCAGCGCTGACCGGTTCCGGCGCGACGCGCTCACCGGGAGGCTCGATGGTGAGCCTCGGCAGCAGCTTGTCCAGCCAGGCCGGCATCGCCCACGCCCGCTCACCGAGCAGCGTCAGCAGCGCGGGCACAAGCGTCATCCTCATCAGCAGCGCATCGGTGATGATCGCGATCCCGAGCAGCAGCGCGAACTCCTTCGAGACCCGGTCCGGGTTGAGCAGGAAGGCGAAGAACACCGTGGACATGATCAGCGCTGCTCCTCGCGGATGCGGCTCATCAGGAAGACCTCATAGTCGGTCGACAAGCCGAACAGGATCGCAAAGCAGATCGGCGGCACGAAGCTCTCGATCGGCCCGGTTCGATCGAGGCCGATCACATTCATGCCATGGCCGAGCTGGACGATCAGGGTCAGCATGCCGAAGCCGACCAGGGCCGACGTCAGCGTCGTCAGGGCGGCCTTGAGCGCGATCACGACCGACCGGAATGCCATCGTCAGCACCACGAACGTGACCCCGATGACGTACAGCAGGAACCACGGCGCATTGCCGAGGATCTTGTCGCCGATATCGGTGAAGGCGGCGTTCTGACCCGAGACGTAGGCCTTCGCGGTCGAGCCCTCGAGCGTCGCCGGGATCGTGCCGTGGCGAAGCGTCGAGACGATCTTGTCGGTCTTCACGTCCTGAGGGGAGAACTTGGAGTACGCGTTGACGAGCGCCACGCTGGCCTTGTCCGCCGTCTTGGCGTTGTAGATCGGCTTCTCGACCTCGGCCACTCCCGGCACCTGCTGCACCGCCTGCTGGATCTTGTCCGCGGCGCCATGATCGGAGCCGAGATCGATCACGACCGGTATCGGCGAGGTGAATCCGGGGCCGAACCCACCCGGGCCCGAGAGCAGGTCGTATGCGGTGCGGATTGTCTGGCCCAGCAGCACGATCACGGCCGGCAGCACGAACTTGGCGTTGTTCGTGACGAACCGGCCCCACCTGGCCACCGGGGTTCGCAGCCTGCCCTCGCGCGACTCGTCCGACGCCTTCATGCCCAGCCTGCCGCGATCGATGCGGTGACCAAGCAGCGACAGCACGGCCGGGAGCAGCGAGTTGGCGAGCATCACGTCGGTCAGCACGCCAAGCGCACTGCCGATGCCGAGCTTGGTGATGAAGTCGATGCCGATCAGGGCCAGTCCCGTGACCGAGATCGCGACCGTCACGCCGGCGAAGATCACGGCCCGGCCGGCGGTTGCCCCGGCCGCGGCGGCCGCGTCGCGCGGATCGAGCCCGTCGTGCAGCATCTGGCGGAAGCGGGTGACAATGAACAGGGTGTAGTCGATGCCGACGCCCAGGCCGATCATCGGCACCAGCAGGGTGACGATCGTGTTGAAGTTGGTGAACCGTGCCGCGAGGTAGAGCAGCAGGAAGGCCGTCATCACGGC
>VBJV01000304.1:0-1004 GCA_005879785.1 Chloroflexota bacterium
GCTCGTCCTCCTCGTCGCGGTCGCCCTCGCCTCCACCGTGGCCACGCTGGCATCGGCAGCCAGCGGCACGACCCGGTCGGCGCTCGCACGCGGCGACCGGTTGGAGCACGGGGGCAAGGCCCGTCTTCGACTTGACACCGCCGAGAGCACATTTGGCTTTACGGGTGTTGGTGGTACGAACACGGTGTTCGGTCCTGACAAGAAGCGGGTGTCGAAGTACACGCTGTCGCAGGGTGGTGATGTGAGCAAGCTGTCTCTGTATCTGGCTGGGGCTGGCGTTTCTGGGAGCCAGGTGGTGCGTGGGGTGGTTTATGCGGACGCGGCGGGTGAGCCGGGGAGGTTGCTCGGTTCGACGGTCGAGCTGTCCGCTTCGGGCTCTGATCCTGCGGGTTGGCGGGATCTGGTGTTTGCTTCGCCGCTGCGCCTCGGCGCCGGGACGTATTGGCTCGGTTTCATTTCTGGTGACACGACGTCGGTTGTGAAGTTCTTCTTCAACGAGTACGTGGGCGCCTATCGGGCGAACGCGGACGCTTATGCGGACGGGCCGAGCGATCCGTTTGGAGGTGGCGCGACGGCCTATCTGCGCAACATCTCGATTTATGCGACCTACACGCCGGTGCAGGCGCCGGTCGCGCCTTCGAACGGTTCGCCGCCGACGGTTTCTGGGACGGCTCAGGCTGGTCAGACGTTGACTGCGGGCGCGGGCAGTTGGACGGGCACGGCGCCGATCAGCTATGCGTATCAGTGGCGCCGCTGCGATAGCGCGGGCTCGGGTTGCGTCGATATCGGCGGTGCGACTGCGACCACCTATGCGCTGACGTCGAGTGATGTGGGGGCGACGATTCGTGTCGCAGTCACTGCCTCCAACTCGGCCGGCTCCAGCACAGCAACCTCCGCCCAGACAGCGGTCGTCGCTGCAGCGGCCGTGGCGCCTTCGAACGGTTCGCCGCCGACGGTTTCTGGGACGGCTCAGGCTGGTCAGACGTTGACTGCGGGCGCGGGCA
>VBJV01000304.1:1031-2510 GCA_005879785.1 Chloroflexota bacterium
CAATGCCGGCCTCTCCGCGGTCCTGCCGCTTGGAGACAACCAGTACGAGTGCGGCGGCTACAGCGCTTTCCTGCAGTCCTATGACCCCTCGTGGGGGCGTGTGAAGGCGATCACGCGCCCGGTCTTCGGCAATCACGACAAGGGTACGACAGGGGGCACGGACTGTTCCCCGGACGGGTCGGCGTATTACCGGTACTTCGGCGCCGCGGCTGGGGTGGCGGGCCAGGGCTATTACTCGTTCGATCTGGGGAGCTGGCACCTGATCGCCCTGAACGCTGAATGTGCCGATGTCGGCGGCTGCGGTCCGGGCTCCCCGCAAGAGACCTGGCTCCTAAGCGACCTCGCGGCTCATCCGACGGCCTGCACGCTTGCCTTCTTCCACGAGCCCTTGTTCACCTCCGGTCACGTCGGAAACAACACCGAAATGACGACGTTCTGGCAGGACCTCTACGCCGCAAGGGCCGAGCTCGTCCTCAATGGGCACAGCCACAACTACGAACGCTTCGCCACGCAGGACCCGGCCGGGAACCTCGCTCCAAACGGCATCCGCGAGTTTGTCGTGGGAACCGGCGGCGAAGAGTTGGGCGCTTTCTTCACGACGCAGCCGAACAGAGAAGCGGGGAACGACACCACCTACGGCGTGCTCAAGCTGACTCTGCACTCGACGAGTTACGACTGGCAGTTCGTCCCGGTCGCGGGGCAGACGTATACGGATACGGGCTCCGCCGCCTGCCATTGAACGAACGGGCACGGGCGATAGCTCACGCGCCGCTGTCAACGACCCTAGTGCGGCTGGTTTCCTGACGACGCCGCTCGGAAGAACCAACCGGCGGCTCCGCCGAAATACGAGCCCACAGTGGCCTCCAGCCACGCGGCGTCGTCCTCGGCAAAGACCTTAAGCGCGAGCGCGACGATGGTGAATGCGAGCAAAGCCGTAACCAAGCCAACGGCAAGGCCCGCTCCTTCGCCGAGTGCGGAGACCGAGACCCACGCAGCGAGTCCGGCGGCCGTCCCGGCAAGCGAAGCTCGCAGGAGGACTCCTACCTCCCAGCGTACGGATCCGATCGCACGACGGGCCGATGTGAGGAGCGCGGCCGCGAGCACAATCTGCGCACCGACGTTCGCAACTGCCGCGCCGACCGCGGCGTGAGCGGGCACTAGAACGGCCGCGAGGCCAACGTCCACGGCTGCGGCGAGCGCGCGGGCGAGGAGGAGCTCGCGCAGCTTGCCCAGGCCGGTCAGCAGCGCGTTTGCTGCAGCGCTCGCGGCCATCACCGGAAATGCGCCCATCATCACGAGCAGGATGGGACGCGTGCCGCGGTATTCACTCCCGTACACGAGCCGGAGAAGCGCTGGTCCCACTGAGAGCCCGAGGGCGGTCAGCGGCATCATCGCCGTGATCTGCAGGCGTACGGCCCGTCCATACCCGTTGCGGATGCGCTCGAAGGAGCCTGCGCCGAACAGTGTGGCGACCGCAGG
>VBJV01000304.1:2552-3087 GCA_005879785.1 Chloroflexota bacterium
GCAGCAACGCGGACACGATGGAGAAGACGATCGAGTACAGCGCGATCTGTACGTCGCCGGAGTAGTGAACAAGGAAGAGCACCTCCGACCGGCGCTCGACGATCAGCGACAGGACCTCACTTGCCGAGAGAACGAGTGCAGCGCGCGCGACCGCCCGACGGAGGTCGGCAGCGACGGTGCCCCCGCCGGTCTCGTCCTCGATGACCAGCGCACGGCGCGCGAGCCTTCCCGTCCACGCAAGGTTCACGACAGACACGCCCGCCTCGACCGCAAACATCCCGGTGATCCCGCCGCCCGCCGCCAGCACGGCAATCACCACGCCGGTACCGACGAGACCCGTAACGAGACCGACCATTGCCGCCGATCGCCACTGTTGGAGGCCGACCAATACGGCACTCGGAACCGCGTGCAATGTGGCGGTGAAGCACACCGCAGCTGCAAGCAGCCATGCAGATCTCGGTTCCGCGCCGAGCACCGAGGCCACGACCAGTACCGCGCTTCCGCCGAGGCCGAGAACTCCGGTTGCCGCCCAGGC
>VBJV01000082.1 GCA_005879785.1 Chloroflexota bacterium
GGGGCTTCGTCCCCACCATCGCGTCGGCTGGCTACAACGCACTACCGACCGTCTTCGTCGTCTGGCTACTCATCGGCTGCGGTGCAGGTCTGGCGCACCGCTCCCTGCACGGCGAACAACGAGGGCATCAGTGGGTGCTCCCGTACGCAGGGGGCGCGTGACAAACAGCTATCTCGGACCCGTCCAGGTCGCGAGGCGGCCTCCCGTGTGGCGCCGTCCCATGTATCGGGCGGTCCAGAGGGCGCAGCGAAACCTCTGGGGACGCGTGTTCATCGACCTCGGCAGTGACCCCGGGGACACGCTGTACGTGACCGGCAGCGGGCGAAGCGGCACCAGCTGGGTGGCCGAGCTGCTCAACCACCGAAACAACCAACGCTACATGTTCGAGCCGCTCACACCGCCCCACGTACCGCAGTTCGCGCACTTCGTGCGCGGGCAGTATCTGCGACCGGAAGAGCAGGACCCGGTGTACCGGGAGCCAATCGAGCGGATGCTCAGGGGCAGTCTGCGTCACCACTGGGTGGACCATCTCAACTGCGTGCCGTTCGCTCGCCGGCGGGTGATCAAAGACGTCTACGCCAACCTCCTGCTCGGTTGGGTTCACGCCAACTTCCCAATGGTCAAGATCGTTTTCGTCATCCGCCATCCGCTGGCGGTTATGACCTCGCGCATGCGCCTCGCGGAGGTGGACCGGCATCGGCGCTTCGCCCCCGAGCTGGACCGCTTTCTGAAGCAGGACCACCTGATGGCAGATCACCTGGCACCGTACGAGGACGCCATCCGGAGCACGACGACACCACCCGAGCAGTACGCGTTCTGGTGGTGCGTCGAGAACTTCGTGCCCCTCCGGCAACTTCGTGAGGGAGAGTTGCATGTCGTCCTCTACGAGCGGCTGCTCATGGAGCCGGAAGAGGAGATTCCGCGGATCGCCGCATACCTGGGGCGTGAGTTCGACCCCAGCATCTACCCCAAGATGCGGCGCCGCTCGCGCACCACCGGTTACCGCAGCGCGCTGCAACAAGGCGGCGATCCCTCCACGGACTGGATGCGCTACTGGTCGGCGGAGGACAAGCGAAAGGTCATCACCGTGCTGGCCCGGTTTGGCCTCGACGCCGTCTACACGGACCGGCCGACGCCTCGACCAGAGGGTCTCGCCTCGCTCATGCAAGGGGGTTGAGGACAGCGTGAACAAGATCGTGGAGATCGCCGACCAGGAGAAGAGAAAGCGGCCGCCCATCTGGAGGCGTCCCCGCTACCGTGCCGTGCAGCGGCTGCAGCGCATGGTGTTCGGCCGTGTCTTGCTCGACCGGGCCGGCGATCAGCGTGGGACCACCTGGGTGGTCGGCGGGTCGCGCAGCGGGACCACCTGGATCGCGGAGGTGCTCAACCACCGAAACGAGTACCGCTACATGTGGGAGCCCGTGACCCCACGGAGGGTGCCGATGTTCGCGCGCTTCCTGAAGGGCCAGTACCTGCGGCCGGACAACCAGGAGCCGCGTTACCGGGAACCGCTGACCGCGCTCATCACCGGACAGATCCGGCATCCGTGGGTCGACCACCTCAACTGCAACCCCGCCGCCTCCAGGCGGCTGATCAAGGACGTCTACGCAAATCTCTTCGCCCACTGGGTGAATGTGAACCTCCCCGGCATCCACACCATCTTCGTCATCCGGCATCCCCTGGCGGTGATGACCTCGCGGATGGACACGGCGCCCGTGCGAATCCACGGCGAGTTCCTGCCAGACCTGGATCGCTACCTCCAGCAAGACGACCTCCTCGAGGACTTCCTCGCTCCCTACGAGGGCGTCATCCGCGCGTCGCGCACGCCGCTCGAGCAGTACGCGCTCTGGTGGTGCATCGAGAGCTTCGTGCCCCTGCGCCAGTTCGAGGCGTCCCAGGTGCACGTACTCTGTTACGAGCGCCTGCGCTGGCAGCCGGAGCAGGAGCTTCCGCGCTTGGCCGCGTTCCTCGGCCGCGAGTTCGACCACCGGTTGCTCGCCAAGCTGCAACGCCCGTCGCGCACGGCCGGCTTCGACGGATCGCTGGAGCGTGGCGTCGACCCTGCCACCGCCTGGATCAGACGCTGGTCACACGACGACGTGCGCAGGGCGATGCGCATCGTCAGCATGTTCGGCCTCGACGAGATCTACACGGACGACCCCACCCCGCGGCCCGGGGGCGTGGAGGCCTTCATGAGGAAGCCGTGCGCCTCAGCCCAACCAGCCTGAGCAGTCCCGTGGTCGACGTGACCGGGGTCGCGAATTGACCGTCACGGGCGGACTCCCGACCACGGTGCGGCCTCAACTGAGCGGCGCGCACGTGGCTCGCGGCGTGGGCTGGAACCTGCTCGGGCAGGCGGCACCGATTGCGACCGCGCTCGCCTGCATCCCGGTGCTCACACGTGCACTGGGCACTGATCGCTTCGGCCTGCTGGCGCTCAGCTGGACCTTCGTGGGTTATTTCTCAATCTTCGACCTGGGCCTCGGACAGGCCATGACCCGAAGCGTCGCTCACAAGCTCGCAGTGGGGGACGAAGAGTCGGTGCCGGCTACAGTGTGGACGACGCTGACGGTCGTGCTCGCGTTCGGGCTGGTCGGGTTGACCGTTGCCTGGTTGGCTGCACCGACGATCGCGCATGCGCTGCGCACCTCTCATGCCCTGCAGGCCGAAGCGTTACAAACCGTGCACCTGCTCGCGCTCTCCATCCCCGTGGTCATGACCAGCGTGGGACTCCGAGGTGTGCTCGGCGCCCACCTCCGCTTCAAGCTCGTGAGCGCACTCGGCATCCCGTTGGGTATGTGGTCATACATCGGGCCCATCGCAGCGCTGCCGATATCCCACAGTCTCACGCTCATCGTCGGAGTGCTGCTGCTGGGGCGGGTGGCCGGGTTTCTGCTGTACCTCGGCTTTTCTTTGAGAGTAGTCCCCGGCTTGCGCTTGATCGCTCTGCGGTGGAGCCTCGTGCGCCCGCTGCTCAGCTTTGGAGGCTGGCTCACGCTCGACAGCACCATCGATCCGTTGGTGAACTTCCTCGACCGCTTCCTACTCGGCGCCCTCCTGTCCGTAGCGGCAGTGGCGTTCTACGCGGTCCCGTACCAACTCGCGGCTCAGGCCTGGATCCTCGCCACCGCGGTGAGTGGTGTGCTGTTTCCGACGTTCACGCGCGTCATCGCCCTGGATATTGCCCAGGCACGCTTATTCTTCCGCCGGGCGGTCAAGTACTTGCTCTTCGCCATGTTCCCGTTGGCGCTTCTCATGGTCGGCCTCGCACGTCCGGGACTCCACCTCTGGCTCGGCGGATCGTACGCGTCGAAGAGCGCGACGGTGCTGCAGCTGGTGGCGATAGGAGTCCTGGTCACCAGCATCGGGAGCGTCGCCGGCACGTTCAACGCGAGCGCGGGACGGCCGGACGTCAACGCCAAGCTCGGGCTGCTCAAGCTCGTGCTGCATGTTGCTCCGCTGTGGTGGGTGGTGCCGAACTACGGTGTTGTCGGCCTGGCAGCGCTGTGGATGGCGTGCGCCGGGGTGGAGGCGCTCGGCATGATGCTCTACGCCACGGCGAGACTGGCGATTGCGCGCCGTCAGACGGTCCGCCGAGCGATCCAGTCACTTGTGCTGTGGGCGGTGCTCGCCCTGGCCGCCCTGGACCTGCCGTTGCAGGTCAAGCTGGTGTACCTCGCCGTGGTCATCAGCGGCACCGGGCTGTTTGCCTGGAACCGGCTGTTGAGCCGCGCCGAGAAGCAGCTGTTGTGGTCGCGGCTGGGCCTGAGAGCTGCCTGAGGGAGGTCACGGTTCGCTGCTGCGATGCGCATTCTGCTTGTGACCAACCGCTTTCCCCCCGACATCGCCGGCGGCGCGGAGATCCTTGCCGGAGGCCTCGTCGAGGCGCTGCGGCGCCAGGGCCACACGGTGGTCGTGCTCACCTCACGGTCAGCCCGCTGCAGGGGTCGGCAGCCCGGCGTCGCGCGGGCGTTGCGCACAGCCATCGACAGCAACGCGTCCCGGCCACGCCTGGCACGGGGAGCAGTGAGCCAGTCGATCTCCTTCTACCGCCAGATGCATTCCCCCGCGTCAGCCCGTGCGCTGCGCCATGCCGTGGCGCGAGTGCAGCCCGACGTGGTCTACGTGTGGAATGTCTCCGGCATCGGTCTGGTCTCGTTGCTGCATGCGCTCCGGAAAGTGCCGATGCCCGTCGTGTTTCATCTGCATAGCTACTGGTGGCAGTACATCAACTCGCCGAGAACCCCGTTCTCCAGGGTTCGTGCCACATGGTTGAAGCGGCTGCTGATCGGCCCCGTGCCGCCGCTCAGGTTCGCGAGCGCCATCGTGTGCAGCCAAGCACTGAAGCGAGAATACCGGAGCAGCGGGTGTCCCGAGGAGCGCATCGAGGTGATCCCCAACGCGATCGATGCGCACTTCTTAGAGCCGGCGGCGGAGCGCGCCGCATTGGGCGCGACGCTCATGTACGCCGGCAGGCTGTGCGCCGAGAAGGGGGTGATGACTGCGCTGCACGCCGTGGCGGCGGTGCGGGATGGAAGCCATCCCGAGGTGCGCTTCTTGATCTATGGAAAAGGAGATACGAGGTACGAGCAGGCGCTTCGCCAGTACGTGCACGAGCGAGGGCTCGAGAGCGCAGTATCGTTCGAAGGGCTCGTGCGCCAGGAGGAGCTGGTCGGAGCATACGACAGGGCCGACGTCGTATTGGTGCCGTCTCTCTGGGAGGAGCCGTTCGGTCTCGTCGCCGTGGAAGCGATGGCTCGCGGCACGGCGGTGGTCGCCTCAGATGTGGGCGGCCTGCATGATCTTATCCGCGACGGGCGCGACGGTGTGCTCGTGGCTCCGGGCAACGCTTCCGCGCTGGGCAAGGCGATCCGGGCGCTGCTCGACGAGCCCGCGTGGCGCCGCCAAATCGGTCAGCAGGCGCGCGCGAGAGCGTTGAGGCGCCATCGCTTCGACGTCTTCGCCACTCGCGTCGAGCGCCACCTCGAGCGAGCGCGCCGCATTGAACCGCACGAGAGTCGATGGGTCGCGTAGAAGCCGGCGGCGGTACCGGGATGCTGACGGACGTCGTCAACACGGAGGCCGAGTTCGATGCGCTGAGGCCCGAGTGGAACTCGCTCGTGCCCAGGCTTAGCCAACCGTCGCCGTACCAGTCGTGGGAGTGGAATCGCTCCTGGTGGCGGCACTTCGGTTCGGGTCATCACCTGCACATAGTCACGTTTCGCGAGGCCGGCCGGCTGGAGGGAATTGCACAGTTTTACCGGCGACGCTTCGGGCCGCCTGGCGCAGGAATCCGGGCGCTGGTGCCGCTCGGATGGGAGGGCAACGGCCGCCGGCAGGGCATCACCGAGCACTGCGAGCTGCTGTTTCCAGAGGCCGCACGGCGCACCCTCATGACTGCGCTGTCAGATTGGCTGGGCAACCGGCGCTGGAGTGTGGCCCTTCTGCCCGGAACAGATCCTGGTGAGGAGCTTCCGCAACGGCTTTTGTCACACGTCGTCATCAGGGGCAAGCCGAGCACCTACCATCATCGCGCGCTGCCAGCGACATATGCGGAGCTCGTCGCCGGACTGAACAAGAGCATGCGCGACAACGTGAAGTACTACCCGCGGCTGCTGGAGCGCACAGGCCATCGGTTTCAGCTCCGCGTCTGCGACTCGGCGAATAGTGTCGGCGCAGCGCTCAGCACCTTCCTCGAGCTGCACCAAGCACGGGCGAGGAGCATCACAGGGGTGCACCACCGCGACAAGTTCGCCTTCGCCGACCGGAGGGCATTCCTCATCGAGGTAGCCCCCAGGCTGGCCGCGCTCGGTCAGCTGCGTCTCGGCCTGCTCGAGGTGGATCGGTGCGTGGTGGCGGCGCAGATGTGGCTCGAGATGAACGACACGATGTTCATCCACTACACCGGCTACGATCCGGCGTGGGCAGCCAATTCCGTACAGCTCATAGCGACGCTCGAGTGCCTCAGGTGGTGTATCGGGCGCGGTGTTCGACGGGTCGAGTTCCTGAGAGGATCCGGTCAACGCAACGAGCGCTGGGACGTCGAGCGGCGCGTCCGAG
>VBJV01000305.1:0-504 GCA_005879785.1 Chloroflexota bacterium
CAGCTCGACCACCACTTCCGCCGCCAGGACGCGCATGGGCTGGTCGACGTCGGGCGTGCCGCGGGCCCATTCGTAGACGTGCCAGAGCAGCCGGGGGCCGAGCAGCGCGGTCTCGACGTATGCGGTCCAAGCCAGTTTCGATTTCTGCAACTCGAATTCGCCGTAACTGAACGCCCTGCTCTCCCCCTGGATGGCATCGTCGAGAAACCGGCCGCGCGTCCGCCGCTCGTACCACAGCAGCAGCGGCACCACGACCAGGCAGGCCAGGCCGAACGTCGCGGCGAATGACGGCGCGGCCAACGCGGTCGCCGCGCGGCGAGATCTAAACACACAGCCCAGGACAATCAGCGTCACAAGGAACGGCCCGATGAGCGTGAGAAGCAATCCCAGCGCCAGCTTCCCATACGCCGCCGCCATGCCCATGGCCTCGCGGCGGGCCAGCAACTGCGTCACCACCTGCACCCGATGCCGGCCGACGCCGGGGGCGCGGTAGTCGATCTGCGA
>VBJV01000305.1:543-2368 GCA_005879785.1 Chloroflexota bacterium
GTGACGCGGAAATGGAACCGGATTGCCCCCTTGTCCGCCGCTCCGGCGGCGCGACCGGTTTAATCAGGGAACGTCCCGGCCGGCAGCAGGGCGGCGACTTCCGACCTTACCGCCGCGACAATCTTCCACAGGTCCTCCAGCCCCATAGCCAGCGGCGGTATCAGAACTATGACGTCGCCCAGCGGGCGGAGGAGGACGCCGTGGCGGCGGATTCGGGCGCAGACGGCGGCGCCGATGCGGCGCCTAGGGTCGAACGGCCGGCGCGTGTCACGGGCCGCGACCAGTTCAATCCCCCCCATCAGGCCCTTCTGCCGGACGTCGCCAACGCAAGGCAGATCGCGCAGCGGCGCGAGCATCGCAGCGAGGTCCCGTGCCTTCCGCGCCACCGCCGCCATCAGGTCATGCTTCTCGAAGAGTTCCAGTGAGGCGAGAGCCGCCGCACACGCGAGCGGATTTCCGGTGTACGTGTGGCCGTGGTAGAACGTTTTCCCCTCCCAGGGCTCGCCGAGGAATGCGTCGAAGATTCGTTGCGTCGCGAACGTCGCCGCCAGCGGCAAGTAGCCGCCGGTGATGCCCTTGGCGTCAGGTCGGGGTCGACGGCCTCGTGGTCGCAGGCAAACATCCGCCCCGTCCGGCCAAATCCGGTCGCCACCTCGTCCGCGATCAACAGTACGTCGTGTTCACTCGCCAGGCGCCGCACCTCCCGCAGGAACCCGTCCGGCTGCACGATCATCCCCGCCGCGCCTTGCACGATTGGCTCGATCGCGATCGCCGCGATGCGCCGGCCGTGGTCGCGGAGAATCGCTTCCAAAGCGGCCCGGCACTTCTCCTTCACCGCCCCCGGGTCGTCCGGCGTGTCACTGCGATAGACGTACGGCGTCGGCGCGAAGTGGACCTTGAACAGCAGCGGGAAGTACGGCTTGTGAAACGCCGGCACGCGGCCGACCGACATCGCGCCAACCGTGTCGCCGTGGTATGCCTCGGCAAACCCCACGAACTCGTTTTTCTCGGGCCGGCCGACGTTGTGCCAGTACTGCACGGCCATCTTGAACGCGATCTCGGCCGCGGTGGCGCCGGCGTCGCTATAGAAGACCTTCTTGAGGCTCCGCGGCACGATCTTCATCAGCCGCTCGGCCAGCAGAATCGCCGGCTCGCTGGCCAGGCCGAGCATCGTGGTGTGGGCCACCTTGTCGAGCTGCCGCCGGATCGCTTGGTCAATTTCCGGCACGCGGTGGCCGTGGACGTTGCACCACAGGCTGCTGACGCCGTCGAGGTAGCGGTTGCCCTCGGAGTCGATCAGGTGCATTCCCTGGGCCGCGGTGATGACCAGCGGCTCGTCCTCGAGCCACAGCTTCATCGGGGTGAAGGGGTGCCAGAGGTGTTGCTGGTCGAGGGCGCGAAGCTGTTCGGTGGTGTAAGCCATGCGAGCGACTGCTCCCTCTCCCCTGCGTACAGGGGAGAGGGGACAAAAACAGCTATTCCACGACTACTTCGTCCCCCACCTTCAGCCCCAGCTCCTGCGCCGCGGAACCGTCGCGTACCGCGATCTCCAGCAGCCCGCTGCTGCCGATCAGGGCCAGCGGCTTGCCGGGGGGAACGTCCCAATATGTTCTGCGAAGGCGACCCAGGTCGCGGCCCTTGACCCGTACCGCCTTGAGCCGGCGCTCGCCGAGCAGCTCGTGACTCAGGTCGGTGGTGGCGTTGCCGAAGGCGTCGAGGTGAATCACACGGGCTAATCCGCTCGCGCCGCCGGTCGGTGAGACTTCCAACAGAACGGGGTTGGCTATCGGACGCGCCAAACGCTCCAGCCGCTCCCCGGCCGCGA
>VBJV01000306.1:0-1459 GCA_005879785.1 Chloroflexota bacterium
AGTTGTAGTAGGGCACCGACACGGTGCTTCGGATGCCGCGTACAGACTCGCTCAGCACCGGGAAGATCACGCCCCACAGGATCGCGAACGCGAAGGCCAGCAACAGCAGGTTGTTGAACAGGAAGGTCGCCTCGCGCGAGACCAGCGACTCCAGCCGGTGCTCGCTGCGCAGCATCGGCAGCCGCCACACCAGCATCGCGGTCGAGAATGCCAGCACGACGGCCAGGAATCCCAGCAGCGCCGGCCCGACCGGCGACTGGACGAACGAGTGGATCGAGTTGACGACGCCACTTCGGGTCAGGAACGTGCCCAGGATCGAAAGCGAGAACGTGCCGCTGACCAGCACCACGTTCCACACCTTGAGCATCCCCTTTTTCTCCTGCACGATCACCGAGTGCAGGTAGGCCGTGCCCGCCAGCCACGGCATCAGGGCCGCGTTCTCGACCGGATCCCAGGCCCAGTAGCCGCCCCAGCCGATCTCGACGTACGCCCAGTGCGCGCCCAGCAGCATGCCGACGCCGAGCGAGGCCCAAGCGAACAGCGTCCAGCGCCGCACCGAGGCCATCCAGCGCGCGTCCGAGCGACCCGTGATCAGCGCGGCCATCGCGAACGCGAAGGGCACCGCGAACGAGACGTAGCCGAGGTACAGCGCCGGCGGGTGGGCGATCATGTACGGGTTCTGGAGCGAGGGATCGAGGCCGGTACCATCCGCCGGGACGGCGCCGGCGGTGTGCTCGAACGGCGAGGAGACGATCGCCGCCATGGTCGCGAAGAACACCATCGTCGCTCCCAGCACCGCCGTCACCCACGGCATCAGCTCGCGGTTTCGATGCCGGTTCTGGCGCATCACCAGCGACGCGGCGCCGGTCAGCACCAGCAGCCACAGCAGCAGCGAGCCCGGCTGGCTCGCCCACAGCGCCGTCAGCAGGTAGGGGGTCGGCAGCTCGCGGCTGGTGTGCTGTGCCACCACGGCGATCGAGAAGTCATGGCGGACGAGCGCCACCAGCAGCGCGATGGCCGCCAGCAGGGTGGCCGCGAACGCTCCCAAGACGGCGTTTGCGGCGCTTCGCATCAACCGCCGGTCGCGGGTGCGGCCGGCGACGATGGCGGCGCCGGTGGCGTACAGGGCGAGAGCCAGCACCAGCAGCAGCGCGGCGCTGCCGACGGTGGCCAGGGTCAGGCTCCCCCGCCGCCGCCCGAGTACTTGCTCGGACACTTGGTCACGAGCGAGTCGGGGTTGGCGACGAACCGGTCGCCGACCATGTGGCCGGTGACGATGATGTGCCGACCCTCGCGGAAGGCGTCCGGCACCGAGCCGCTCTGGTAGGCGACCGGCACCGTCTGCGGCGACCCGTCATCCTTGAGCAGGATCGTGAACGGCGCCTGAGCGCCCGAGCAGGCTCGCGAGCAGCGGACGGCGGTGCCAGTGAGCTGAACGGTCTTGGTCGCAGCTCCCTGG
>VBJV01000306.1:1516-1984 GCA_005879785.1 Chloroflexota bacterium
AGTCGTGGCGCAGCAGTCATCGACGCCAGCGTACCAGCGGGGTCTACCGGTTCGCAGCAGGCATGGTCACGCGGTATCGGGAACCGCGTAGCCCAGGTCGAGGCACAGCTGGCCGCGCTGGGTTTCGCGCAGCGCGTCCGTGTACCCCTGGCCGTAGGCGGCCCGCAGGAACCAGCCCAGCAGCTCGGTGTCCAGCTTGCCGGGTTCGAGCTCGAACAGCTCTGACCAAAGATCCGTGAGGCGAAGGTCGATCGCCATCGCCAGATTCTCTTTGCGTCCGGTGATCATGTTCCAAGCGTAGGTCGGCGATCGGACGGACAACCGTTCTCCATCGGGGTCTGACCCCGAATGGGGTCTGACCCCTCACCGCCTCACGAGTGGCCGCGGCCCAACCCGGTGCGTACACTGATCGCCATGCCCGGGTCGACCACGCTGCTTGCCTTCTCAGCCGCCGCGCTGGTGCTGCTG
>VBJV01000307.1:0-1443 GCA_005879785.1 Chloroflexota bacterium
CCTCGTCGCATGGCGGCGCGTGTGAGTTCGTGTATGTGTGTGTATGCATATGTGCGCGTTAACCCCAAGACGAAAGGAGTTCGCGATGCCGCTTCCCCAGATCAACCGTGACCCTAAGCAGATGCGTGAGTACCTCGCGACGCGCGAGACCTATTTTCAGCCTGACCACTGGTTCAACCGGCTCGGGCCCAAGGAAGAGCATGACCTCGGCCGCGCCGCCGTCGCGCTGGGCGCGCCCGTCGAGGTCCTCCGCGACGCCACCACGCGCAAGCCCGTGGCGGTCGAGGAAATCGACGCCGCAGGGCACAAGCACACCTGGGGCGAGCGCGAGGCGCACGCCGTGCTCATCGAGGTGAGGCACCTCGCGGCGGAGGTGGTCGTGCGCTCGCGCAATCGTTACTCCGGCAAGCGCATCCCCTCGATGGTGCAGACGCTGCTGGGGTCCATGATCTTCAACGTGCACGCGTATATCGAAGGCCCCTCGGGCACCGCGAAGTCGGACGTCACGAGCTGGATCTCACAAGCACTCGACATCCCGTGGGTGCGCATCGACGCCACCAGTGAAAAGGGCGTGCTCGACCTGCTCGGCGGCGAAGTGCCGTCGGCCGGCGGCGCGTTCATCTACAGCCTCGTCGGCGCGCTCACCCCGGGCGCGCTGGCCGTCCACATCGACGAATTCCCGCGCCTGCTGGCCACCTCGAGCAATGCGCTCCTGCAACTGCTCGCCGAGGGCGCCGTTTCGCTCAACCTCGCCGCATCGGGCCTGGGCAACCGGACCGTGCGGGTTTACGGCACGTTCATCGGCACCGGCAACCCCGTCGTCGGCTATGCCGGCCAAGGCGAGCGGAACATGGCGACGTTCGACCGGCTCACGGCCGGCGAGGTCTCCTCCCTGCCGGGCTTCGACGAGTACATGGAACTGCTCGAGCGCGCCCAGCTCGGTGGCGGCGGAAAGCAGGACGAGCCCCCGATCCCGCTCAAGTTCACCTTCCGCCAGGCCCGCGCCGCGATGTCGTGGGTCCTCATCCACTCCGCCCGCAACGACCCCAACAACCTGATGCGCCAGCTCGTCCTGGCGTCCTACGCGATCTCCCCGCGCGATTACGTCCGCCGCTGGACCACCGACGACTGGTCGCAGTGGGACCTGTACACCAGGGAGCTCCCGCGCAAGCGCCAGGCCGAGCTCGAAGAGCTCCGCCGCCGCGCCGACGACACCCTG
Organism: Chloroflexota bacterium; assembly: GCA_005879785.1. Classification (GTDB taxonomy): domain Bacteria; phylum Chloroflexota; class Dormibacteria; order Aeolococcales; family Aeolococcaceae; genus CF-165. The sequence goes on from VBJV01000307.1 coordinate 1,220, forward strand.
CTCGAAGGGTCCAACCCGCGCGGGGTCCTCGGCGTCGCGAAGCTGGCCCGCGTGCTGGCGGCGACCGACTACACCCAGGCGGGCAACCCATCGCTCACCGTGACGCCGACGGCCATGGGCAAGGCCTTCCGCATCGGCAACTTCGCCCGCCTCAAGCCCCTGCCCGGGTGCGAGGACGACGTGAAGTCCCTGCTGGAAGACGTCGTGCAGTTCTTCTTCCCCGG
>VBJV01000307.1:1511-3631 GCA_005879785.1 Chloroflexota bacterium
CGCTCGCTCGCTACTTATCCCACCGACTAAGGAGCCCTCATGCCCGAGCGAAATTCAAACAGTCTCGACCTGCCCCCGACCAAGGACATCGTCCGCCGCGTCTCGCGCAAGCCGTTCGACCGCGTCCGCGGGGTGAGCGGCGGACTCGTCGTGCGGCCGGTTCGCCGGCGCGTGGCCGGCGGCGGGGAACGCTACGACCTCGACGAGCGCGGGCGGCCCAAGCAGTACCTCATCCGCGACTCGGCGATCGCGCAGCGGCCCGTGTTCTACCGCGAACGCGTCTCGCCGGAGGTCCGCCTCACGATGGTGCTCGACCTCAGCCGCGGCGACGACAGGCCGTCGCGCCGGCAACTGCTGCGCGCCGCTGCCGTCATCGGCGCCGCCGCCATGACCGACCCCGCCATCACGCTCAACGTCACGACCGTGGGCGCCAATCCCCGCCTCCTGCCGTTCAGCGCCTCCGGCATGGCCGGGATCGGGCTGCTGCGGGGCGTGCTGGCGCAGCTCGACGCCCGCCGCCTCTCGGCCGAGCCCGTGCTGCCCCAGTGGCTGGCGCTCGCCGGCGCCGCCGACCCGCGCGCCCACGTCATCGTGATGACGCACTACTTCGGCGCCGAGGCGCTGCTCAACGTCCACGCCGGGGCGGGGGGCTGGCGGCGATGCTCGGGAGCACCAGCCAGGCCCTCGGGTTGATGCGGCAGCGTTACGCCGACCTCAAGGCCCGCGTCGGCCGGCGCGTGGCATGCCTCACGGTGGACAGCGGCCCTGACACCATCGAGGCTGTCGCAATTGCGCTCAAGCGTCTCGGGCACGTTTAGGGTCGTAACGCGAACACGGCGTGTCGACCGCGTTCTCGATGGGAAGGAGTGGGGCGACCGTTGCGACGACGCCGCGGCCCGCATCCTTGAGGGTTCGCGCCGCTGCCAAGCGCTTGGCCACGCTGCTGGCGGGTGGGGACATCCCCGGGATTTCGTCGCGGTCGGTCTCGATGCTGAAGTGAAACCGCAACTCTGCGCGGCGTGCCAGTGTGGAGTAGAGGTCGAGGTCGGTGAGTCCAAGGCCAGGGCTCTTCGTTGATCATCATGCCTCACGATTCCTTTTGGTTTGAAGCGTCCCCGCTTTGTCTGCACGGACCATTGCCATGATGGCCGCCTTGACGACCCTCGGCAGGGACTGCCACGCGGCAATCAGCAGGTTCAGATCAGAGTCTGCGGTCTGCGGCTGCGGTGAATCCGCTGCGCCGGCGCTATGCGCCGGAGCGATGGAATTCGTAAGTGCTGTTGTGTACGATTCTTGGTGACGCGGTGCGGGTGCGCTGCCAACGTGATGGTGGTCGACTTCTCACAGCTCATCGATAATCGGAACGGAATGCTTGCATCGGCAACCGACTGCACGTGGCTGTCGGCGACGGGTTGCAAGCGAACAGCGGCTACCAAGCGCGCCTAGTACGCTTTGGAGCGTTGCGGGTGCTTCCACAGGCATCCGGAAGCGTTACTTGAAGCCGCCTAGATCTTTCGCGGTCTTTCTTGCTACGATAATCCGGATGAACCCCGTCGCTGCATGTGTGGCAGAGTGGTTGAATGCGCCGGTTTCGAAAACCGGTCTGCCCGCAAGGGTAGCGGGAGTTCGAATCTCCCCCTCTCCGCTTCATTGCTGATGGGCGACGAGAAGCAGCCACCCCTGTCCTACGAGCGACCGCCGGCCTCGCCCGTTCCGCGATGGCAGTTCCGGCTGATGCTGCTTCTCGTGCTGGCGAATCTCGCCATTACGGTCCAGATGGCGTACGCGCCCGGCGTGACGGCGGCGGTCGGGAAGTGGTGGGAGGAGTACAAGGCCACGCGCCAGCAGCAGGCGCTCCAGCGGCAGGCGTGGGGCTTCACCGAGCCGGCCGGCACGGTCGTGTGGGAGGAGGATGCCGAGGCGGCCGCGCGCCTGCGCGCCAAGGGGAATTATCGGATGACACAGGTCCCGAGGGACGTGCAGTTTGGCAACTACCCCTTCCTCAACAACTGGCCCCGAGGCGCGGCCGCGGCGCCCCCGGCGTTCGCGGGACAACTTCAGCGAAACTTTCCGGTTTTCGATTCGGGTGGGCATATTCCCCAGCAAGAGGATGACTGGGC
>VBJV01000077.1:0-7620 GCA_005879785.1 Chloroflexota bacterium
CCGCGTGACTACGTGTATCTGTACCTCGGTGTCGTCGCCATCCTCGGCGTGGCCAGCGGGCTGCGCGCCAGCCTGGTGGCGGCGGCGTCGAGCTTCCTGCTGGTCGACTACTTCTTCGTGCCTCCATATCACACGCTGCAGTTTGCGGAGCCCACCGACGTCATCAACCTCTGCGTGTTCGGCGGAACTGCGCTGCTGGTCGGGACGCTCGGGTCGCGCCGTCGCGCCGCGCAACTCCGCGCCGAGGCGCTGTCCGAGGAGCTGCGCCGCGCCAATGTCGAGCTGTCTCGACTCTCTGAAGCCGAGCGGCATGTCCGTGTGCTCGAGGAGACCGACCGTCTGCGCAGCGAGGTCCTGGCGAACATCTCGCACGAGCTGCGCACTCCGCTAGCCAGCATCCTCACCATCACCACCACCATCCTGCAGCGCCCCGGGCTGGGCGATGCGAGCACCGATCTCGACGCCATGGCAACCGCGGCGCGGCGGTTGAACCGGCTCGTTTCAGACATCCTGGACATGAACCGCATAGAGGGCGGGATCGTGCAGCTGCAGCTCTCCGACCTCGACGTCAGCGATGCGATCAACGCCGCCACCGCACGCCTCCACGGGCAGAGCCCGGCGCGCCCGGTGATTCCGGACGTCCCGGCCGGGCTGCCAGAGGTGTTCGCCGACTGGGATCGCCTCGGTCAGGTGCTGGACAACCTGCTCGACAATGCCGACCGTGCGACGCCACGCGGGGGATCGATCCGGGTGACAGCGCAGTCGATGTCGAACGGCGAGATCGTCATACGGGTGATCGACAGCGGCGGCGGAGTGCCGGCCGAGCTGCGCGACCGCATCTTCGAACGCTTTGTTCGTGGCGAGCCGCCGAACGCCGATCACACCAATGGCCTGGGTCTCGGGCTGCCCATCGTGCGCGGGTTGGTCGAGGCGCAGGGCGGGCGGGCCTGGCTGGAGGCAAGCGCAGCCGGCGAGGGAGCGCGCTTTGCATTCTCGCTTCCTGCGGCGAAGCAGGGTCCCGACGCCGCGCAGTGAACGATTCCGACCGCCTGCTGCTCGTCGAGGATGACCCTGGTCTGCGCCAGGCGATTCTCAGCGCACTCGTTCAGGGTGGCTACAACGCCGTCGCCGTTCCTGATGGCATACAGGCGGCACAACGTCTGCGCAGTGAGATGTTCGACCTCATCCTTCTGGACCTCGGACTGCCCTTCGTGGACGGATGGGAGATCCTCGCGCAGCTGGAGGCGCAACCGCTTCCATCGGTGATCGTCATCTCGGCTCGCGGCAGCGAGGGAGAAAAGGTCAGGGCACTCGATTCCGGAGCCGACGACTACCTCACCAAGCCGTTCGGCGCTGACGAGTTGCTGGCGCGCATTCGCGCCGTCCTGCGCCGTGTGCGGCCCTCGCCGGGGACGCAGCAGAGCGTGCGTTGCGGCGACGTGGTGGTCGACCTCACCGCGAGGGTGGCGTCACGCGGCGGTGAAGAGGTGCGGCTGACGCCGACCGAATGGGCGTTGCTCACCGAGCTGGCTGAGCACGCCGGGGCCACGATGGAGCATCGCACGCTGCTGGCGCGGGTATGGGGACCCGAGTATGTCGGTGACCGTCAGTACCTGCGGACGTTCATCCAGCGCCTGCGGCGCAAGCTGGAGCGTGACCCGGCAAACCCGACGGTGATCATCACCGTCGGCCGGCACGGTTATCGCTTCGGGCCGATGATCGGCGACGCAGCGCAGACCTGATCGAGCCGCTGTTTACCAATCGTTGACGGTTTCCATGCCAGCCTGTCTGCATGTCGTCGGCGTCGCCGTTTGCGCCCGTGCGCCCTCCGCACCACACTGCCGATGCCTACCCGGAGTCCTGGCAGTACCGGCTGAAGAACAAGCTGCTCGGACCGCCGCTGGTCTCGGAGCAACTGGGCCATCAGCGACTCTCGAAGCCGGTCGCTTTCGGTGTTCTGGCGCCGGACATGATCTCCTCGTCCGCGTACGGCACCGAGGAGATGCTCACCATCATGGTGCCCCTCATCGGTATCGGGGCCTTCGCGATGGTGATCCCCGTCACGATCGCCATCCTCGCCGTGCTGCTGTTCGTGCTGCTGTCGTACCTGCAGGTCATCGGCGCGTATACGCGGGCGGGAGGTTCCTACGTTGTCGCGCGAGACAACTTCGGCCCCAAGGTCGCCCAGATCGCCGCGGTTGCACTCCTCATCGATTACATCGTGACCGTTGCGGTGCAGACCTCGGCCGGCACGGCGGCACTCACGTCAGGCTACCCGACGCTGATCCCGTACACAGTCGCGATCACCGTGGCCGTGACGCACCTCATGCTGTATGGAAACCTGCGCGGCATACGCGAGGCAGGGAGGGTGTTTGCGTTCCCCACGTACTTCTTCGTTCTGTCACTGGGCGGGGATAACCGGGCACCTTCACGTTCACGCTCTTCCCAGCGCAGAGAGCCTCGGATACCACCCGGGCCATCCGGGAAACGGCCTGCTCATGGGCCTGGGGGTGTTCTTCGTGCTCAAGGCGTTCGCCAACGGCGGCGCCTCATTGACCGGGCTGGAAGCGGTGTCGAACGGCATCTCGTCGTTCCGCAAGCCCCAGGCGCGCAACGGGCGGATCACGCTGGTGATCATGTGCTGCATCCTCGCGTTCCTGGTCGCCGGGACCTCGCTGCTCGCCCACTGGACTCACGCGGCGCCGTTTGCGGCGGGGTCGCCGACGGTGGTGTCTCAGGAGGTCCGGTACGTGCTCGGCGCGGGTGCACTCGGCACCGCGCTCTTCCTGGTCGTGCAGCTCGCCACCGTGCTCATCCTCTTCACCGGCGGCAACACCAGCTTCAACGGGTTCCCGTACCTCGCCAGCTTCGTGGCCGGCGATTCATTCCTGCCCCGGCAGCTGACCAAGCGCGGGCACCGGCTGGCCTTCTCCAACGGCATCTTCGTCCTTGCCGGCGTGGCCATCGTGCTGATCGTCGTCTTTCAGGCACAGCTCAATGCCCTGGTGGGGCTGTATGCCATCGGGGTCTTCACCGGCTTCTGTGTCGCGGGCAGCGGGATGGTCAAGCATCACTGGCGAAACCGGGAGCGCCGCTGGCGTCTGGGTGTCGGCGTCAACGGTTTCTCCGCGGTGCTGTCCTTCGCGGTCGTGGCCATCCTGCTGGTGACGAAATTCACCGAGGGGGCGTGGATCATCGCCGTGGTGGCGCCGCCGATGTACCTCGGCCTTCTGCGCCTGCACCGCCAGTACGCGTGTGAGGCCGAGCAGCTGGAGACCGGCGCCAGGGCGGCGGCTGAAGCACCGGTCCTGCCGCGGCATGTGGTCGTGGTCATGGTCCGCCGCCTCGACCATGCCGCGGCACGCGCGATTCAGTACGCACGCACGCTTCGCGCTGATGAGGTGCGCGCCGTCCACTTCGGCAGGGACGTCGACACGGCAGCGAAGCTCGAAGCCCAATGGAGCCGGCTCGGGTTGTGGCGTCTGCCGCTCGACCTCGTCGACTGCACGGACCGGCGCGTCGATCGCGCGGCACTCGAGTACCTCACCGATATAACCGTCGACGGGCACACCGAATGCGCGGTGCTTCTGCCTCGGCAGGCCGTTCACTCGCGCCTGCAGCGGTTCCTGCACGACCGCACCGCCGACCGCATCGCCACGACCGTGGTGACAGTGCCGCATTTGTCGGCGACCATCGTGCCGTTTGACGCCGCGTGGACCGATGGACACAAGAGGTCGACCGCTACTGGTGAGGCGCAAGCTTCCGCGCGTGGCACGCACTGGAAGCCACGGGTGCTGTCCACTGAGGTCGACCGCGCGCTGGCCCGGCGCGCCACCGACGCCTCGGCGATCGGCGACCTTCAGTGGCGGCGACGTGCGAAGGTCGCGGGCCGGATTCGCTCCCTGCGAGTCGAGACCGCGATGAGCACCGCCAACCTCGAGTGCGAGATCACCGACGACACGGGAAGCCTGCTGCTGGTCTTCCTGGGGCGGCCAAGCATCCCGGGCATCGAGCCCGGAGCCCGCCTCGTCGTCGATGGCATGATGGGTTCCTGGAGGCGCCGGCTGGCTATCCTCAACCCCGACTACGAGCTGGTCGGGGAGCGCCAGTCACCCGGCGACTGACGGCGGCCGCTCCTGGCGCGTGTTGCAAGCGGCCGGGCTGGGCCGGAGAATTGCGAGCGCCATACGAAACGCTCAAGCGGAGAGGCGCAGATGAACTCGACCATGATGGATTCGCCGCTCACCATCACCGCTCTGCTGCGGCGCGGGGCCCGCGTCTTTGCAGGCAGCGAGGTGATCACGTGTGAGGGCGAGGCGTCGCGCCATGCCCGTTTCGGGGACGTCGCCGAGCGCACTCAGCGGCTGGCTGCCGCGCTGCAGGCGCTCGGCGTCAAGCAGGACGATCGCGTCGGCACCCTGAGCTGGAACCATCAGGAGCACCTCGAGGCGTATTTCGCCGTGCCCTGCATGGGCGCGGTGCTGCACACCCTGAACCTGCGCCTGCCGCCGCATCAGCTGGCGCAGATCATCAACCACGCCGGCGACCGGGTGATCATCGTCGATGACTCGCTCGTGCCCTTGCTGGCCGCCGTCAAGCCGCATCTGCGGACGGTGGAGCACGTGGTGGTCGTCGGTGCCGGAGATGCTTCTGCGCTCGCCGCGTCTCCGAGCTTTGACTGGCCCGACATCGACGAACGCAGCACTGCAGCCATGTGCTACACGACCGGGACGACCGGCGATCCCAAGGGTGTCGCATACAGCCACCGCGCGGTCTACCTCCACTGCTTCGCCATCTGGGGCGCCTTCCGCATCGATGACACGGAGCGCATCCTCACCATCGTTCCAATGTTCCACGTCAACGCCTGGGGCATCCCGTACGCGGCGTGGATGGTGGGCGCCGACCTGCTCATGCCGAGCCGGTTCCTGCAGCCCCAGGTGCTCTGCAATTTCATACAGAGCGAGCGACCCACGTTCACCGGCGGCGTGCCCACCATTCTCGGCGGCGTGCTGCAGTACGTTCTTGCCAATGGCAGCGATATCTCGAGCCTCAAACGCGCCGTGTGCGGTGGCTCTGCGGTGCCGGCCAGCCTGATCACCGCGTACCGCGACAAGCTCGGCATCGAATGCATCCAGGCGTGGGGTATGACCGAGACCAGCCCCATCGGGACCATCGCGCTGCCGCCCAAGGGGACGCCCGCCGATCGCGAGATGGACTACCGCTCCACGACTGGGCGCAGCGTCCCGGGAGTGGAGCTGCGCATCATCGACGAGGACGGCAGCGAGGTGCCCGCCGACGGCGAGTCGGTGGGCGAGATCGAGGTGCGTGGTCCCTGGATCACCGCCTCGTACTACAACGCCGAGGCGCCGGAGAAATTCCACGACGGCTGGCTGCGCACCGGAGACGTCGGCCACATCGACGCCAAGGGATTCGTGCAGATCACCGATCGCTCCAAGGACGTGATCAAGTCCGGTGGAGAGTGGATCTCATCGGTCGAGCTGGAGACGCTGCTGCTCGGGCATCCGGCGGTGGCCGACGCAGCCGTGATCGGCGTGCCCGACGAGAAATGGCAGGAGCGGCCCCTGGCGGCGGTCGTGCTCAAGGAAGGCGCCACCGCAACGCCCGACGAGCTGCGCTCATTCCTCGGCAGCAAGGTGGCGCGCTGGTGGCTGCCCGAACGCTGGGCTTTCGTCGACGAGCTGCCCAAGACCAGCGTGGGCAAGCAGGACAAGAAACTGATGCGCGCGTTGTACGCAGAGGGCAAGTATCCGGTGGTGGAGCTCGCCGCCGCACCGCGCTAAGCGGCGAGCCGGGCAAGAGGTGGCACGTATGCGATCGCTGAAGCGGCTCGTCGTTGTCGTGGGCACCGTCTGCGCCGTCGTGGTTCCGCTCAGAGTCACGGCCTCCCCGCCGGCCGCGGTGCGGCCGCCGATCTTCCATCCGCCAGCCCCGTATTACCTGGCTCTCGGTGACTCGCTCGCCTTCGGCTTCCAGGAGGCCAAGTTCCTGCAGGAGCTCTCGACGGGCACATACGACCCGGCCACGTTCAACACCGGTTACGACGCCGACTTCGCCGCCATGATCCGGCCGCTGGCGCCCGGTGGCCACGCTTTCAGCGAGGTGAACTACGGCTGTCCAGGTGAGACGACGGCGTCGATGATCCGCGGTGGGTGCCCGTTCCACAACGCCACCATCGACTTCCGCCTGCACAACGACTATCTGGTGAGCGCCTCGCAGTTGCAGGTCGCCATCGCCTTCCTGCAGGCGCATCCGCATCAGGTGAACCCGATCACCCTCGACATCGGCGCCAACGACATCCTCAACCTGCTCTCGAACTGCAATGCAAATCCGACGTGCATCAGCAATCACCTAGCCGGAACGATCGCAACCATGCGCGCGCACCTCGACTGGATCCTCAGCGCGTTGCGTTCAGTGGCACCGGGCGCCGAGATGCTCGCCATCAATGTGCCCGATCCGTTCCAGTTCTCCGCGCCGGCATCCCTGCCCGCGTTCGCTGCGTTCAACCGCGCGCTGGACGCCGTCGTCGCCCGTCATGGTGTGCGTCTGGTCGATGCGTTCGCGGCCGTGCAGAAGCTGGACGAGGCGACGTTCTGCAAGCTGTCCGCCGTGTGCACGCCGCCGCTCTTCGACATCCACCCGACTGACGCGGGTTATGCGGCACTCGCTCAGTCGCTGTGGACTGCGTCGGGATACGTCCTGCACCCTGAGCTAGACTCCGGCCGGCGAGCGGGAGTAACTCAACGGTAGAGTGCGACCTTCCCAAGGTCGAAGTTGCGGGTTCGAGCCCCGTCTCCCGCTGCTCAACAGGATGAGAAGGGCTTCCGAAATTTCCTGGCTTCTGCACCTGCCGACGCTGTCTGGAATCGAGGCGTGAGGGCGCACGCCAGCAGCCACAGATCGACGGTGCTGCGCTTGGCGTGTCAGCTAGTTGCGGCTCCCTCTGGAGTCGGAACCGCGCCGACCTGCTGCAACATGCCCAGCTGATCCCAGTTCTGCCACATCTCGGCGAGCTTGCCGTCGGTAACTCGGAAGATGTCGATCCCCGTGATCTCCACCCTCCTGCCGGTTGCAGGAACGCCGAGCAGATCTCCGTTGTGCACTCCACCGGCTGTCCAGCGAATAACCACGCGGTCGCCGCTAGAGATGACGTCGTCGTGGCGGATCTCAAGCTGCCCGCCAAACCCCTCCCTTATTGCCTGTGCATAACGCTTGGCTCCCTCTGGGCCGTTGGCGAACTCGGGGGTGACGCCGGGTCCGTGGATCACGAAGTCAGGCCGCAGGATCTCGTCCGCCACCTCGAGCTTCCCGCCTTTGAAAATATCCGTGTGGAACCGATCCGCTAGCTGCTCATCTCTCTCAGACATTGCGTACTCCTCTTGAGGCTCCTAGGCGGGAGCGCCGCCGTCTCCGCCGTTCTACGCTTCGCCGGTGCGTAGGTCAAGGTGCCTGTGGGAGCGCGCTTGACTCCGATAGCCTGTGGTGGCGATTGATCAGTCGGGCCGGTTGCTCGGCCGCCGCACCGTGCGGACCACCGAGCACGGATACGGAGCCCTCCACGGCTGGGCCCGCGGCCTGGCGGACGAGGTCCACTACGGGATC
>VBJV01000077.1:7668-20048 GCA_005879785.1 Chloroflexota bacterium
CCCGTTCTCGATGTCGGCCGCGAACGCGGCGTAGGTACGCCCCACGTTGTAGGCGGGTGCTCCTTCCAGGCTGGTGAGCACACGCGATTTCTGTGTCAACGCCGCGGGGACAGCAAGCTCCGTGGGCTCGTTCTGCCCGCGTGCTCCTGCGACAGTCAAGGGAACGATTTCGGGCACTGCGGCCGCGCCGGTAATCCGCAGCGTTCCGTCGGTGCCATTGATCTCCCACATGAACCCAGTACCGCCGGCCACTGCCTCACGGATGTGGATGCTCGCGGTCGCCCCGCATGTGAGGGTGCCGATCAACGCGATTTGATCGGCCGCCGTTTTCACGATCTGCTCTCCGGTCTCCTCGATGGTGATCCGCGGCCTCCGAAGATCCGACATTGCCGACAGGGCGACGAATTCGCCCAGCACGAAGGTGAGCATGTCCAGGCTGTGGCCGAGGGAGATGGTGATCAGGTTGGCCCCGTTTGTCTTGTCGAGCATGTAGGCGTTGGGCTGGACCACGACATCGCCCGGGGTCGACAGCCCGACCATGGTCGTAGACAGGACCTCGCCGACGTAGCCGTCGCTCAGCAGCTCCTGAACGAACTCGATCGCCGGGGCTTGGCGGGCCTGCAACCCGACGACCGTGCGCACCTCCTGCTTGGCGGCGAGCGCGGCCATCGCTCGCGCGTCGTCGAGGTCGCGGCCAAGTGGCCACTCGCAGTACACGGCTTTGCCTGCGGCGACTGCGGCGGACACGAGCTCTCGATGGTGCGGAACCTTGACCGTCACCGCGATCAGGTCGAGGTCTGGTTGGACCACCATCTGCTCGTGGTCTGAGAACACCGCGCTGACCCCGAACGCTTCGCCAGCCGCGCGCGCGGATTCCGCGCTTGAGGCGCTGAGGGCGCGGATCTCGTAGTTCGGCAGCGCACGCAGTGCGGGGATATGGGCGGTGGCTGCCCAGCCCCGAATGGGGTTGACCCCGATGATCCCAACGCCCAGCCTCGATTCGAGCGTTGCCAGCCCTTCCGGAGACCCCCTGGTCTGCAATTCGACTGTTCCAGGCACTAGAAGCCGAGCGCCTCGTCGACAAACACTACGGTGATGCGTCCCGGTGTGATCTCCCGGTTGATGACAGCCACTTTGTTCACGGCGCTGCGTATGCCATACGCCGCCTGGGCGCGGGCGTCCTCCAGGGGGTACGCGTACTCGTCAATGCGGTGCAGACCCTCTTCGAGGTCGGACACGATCTTCTGCGTCCCCACGAGCAAAATGACTCGGCCGGCACCGCTGACATACGGCCCCAACTGGCTGCCGCTCATCGAAGCCGCGAGCAGCGACCCGGTCTCGGTGACCGCGTGGACGCTGCCGAGCATGACGTCGGGAGCCGCGCCCAGGCGGCGGATCTCGTCGCCCTGGGTGTTGCGATCCATGCTCCAGATCCGCGGGCGCAGGGGCTCGTAACGACCGGATTCTTCAATCTCATCGCGGACGCCCGCAAGCTCCAGCGATTGCGAGGCCCCGGAGTGCACCTCCGAACCCTCGGGGATGAGATCGAGGACGAGCCGTCTCGCCTCCGCCAGGTTAGCGGCGCGGAGCGCAGTGATCCCATTCGCCTCGAGGGCGGCGATCGTCCGCTTCACTCGGACGTCGTCCGCTTTGGTTGCCCAGCGACGACTCATGGACCGATTGAGGTCGGGCTCGAGTTCGACGATCATCTGATGTCTCCTTGGGGGACCGCGCGGGATAAACTTGCATTTGCAAGTACGTACATTACCCCTAGGTGGTTGCACATGCAAATATCGGACCCCGATATCGCTGCCCGCTTCGACCGGCTGGTGGCGGAGGCGGACCTGGGTCGGCGGGGGTTGCAGGCCTGGGACGCCTTGCTGAGGGCACACGCCACGCTCATGCGCCAGCTGGAGACCGATCTCGAAAGGAAGACCGGCCTGGCTTTGGCCGACTTCGACGTGCTCGCTCAGCTGGCAGGTGCCGGAGGTGCGCTGCGTATGACAGAGCTGGCGGACCGGGCGCTCATCTCACGGTCGGGCATGACCCGGCGCGTCGCCCGGCTTGTTCGTGAAGGCCTGGTTCGCCGTGTTAACGCCGATACCGACGCGCGTGGCGTCGTGGTCGTGCTGACCGACGCCGGACAGGGCCGCTTGACCGAATCGGCTCCGGTCCACATGCGCGGGGTCTCCGATCTATTCGTCGCGAAACTGGACGACGAGGAGCTCGCGGTTCTCGGGACCGCCTTGGCCAAGGTCACGCTTGACTGCACCTTTGGTTGATATCGAGGGCAGCAGTCTTTTGGATACGCGAGTGGGAAACCACGGAACCAGATCGTGCTGGACGCCCTGACCGCGCATCCGAGACCGACGTTCGCCGTTCGCCGCGCAGCGGGCAGTCCCTGGGTGTAAAGTCCGGGCCCTGCTGCTCGAGTAGGGGGTTCGACATGCACTGTCGTGGACTCGCACGCACCGTGGTCACCATCGCCGCGGGTCTGGCCGTCGTCACGCCCGTGGCTGCACGTCCCGGAGCGGCCGCCGCCGCTGGGGGCAACCTTGCTCATCGCTTCGTCACGGTGATGACACGCAACCTCGACGAAGGCACCGACTTCGGCTACGTCATCGCGGCGGCCAACGGCCAGATTGCCTTCTCCACCGCTGTCGCGCTGACGTACGGCGAGGTGCTTGCAAGCAATGTGTGCGGCCGTGCCGCGACCATGGCCGACGAGATCGCCGCCGCCAAACCGGACCTGGTTTCGATCCAGGAGGCGGCGGTGTGGACCGGTCCAGTGGCCGCAGGCTGCGCCGGAGCGGCCACACCGACGACGATCGACGCCGGCGCGGCGCTGCTCCAGAGGCTCGCCGACGACGGAGCGGGCTACGTCGTCGTCAAGCAGCAGGACGAGTTCAGCTCGTCCGCCATCGCGTCGCTTCTTCCCCCGGGTCTCAGCTTCCTCGATCGCGACCTCCTGCTAGCTCGCGTTGAGGACCCGGATCTGCTTTCCGTCGCGAACGTGACAGCTGCGCACTTCAGCACGCTGCTTCCGCTGCCGCTGGCGCCCGGCATCACCATTGTCATCACGCGGGGCTGGATCTCCGCCGACGCGACCCTGCGCGGCCGGACGGTGCGCGTCATCGCCACTCACCTGGAGAGCTTCTACGAGCCAGTGCAAGAGGCCCAGGGCCAAGAGCTCGTCCTCGGGCCGGCGAACACCACGCTGCCCGTCATCATCGCGGGCGATCTCAACACAGGACCCGGCTCGGCCCTGACCGCGACGTACGGCTTGCTCACGACAACCGCCGGCTTCACCGACAGCTGGACTGTGACTCATCCGGGCGATCCCGGCTATACGGACGCCTTCTATACAGAGGATCCACTGACACCGGCGGTGCCGTCGGAGCGGATCGACCTCGTCCTCGCGCGTGGCAACCTCGTCCCGTCGAAGGACGTGCAGGTCGGCGGCGAGATCCCGCATCCGTCCGACCACGCGGGCGTCGTCGCGACGATCCGCATGCCCTCCTAAAAGGCAGGCCGCCACCCCGGCCGCCGGCCTACGTCGACGCGAGTCCCGACGCGCTGTCGGCGATCCCTGGGTCGGTCGTGGCGAGATAAGAGAGGCTGCCGTCTGGCCCGACCCGATAGGAGTCGATGAGCGCGCCGTGCGACCCGTTGGCGTTGAGCACGTCGAGGACGTACAGGTACTGCGAGTCGCTGCTGAGCGCCGTGTCGGCCCCGGGCCCGGATGTCGCGACCTTGCCGAGCAGGGTGAGCTGCCCGTTCTTGCCGATCGCGAACCGCGAGAGGTCCAGCGAGTGCTGGTTGCTCATGAACGCGTACTTGCCGTTGTTCGTAACCGACACCCAGCACGTGGCGAGGCCGGCGGAGGACTTGTTGTCGACCGGTGTGAGCGTCGCCCCCGACTGGCTGTAGCTCGACGCCGACCCCTGGAAAGGAGGGCTGACGAATGGGGACCCGGCGTTGGCCACGATCAGGTGGCCCTTGTTGTCCCACGCGAGGCCGAATGGGATGAACGCGTTGCTGGCGTTGGCGTGCACGGGCCCCGGCGTGCCGTCCGCTGCGATCGCGAACGTGTCGATCTGGCCGTGGAAGCCATTGCTGGTGCGCTCGGGCACGTACAACTCTCGGCCGTCCGGGCTGAAGATCACCTGGTCAGCGAGCGGAGCCGCAAACCCGAACCCGTTGTCCGGCGTGAACGGTGTCGCGAGGGAGCGGGTCGAGCCCGGGATTGGCGTCATCGTGCCGCCCGGGGCGTAGCGCAGGCCCGAGATGTCGTGGCCCGCCTGATCGAGCTCGTTGACAACGTAAAGCAGCCCGTTGTAGCTGTCCAGGCTCACGGGATGATTGCCGCCCGACGGCTCCCGGTCGACGAGGGTGAGCCCGCCATGCGGACTGATGCGGAAGGAGCTGACCGTGTCGTCTCCTGCGTTGACCGCGAAGAGGAGCTTTCCGTCGGCGGTGAGCTCGATCTCGTTGTCCGCGTCCAGGTGGTCTTGGGGGAAGGGCGGGTTGTTGAGTGAGCCCGCTCCGCCGGTGGCGATACGCTGGAGCTCGCTGATCGATCCATTGGCCCCGCGCGCGAACACGACGATCTGGTTGAGCGGCTGGTTCGTCATGGCGTAGAGCGCCCCCTCTGGGCTGTCCGCAGAGCCGGCGGGTAGCGAGAACAGCGCCGCTGCCCCGAGCAGCGGAATCGCGATCGGCCAGAGCATCGCGTGGCGGCGGGCAAGCGTCGAAACCTTCATCGCAAAATCCCCTGGTGCGGGTTGATAGGCGCATCTCCGGCGAACCCGGCCCACCGCCCCCGGCGGGCTGGCCGCCGGGCAACACTAGCAGCCGGTCTCGGTAACGCTCATTGAGCGATGCCCGAAGGAGTGGTCGGAGCTAGACGCGCTGCGCCTCGAGCCGGTCCCCAAACTCAGATGTGGTTAGGGGAGGTGAAAGCAGAAATCCCTGCACCCGGTCGCAGCCGAATCTGCGCAGCGCGGCGAGCTGCGCTTCGCTCTCGACGCCCTCGGCGACCACGGCGAGATCAAGGGCGTGGGCCAGCCCGATGATCGCGCCGATAATCGACGAGCTGCGACGGTCATCGGCGATACGCTCAACAAAGGATCTGTCAATCTTCAGAAAGTCGAGCGGAAACGTCTGCAGGTAGGTGAGGGCGGAGAATCCTGTGCCAAAGTCGTCGAGTCCGATTTGGACACCCAGCTCCCTCAGCTCGGCGAGCGAGTTGACGGCAGAGTTGGATGTTTGCAGCAGTACGTGCTCGGTCACCTCGATGGTCAAGTCATGACCTTCGAGGCCGGCATCAGCGAGGCGCGCTGCGAGCCTCGAGGCGAAGTCGGCGCTTGCCAACTCGCGCGCGGTCACGTTGACAGCGACCCGATCGAGCGAACCGATGGCTCCGCTCGAGCGCCACGCCGCCAGCTGGCTGAGCGCAGTCAGCCGCACCCACTCATCCATGGCTGGCAGCAACCCTGCCTCCTCTGCAACCGATAGAAACTGCCCTGGAGCGAGCCGGCCGAGGTCAGCGTCATCGATGCGTAGCAACGCCTCCGCTTCGACAGTCGCGCCGGTCGAGAGATCGATGATGGGTTGATACACGAGTGCCAGTCCCCCCTCTGACATCGCTCGTCGCAGCAGCCGCTCCGTCTCGAGTCGTTCGACCGCGCGCACCTGGAGGGCCTCGCCGTAGACCTCGTGTCGATCGCGTCCGCGGTCCTTCGCCCGGTACAGCGCGAGGTCTGCCTCGCGAAGCAGATCGCCCCGCGATGCCGACGCTGACCGTGGTCACGACCTCCTCCTTCTGCTTGCCGATCCGATAGGGCTCACGCAGCGCGGTCACCACGCGGTCGGCAAGCGCCGAGAGATCCTCGGACTTGGTCAAGCCCTGCACGATCACCACGAACTCGTCCCCACCGAACCGCGCAACGGTGTCGTCCGGGCGGGCTAGGTGCTGAAGGCGATGCGCAGCGGCCACCAGCACGGCGTCGCCGACCTGGTGGCCGAGTGTGTCGTTGATGACCTTGAAGTGATCGAGGTCCAGCATGAGCACCCCGACGAGCCCACGTGTGCGCTTCAGCCGTTTGAGGCATTGATTCAACCGGTCCGAGAGCAGAAGACGGTTGGCAAGCCCTGTCAGCGCATCGGTCAGCGCCAGGCGTTCGATGGCCAGTTGTGCCTCTTTCCGTTCGCCAACGTCGCGCATCACCGTCAGGGTTTCGCGCACTGCACCGGTCGGCGGATCGATGATGGACTTGCTCCTGCTTTCGATCCAGGCATACGAGCTATCCTTCTGCCGGTAGCGGAGAGTGACGCTGCTTGTGTCGTTCGTGCCTGTGGCTCGTTTTCGGGCGATGCCCGCAAGCGCCCCGTCTTCAGGGTGGATCAACCCCACAATCGGCTTTCCAACCAGCTCTTCGGGCGCGTAACCGAGGAGCTGCAAAGACGCCGGCGAAACGTACGTGAGCACGCCGTCGCCATCAAGCACAGCGATGGCATCCGTGGCATCAAACATTAACCCGTATCGCGCGGCTGAGTCGGGGGCACCGTCGCCAAGTTTCGAGTCAGTGATGTCCCGGGCAATACAGTACAAGAGCTCTTCACCGCGATCGACGGTGAGCTGCCAGCGCAGCCATCGGTACGTCCCATCGTGACACTGGAAGCGGTTCTCGATCTCGATCGCATCGGCTCCGCCGGCCGTCAGCGTCGCGATGCGTCGGAGGGTTTCGTCTCGGTCGTCGGGGTGGACCAAGGTCACGTACGGCACCGAACGGAGCGTATCGACCGGATAACCGAGCTCACGCTGCCAGCTGGCGTTGAGCTGCCTGAGCTGACCATCGAACCCCATGACGCACGCGATATCGGCCGAGAGTTCGACAAGGACTCCGGCGGATCGGCTGGAGAGCACAGTCGCAACTCCCCTCGCCCGCCCGCTGCTCATGATCAAGCCACCACACGCCGTTCGGTCAGGTGGGAGAAACTGCGTTGGCGCAAGCGCAGCCCGCTGATCCATGGTGCGCGCCTCTATTGACCTGGTCAGTACGCTACCGTACAGTGTCCTTGCAGTCACCTCCAACGGGTCATAGGCATGCTCTCTAGCATCACCACCCAACGCAACGGTCACGGAAATCAGCTTCTCGACGCGCTGCCACGGGCACAGCGCGAGCGGATCCTCTCGAACGCACAGCGGCTCAGACTCGGTGTCAGGACCGTACTGTTCGAGCCCGGTCAGACGATCAGCAACGTTTACTTTCCGCTGGACGTCGTCATCTCATTGGTCACGCCTCTCCAGGACGGAGCCATCGTGGAGGTGGCGACGGTGGGGAACGAGGGAGTCGTGGGGGTGCCGCTAGTCCCCGGCGGTTCTCTCGCCGTGCGAGCCATTGCGCAGGTCGCCGGCCACTCTTTGCGAATGTCCGCCAGCGACTTTCTCGCTGCGACGAACGAACACGACATTTTTGAGGAGCTGGTGCGGAGGTACGTCCAGGCCTTCGTCGGTCAGGTCGCTCAAGCGGCCGCCTGCAACCGGCTGCACTCGAATGAGGAACGGCTCAGCCGCTGGCTGCTGATGAGCCACGATCGTGTGGGTGTCGACGAATTCGCGATCACGCATGAGTTCCTGGGCCAGATGCTTGGTTCCCGCCGTGCCACAGTCACTCTGTCAGCCGGGATCTTGCAAGCAGCCGGCCTCATTCGCTACCAGAGAGGCGAGATCACGATTCTCGATCGCGCAGGCCTGGAGGCGGTCGCCTGTGAGTGTTATGGCGTCATCAAGGCCGAGCTCGATCAGGTGATCACGCGCACTAGGGAAGCTCCTCTGGACGACCGCACACCAGCACACGTCTGATCGACCTTCTCCGACGCGTGGTCGTTGCTCACACGCTGCGTCTGGAACAGGCGGGATCTATCGATAATCGAGAGGCGTGAACCGGTTCCACCGGTGGTACTGCCACAGTGACCGCTGGGCCTCTGCGCTTCATGAGATGCTCATGCCGTGGGTGTTGGGCGACCTCGTTCCTGGTGATGATGTCCTTGAAATCGGCCCAGGACCCGGGCTGACCACTGACAGGTTGCGAAACTGGGCGCCGAAGCTCACCGCCATCGAGGTCGATCCAGCGCTTGCCGGCGCGCTGCGGCTACGTATGGCTGGCACCAATGTGGAAGTGGTGACTGGCGACGCCATGGCGATGCCGTTTGCGGACGGGCGCTTCAGCAGCGTCGTCTCGTTCACCATGCTCCATCACGTGCCATCAGCCGGGCAGCAGGACCAGGTTCTCGCCGAAGTGCGCCGGGTGCTGCGCCCCGGCGGTACATTCGCCGGCTCCGACAGCACGGCGAGCTTCGTGTTCCGCCTCGCCCATCTCTTCGACACGATGGTGCTGGTCGATCCCGACAACTTCGGTGCCCGCTTGGTGGCCGCCGGTTTCGCCGAGGCGAACGTGGCACAGGCCAAGGGCGTGTTCCGTTTTCGAGCCAGGCGACCGAGCGCGGCCTGAAGGATCGCAAGCGCACGATGGTCGTTCGCAGACGCACTCGGACCGGCACCGCAGCGGCCTCCCGCGGCAGCGCTCCTGAGATTCTCGGCTGCATCCGCACCATACCGCGGGGATGCGTCATGAGCTACGGCGACATCGCAGCGTGCGCCGGGGCCGCGTCACCTCGCCAGGTGGGCAGCCTGCTCGCCGGCACCGATCACGCCGTTCCGTGGCACCGGGTGGTGCACGCGGACGGGTCCCTGGCGGCGCCGGATCATGAGCGCCAGCGGCAGATGCTCATGGCGGAGGGTGTGCGCTTCCGTGGATCGCGCGTGGACATGGCGTCCTGCCGGCACCGCCCCTCATCGGACGGCTGATAATCGCCGCGTGTCGAAGCAGGAGATCGACGCCTACCTCGCCGCTCTTGACGAGCCCAAGCGCAGCACGTTGAGCGCGCTCCACCAGGTCATCGTGAGCACCATTCCGGACGCGGAGCAGTGCATCTCCTATGGGATGCCGGCATTTCGACTGCACGGCAAGGTGGTGGCGGGATTTGCCGCTTTCAAAAACCACCTGAGCTATCTGCCCCACAGCGGTTCGGTGTTTCCCGAGCTGCGCAAGGAGCTACGCGGCTACCAGACCACGAGCGGCTCGTTGCACTTCCCAATCGACACGCCGCTTCCCACCGACCTGGTGCGCAAGCTCATCGCCGTGCGTGTCGAGCACGTGCTCGAGGGCCCCGGTCCACGAGGTCATCCATGAACACCGTGCGCTCCGGGGCGGAACACGACGTCTCGCGCAGAGAGGCACTGGTCGAGCGGCTCTTCAATGCCACCGTCGGCTCACTCGAGCTGTTGCACGTGTATATCGGTGAGCGGCTCGGCCTCTACCGAACCCTCAACGCTGCGACTGCCTCGATGACGGCAGCGCAGGTCGCCGCGGCGGCGGGGATAGCGGAACGGTATGCGCGTGAGTGGCTCGAGGAGCAAGCGGTGGCGGGGATTCTCGAGGCCGATGCGTCGAGCAGCCCGCACGACCGCGGCTATCGCCTTCCTGCGGCGCATGCGGAGGTTCTGACCGACGAGGAGAGCGTGAATTTTCTCGTGCCACTCGCGCTGGCCGTGGCGGGCATCGGCGGCACTCTGCCCGCGATTCTCGAGGCATTTCGCGGCGGGGGCGGTGTGCCCTACGAAGCGTACGGACAGGACACCCGAGACGCGATTGCCCGCGGCAACCGCCCGATGTACCTCAACCTGCTCGGTAGCCAGTGGCTGCCCGCGCTCAGCGACGTCGACGCACGGCTCAAGTCGGAGCCGCCGGCGCGCGTCGCCGACGTGGGCTGCGGCACTGGCTGGTCGACGCTGGCCATCGCTCGTGCCTATCCGAAGACGACCGTGCACGGCTTCGACCTCGACCCCGCGTCGATAGCCGATGCCCGTCGCAACGCCGCCGAGTTCGATCTCGGCGAGCGGGTCCGATTCGACGTTCGCGACGCCGCCGATCCTCGGCTGGCTGGTACGTACGACCTGGTGACAGCCTTCGAGACGGTGCACGACATGGCGGATCCGGTCGGAGCGCTGCGCGCGATGCGTCAGCTGCGTGCGCCGCACGGTGTGGTCATCATCGGCGACGAGCGGGTCGCTGATGAATTCAGCGCGCCCGGCGACGTCATCGAGCGCTTCATGTATGGCTGGAGTGCGCTGCACTGCCTGCCGGTGGGCATGGTCGAGCAGCCGGCGGCGGGCACCGGCACCGTGATGCGCGCATCAACCCTGCGTCGCTACGCCGCCGAGGCGGGGTACAGCGGCGTTGAAGTCCTGCCCATCGAGCACGATTTCTGGCGCTTCTACCGACTGATCGCGTAAGCCGCGGTCAACGGCACCTCCAGGTGACGGTGCCCGAGACATCGACCGTCCCCTTGCCACCCTTGTATTCGTCGCTTCCCCAGTCGGAGAACTCGAGCATCCCCGAACCATCCGCGGCCACCGTGAGCGTTGTATTGCCGTGGATGCTGGAACGGAACACGGTGAACACCCCACTTTGCCCAGTGCCCATACCAGACCCGTAGACGAGCGTGCCGGTCAGCGCTGGGTTCGACCGGCTCGTATACGTACCGGCGCCGCGATAGCCGGCGGCGATGGTTGCTCTGAGGTACACCGTCGTATCTCCCGCCGTCTCCACGGTCGGCGCCGCGAACGCCGCAGGGTCCGGCTGCATCCCGCGGGCGAAGTCGGCGCATGTCGAAGCGGTTGGCGCGGGTGTGACTGTGCCGTCGACATCGATCTGAGCGGTACTGCTGAAGCGCGAGGTGAGGGTCACCCCGCCGTTGACGGAGATGGTGCCGGCAAGACGTGGAGCGCCTGCGGACGGCGATGCGCTCGCGCTGAGCGTTGCCGGCGCTCTCGTCGCGCACGCTGCAATCATGAGCACACACCCGATCACGATCCCGGCGTGCAGCGGAACTCGCGTTCGGTTCTGTGGCCGTGCCATCGTCGCCAACGCTACGCGGGCTGTCTCGCCAAACGGAATCCCCCGTTGGCATGAATTCAGTCGTGCTGCAGCCGCCAGAAGAAGCCGGGCGCTTCCACGGCACGAGCTGTGAGCACCGGCCACGACAGCGCGATCGTGTCCCCGAACAGCAGCTCGACACTGCCGACGCGCGCACCGGCGCGCAACGGTGCGCTGGTCCGCAGCATGTGCTCGCGCAGCGACAGCGCTGCGCCCATGCGAAGCACCACCGACGACACGACGGCGGGACTGCCCAACTCGAGCGACGAGGTGCTGCCCCAGGCCGTGGTCACCTGGCCCGACAGCGTGGGCGCTGTGGACAGCGCCGACGGCCGCAGGGCCACGTACCCCTTCATGGCGGTGTCGACTGCCTGCACCGCGTCGAAGATCGCGGCTGCGCGATCGTCCTCGCCGCCGGGCTTCGCCAGCAGCGAATGCTCTCCCAGGACGGCGCCGATGGGCGTGACAGCGTCGTCAGGATTGTCGTCGCCGTCAGGTGCGCGCCTGGCGGCGAAGAGCAGGCAGCCGCCGGCGGCGTCGCTGTCGCCCGTCTTGATGCCCAGCCAGCCCGGCTGCGCCAGCGCGGTGTTGAAGTTCGGCACGGTCTGGCCGCTGGGAAGCGCCGCGCTCCGCTCGGCGACGATCGACGCCAGCGCCGGGTTGGCCAGGGCGGCGTTGCCGAGCTTGGTGAGGTCGATCGCGGTCGAACGCGTGCCGGCATCGAAGCCGCTCGGGTCGGTGATGGTGGTGTCCGCCATACCCAGGGACGCGGCGAGTGCGTTCTCGCGCGCCACGAACGCCGTTTCCGTTGCCGACACCCACTCGGCGAGGGTCATGGCTATGTTGTAGCTGGCGCTCGGTGAACTGCTCGCCCGTGGAGACGAACGTCGACGAACCGCCCTCGGCGACACTCGCTCTGTAGAAGGCCACGTCCTGCGCCGTGATCACGTACTCGGGACCGGTCTCGGTGGCAGCGAGTGGTTTGTCCTGGAGCACGACGAGCGCCGTCAGCGTCTTTGCCACAGATGCGATGGGGCGCACCGCCCGCGCGTCGTCGTCGACGAGAACCGCCGGCCCTGCGGGGAGGAGGTGCTTGCCGCCCGCGACCAGCGCCAGGCTGCCACGAATCGGCACCGTGATCGACGGCGCGCTGGCGCCCGCGGAGATGGTGCCGGTCGCAGTGATGGTCACCCGCGGCGCCGGTGGCGTGGCGGCGAGGCGGAGGCCGCCGACCACGCCCGCGGCGGCGAGCAAGCCGAGCACGGCGACACCGACAACGGTCACCACGAACCGGCGCGACCGCACTCAAAGAACCTCCTGTCCTCCCAGAGGTAGCGCATTGTGCCAGCCGTGGCGCACAATCTCGCGACCGAAGGA
>VBJV01000308.1:0-1623 GCA_005879785.1 Chloroflexota bacterium
GGGGTCCAGAATCTCGCGTCGGCTCCGACTTCCGCTTGCAGGCGCCAAGGCTGGCGCCCCTTCAGGAGGCAGGTCATGGTTTCGAGATCCATCTGGGCAGTCGTCGCTGGCGTGCTCTTCATCATCGTGGTCACCACGCTGGTCGACATCGTGCTCCACGTCACGAAAGTCTTCCCGCCGATCCACCAGCCGATCGACGATCGGCTCGCCCTGCTCGCCACTTCTTACCGCATCGTGATCAGCATCTTCGGAGCGTGGCTCACCGCGCGGCTCGCGCCCGACCGGCCGATGAGGCATGCGATGATCCTCGGCCTGGTCGGCGTCGTCCTGGGAACCGTGGGCATCGTCTCCACATGGAACCTGGGGCTCGGCCCCCGGTGGTACGCCATCCTGCTCGCCGTGCTGGCCATCCCGCAGTGCTGGGTCGGGGGCAAGATCTACGTGGCTCGTCGAGCCCGCGCCGAGCAGTGACACGGGCGCGCTCACGGCTGGAACGGAGCGCCGAGCAGTGACACGGGCGCGCTCGCGGCTCGAGCGGAGCGCCCAGCACACGGCGGCGGCCCCGCCCACATCGGGCGAGGCCGCCGGTGAACGGCGCCCGGGCCGTAGGACACCGGCCCGGGTGACTCGAGACGCGACTACTTCAAGAACAACACCTGGATCGTGCGCCGCTGGGACCCCACGGTCGTGCTCACGAAGTAGAGCCCACGCTTGACCAGGTTGCCGCTTTCGTCACGACCGTCCCAGCCGGCCTCGTGACGGCCTGGGCTCATGACGCCGCTCGCCAGACCGCGAACCCGCCGGCCCAGCAGGTCGTACACCGCGACGCTCACGTTCGCCTCGGAACCCGAGGGGACGAGGAACGCGAACCGCGTCGTGCCGGTGAACGGATTGGGCGACGCGCGGTAGTAGTCGAGCTCCCCGCCGGGCACGGGAGCCGTCGTCTGCAACGCGGTCTCGGCGGCCAGAACCGCCGAGCGCCCGATCGGGCAGTCTCTTTGGTTCGCNNGGCCCACCGCGCGGCGATCTGCGCCGGCGAGTACCCGAACGACAGGCCGAACGAGGCATTGAGGTAGGCGGCGATCACCGCGCGTGCGGCCTTCCCGGCCGCCGTGGAACCGGCTCCGTTGCAGAGCAGGTCCGACATCGTGCTGGCATCCGCGATGGCCGACGAGGGAGCGAAGAACGACTCGAACCGGGTCCCGAGCGTGTACGGATTGACGCCCACTCCGCCGAGCGCCGTCCACTGCGGATCCGAGGCCGTGTTCCACATCGTGTTCCCCACGCCGCCGCACCAGAAGCCTGGCGTGCAGCCCTGCAGGCAGTTCTCGCGAACGTCCCCGGCGTCGGCCACGGTGCAGCCCTTGGCGTCGGTCACGGTCACGGAGTAGCTGCCCCCCGAGGTCACCGAGATGCAGGCGGCGGTGGCGCCCGTGCTCCATTTGTACGTGTAGGGAGGCGTGCCGCCCGCCGCGTTGGCGCACAGTTGCACGGGCGCGACGGAGCCGCACACTTGCGTATCGGGCACCGCCGCCGTCGGCAGGGGGTTCACCGCCAGCGCGCCGCGGCTCGTCACCTGGCAGCCCTTGGCGTCCGTCACCGTGACGTCGTAGTTGCCTGCCT
>VBJV01000308.1:1735-4155 GCA_005879785.1 Chloroflexota bacterium
CCAGGTTCGGCACGGCCGCAGTCGGCTTGGGGTTCACCGCCAGCGCGCCGCGGCTCGTCGCCTGGCAGCCCTTGGCGTCCGTCACCGTGACGTCGTAGTTGCCCGCCTGCGCCACCGTGATGCACGAGCCGATCGCGCCGGTGCTCCACAGATAGCGATAGGGCGGCGTTCCGCCCGCGGCGTTCGCGCACAGCTCTGCGCTCCCGCCCTCGCACACCTCCAGGCTCGGCACCGCCGCCGTAGGTCTGGGGTTCACGGCCAACGCGCCGCGGCTCGTCGCCTGGCAGCCCTTGGCGTCCGTCACCGTGACGTCGTAGCTCCCGGCCTGCGCCACCGTGATGCACGCGCTCGTCTCGCCCGTGCTCCACTGGTAGCGATAGGGCGGCGTTCCGCTCGCGGCGTTCGCGCACAGCTCGGCGCTGCTACCCGCGCAGACCTCGAGGCTCGGCACGGCCGCCGTCGGCTTCGGGTTCACCGCCAGCGCGCCGCGGCTCGTCACCTGGCAGCCCTTGGCGTCCGTCACCGTGACGTCGTAGTTGCCTGCCTGCGCCACCGTGATGCACGCGCTCGTCTCGCCCGTGCTCCACTGGTAGCGATACGGCGGCGTTCCGGCCGCGGCGTTCGCGCACAGCTGGGCGCTGCTGCCCTCGCACACCTCCAGGCTCGGCACAGCGGCCGTCGGGTTCGGGTTCACGACCACCGAGCCGGTGTCCGCGCCGCTGCAGCCGTTGGCGTCCGTCACGGTGACCGAATAAGACCCGGCCCTGGTGGTCCGGATGCACTCGCTCGTCTCGCCCGTGCTCCACAGGTAGCGATACGGCGGCTGCCCGCTCGCGGCGTTGGCGCACAGCTCGGCGCTGGTGCCGGCGCATACTTCCAGCTGCGGCACGGCGGCGCTTGGGCTGGGCAGCGGGCTGAACGGAACGATCACGAAGTCTTTGAGCTCGGCGGTGAGCGACGTCGAGGAGCGCGTCTGGATCATGATGTCGAAGTCGGGTCCGCACAGCTCCTCGTTGGGAACGCCCAGCGCCGTGAGATCGAACGCGATCTCCGAGAACTGCCGGGCCTCGTACGAGCGCGCGACCGCGCCGCTCGCGCCGGTGGCCACCGCGCCGCAGGGCGCAGGAACCGACGCCTGGCTCACGGCCGCGATCACCAGCGGGTCGCTCCCCGGCGGCGGCGTGACGGCCTCGTAGTGGTCGTTCACCCACTTGCGCTCGATGAAGCACGCCTGGGCGCCGCCGTTGCTGAACTCGATGGCGAAGAAGCGGTCGCCGTTCGTGTGCCCGCAATTCGGTCCGTTGCCGGCGAGGATGCCGGAGCACGACCCGCCCTGGCTGGTGATCCCGTTGCGGAAGAACACCACGCCCAGGTTCTTGTCACCGCTGGTGGAGCGATCGCCGACCCCAAGAATGAGAATGGTGCGCTCGCCGACTTCCGCCGCGTGAGGTACACCTCGGTGATGTCGTCCTTCATCGGGCCGCTGCCGCACTTGTAGGTCCAGTTCCCCACGACCACGCCCGGCCCGATGCAGTTCTCGTCCTTGTTGCTGGTGCCGCCGAAGACGCGATCCAGCCCGGCGCCGGCCCAATTGCCGTCGCTGTTGCTGCCCGGGCCGCCGAAGAACGAGTCCGGCGTCCCGGCCGGGGTCGGGGCGCAGGTCGAGCGCGAGAGCACGCCGCCGACATCGCCGCCGGCGATCCCGAACCAGTCGTTCCCGAAGCCGTCGCCGGCCTGGAGGTTCCCGTCGATTCCGAAGCCGGCCATCGTGCCGGTCACCGCCGCCGGGATCGTGCCGGGCGGACAACCCGTACCGGCGAGCGCCGCGCCGGCCCCAGCCGCACAAAGTGCGCCGAATACAACACCGAACCACAGGCCGCGCGCCCATGCGCGGGCCTTGCTGCGCCTCGCAGACATGCTTCACCTCACCGCTGGAGAGAGAGAGAGAGAGAGAGAGAAACGGTGCGTCGAGGCGGGAAGGCGGCGTTCTTATCCCGGTGGCTGGTGGCGGGATCGTCGCGCCGCTTGGATCTCAAACACGTCCGGGTTCAGGCAGGTGAGCCCGGGCGGTGCGATCCGCACATCGACGACTTAATGCTGCACGGCAGTTTGCACGATGTCAACGCAATATGAACGCCGGCATGTCGTGTATACCAGCGCGTATGAACCGCGACGTAGCACCGAACTACTGCGACCACATGAAAGCGAGCTGTTCCCCTCTATCGCGGGCGCCGGCTCGCGCGACCGGCGGCTGCTCGTGAGCGCGACGGCGCTGGAGCGCCGGATGGGCGCCGGGTCCGATGCGTTGTGAGGTCCAGAGGAGGATGGTCGACGCGGTGTATGCTGCACTCGGGGAGATCAGCCAGGGAGCAGATGGACATCGGCGTGAACGTGAACGAACGTCAGATCAGCAGTCTTAC
>VBJV01000066.1 GCA_005879785.1 Chloroflexota bacterium
GTTGGATCCTGCGCTGCCCCTCCGTAATCGCCCCACCTGCATCCGGCAGTCAACGTTTGGCAGGTCGTCCCGCCGTAGTTGTAGTAGGTCGCGCTGGTGTGCAAGGTTGTGAAGGACGTCAGGGTGGTCCCTCCAGCCGCCACGTTGATGCCGGCGACCACGATGGATTCGAAGGTGGTGGCAGAGGACTCATTGAAGACCGTGACAAGATTGTCCGCGCGATCCACCGACACGGCGGGGTAGTAGAGATACTTCCCGCTCACGCCCACAAAGGGCAACTGGAGATCACCGGTGACGCTGCCGCCGGCGTCGGCGTCGATGCGCAGATAGGCAAGACACGACCTGACGACGGTGTCACCGCTGGGCGTGCAGTTGGTGCCACCAGCGGTCCAGATGTGCCCGTTCTGCCACACGGCGTTCAGAAACCGATCGTCGCCGGTCGCCAGCGTTGTGGGGCCGTTCTGTTTTGCCGCCGCGGTCCGCCCGTTGGGACCCACCGCGGTGGGGGTGTTCATGGGTTGCGCGCCGAAGGCGACGGTGACGTTCTGCGCTTCAGGCGTTCCCCTCAACACATAGATCCCCACCCTGTTGCCTGGATTGGAGTCGTTGAAGATGACGTACTGAGTGGTAGTCGGCCCGATCGACTGAACCGGCAGCAGGCCGAACGGGCCTTGGTTGTAGAAATTGGCGCTGTGCGCCCCGATGGCATGGGCAATCAGATCCGACTTCTGGATCACCACGAGCTCGTCACCGACAAAGCTCGAATCGGCGCACGAGTAGGCGTCCACCGACACTGTCACCAGGTTGTCCGAGACGCCGAGACGCGGTTGGTCTCCGAAGTTGCTGGACGACTGCTCTGGAATCGCCACCTCGAACCACGTCCCTTTCGGATCCGCCGAATCTGAGATCAGCAAGAACACCATCGACGAGCAGGACGTATCGGAGAGGCTCAGAACGCTGAAGATGAACCGACCCGACTGCTGGTTGTAGATGATTCGCGGGTCGGTGACGTGCGAGCCCGCAGGGGCTCCGACGAACTTGTTGATGTCCAGCGCGCCGCTGGGTGCCCCGGTGCGCAGGAAAAAGGCGAGGGTGTTGTTCACCGTCTCCGCGACGTCTCTTGGTCCGACGGCGACATCGGCATCGGGAGGCGCCACCTCCTGGTCAGCCCCGAACGCCGCGATGGCGGCGGACTGTGCCTCGCCGGGAGAGCTCTGGAGCAAGGAGGGTGGATTGGTCGAAGACACGGCTGCCGACGTAGTCGTCGACGTGGACAACTGCCTCACCGCCGACCGCTGCTTCGTCTGACTCCGGCGGATGAAGCGCCTCGCCGTCCGCTGACCCACTGCCCGCAGTGGATGCGGCTTGCCGATGGCAACAAGGTGACCGGCGTGGCTGCCAGGCGATGCGACGTGATGCGGGTGAAACGGGAGTTGCGTGATCCGCGGGTGGGTCGAGCCGGCCGTCGGCACGGCTGCTCGAGCCGAGCCGATGCCGATGACGCAGATCATGATCGCGATGGCGAGCCCGACTCCCCAGCGGCGATGACCGGGAGCGGGACTGATCGAGCCTCGCGGTTGTGGATTGGGCATTGCCACCGCCTGTCTGAAGGGAGCTCCTGACCCTGATTGCGCCATTCTATCCAAACGCCCCCTGCTTTTAGGACCTTCGCAGCCATCCACGGCAGCCCCGACTCCGCACCGAACCCTCTCGCCGCGAACATGGGTCGCGTGGCATCTGCGATGACCCGAAGCCGGGCAATCTCGGTGGCCGCATCCCTCGCTATTCTGATGCTGCTCGGCTTTGGTGTCCGCCTCGTCCTGGGGATGCGGACCCAGATCGATGCAGACGAGGCCGCGCTCGCGCTGGCCGGTCTCCACCTGAACCACGGCCAGTTCGTGCTGATGGAGCCCGACGCTCAGTACCTGGGCGCGCTCGACGCCTATGTCTCTGCGCCGTTCATCGCGCTGCTGGGCCCCGGCTTGCTCGCCGTGCGGCTGGCACTCGCCGTGACCGGCGCGCTGTATGTGCTGAGCATGTATGCACTGGGACGGGTGCTGTTCAAGAGTCATAGAGCGGGATTGCTCACGGCCGGCGTGGCCGCGGTCTTTCCACTGTTCGCCGTTTACTGGAGCGCCAAGCTGCGTGGCGGATACGTCGAGCTGCCCATCTTCGAGGCTGTCGCGTTGATCCTCTGTGCTCGAATCGGCTGGGGCACCCGTGGCTGGTTTCGCTGGTGGGCGCTGCTGGGATTCGTGGTCGGACTGGCTCTCTGGTCCGACGTGCTGATCGCGGTTGTGTTCGCGGTCATCGCCACCGCACTCCTGGTGCGCGCGCCAGTCACCGGATGGCGGCGTACGCTCCGCGGCGGGGCACTGGCGTGCGTGACAGGGTTGATCGGGCTGGCCCCGTGGATCGCGTACAACGTGCCGAACCATCTGCACAGCATCCGTGCTATCCCGAGGGCATTCACCAGTTTCACGGGCGGGGTCTCGGCGCTCGTCAACGACCAGCTGCCCGTCTTCGTCGGAGGGAGCAGCGACTGCCGGCACACCATTGTGCCCACGGCCGTGAGCGATGGCTCGCTGGTTGCTCTGCTGGTAGCCGTGCTTTGGCTGCGCCGGCGGTCGCTGCGAAACATCGTCAGCGGCGGGCTCTCCGAGTTCGAGCCGCTCGATGTCTGCCTAGTGCTTGTGCCGGCCACCCTCATCTACCTCGCCGTCAGCCGGCTCGATTCGATTCCGTGCGAGCCGCGCTATCTGATGCCGTTGGCGGTTCCCCTGGTGATTGCAGTCGCGACCGTCCTGCTGGTGCGGTGGTCTGGGCGCTGGATTTCGCTGGTTGCGACCGCAGCGTGGTTGACCATCAACGTGATTGCCGCCGCCGGATCACTTCCGGACATGTCCGATTACGCGGTCGGCTCGCGGGTGCCGTTCGACCTCGGCCCGGGCATCTCGATGATCCGTGCCCAGCACCCCACGGCTGTGTGGGCGCAGTTCTGGCTCTCGCACCCGCTCGCGTACTTCAGCGGCGACACGCTGCCGATCGGCGAGTACGGCGGCTACGTTGGCTTTCCGCAGCGCCAGATGGCGGTTGAAACCGCGCTTCACCCGAGTTGGGTCTTCGTGGAAGGCCAGGCCGGCATGGCCGAGCTCGAGCGCGTATGTCACGAGCGCGGTATCACGTACTCGAAGATCACCGGCGGTGGGCTCGTGCTCTACACGCACCTCACTGGGACCGTCGAACCCTCCGATGTGATTCCCGGGCCGGCAGGCCGCACCGACTGAACCGTTCGGCGTCGGTTACACGGGTATCCCGCTGACGAAGAACAGCAGGTGCGCCGGCACCACGCCCATGACCGCGCTGATTATCAGCACATACAGCATCGCGGTGGCCGGCTGGTTCGCCCTGATGCGCGCGAAATAGCGCGTCAACACTACGAGCAGCCAGAAAACGACTCCGTAGTGACTGCGCAGCATCGCCTCCCGCTCCATCGGTGACGCGACCGCAAGCACGATGCCGAGCACGACCGCCTGCGCTGCAACAGCGATGAACACGATGTCGATGGAGCGCCGCAGCGGCCGGAATGAGAGGCTCGGCACGACCAGATACCAGTGGCCGAGCAGCATGCCCGCGAGCGTGCTCCCGGCAAGCAGCGCAGCCGGCGCGAAGGCTGCCACCGTCGCCAGCGAACCACCGAGCGCGGGTCCGAACGCGACCACGGCCTGGGCGAGCGCGACCGCCGCCACGGCGATCGTTGCCAGACCGACGACGCGTCGAGCCGGGTCGGTACCGACAGCGCAGAAGGCGGTATACGCCACGAGCGCGGCCATGAGGCCGATCGACCAATGCACGAGCGAGCTCAGCGCCCCCGCCGCCAGCGGTCCCGCGAGCAACTGCGCACCAGCCGGCACATTGGCTGCGATGACCACCTCCACGCCCATCACCGCCGCGCATATCGCCGCCGTCGTGCCGATGTAGCCGCGGCCCACTCGGGCGATCAGGTCGACGGCGAATGCCGCCACCGTGGTACCCGCGGCCAGCTCGAGCAGCACGAGCATCAGCGCCAACGGGGCCAGCTCTGGAAGGGGCGCTACGTGCGGCACCGGCCGATGGTACGGGCGTGACGAAACGCGAACGCGACGGGATCGCCTCCGGGGTGCTTGGTACGTTCGGCAGCGATGCATGGCAGCCCCGCTAGGTTCAGCCGCGAGCTGGCTGAAGCCCTGGCCGAGATCGACCGGTATGGCCACGCGCTGAGCCCCGCCAGCGGCACGTTGGTCCTGCGCCGCAATGCCGGCCGCATCCCGGACGCCGTGATGCCTCGGGCCAGGGTGGCGCCGGCGAGCGCTGCGCCCGGACGGCCGTGGACGCTGAGTGCCGCCATGGAGCCGGTACCGGACGGGACACGCCACCGGCCTGACCGCCTCATTCGCGATGGCGCCGCCGATGCACGCGCGCTGCTAGCTGCCGCCGGGCGGCGATCGCGGCGCGTGAGAGCGGTGACTGCGCTCCTCTGCCTACTGCTCGCCGGGACCGCGGCGCTGCTGCTGCTACGTTTCTTCCAGCGTCCGGCTGTCTCACAGCCTGGACAGGGCCCGCCCTCGGTGGCGCTGACGGCCTTGCGCACCGTGGCTGCCTCGATACCGAGCCAGGCGGTCACAGCGCCGACCGCGCGGATCTTCGCTCGCGGCACCCCTAGCGTCTTCGTCGACGTCCACTACCGCGGCCGGGCGGTGGATCCGCTGACGCTGCTCGTCGTATCGCGCACGATATCGACCGCCGCCACCACCACCGTGCTGCGGCGGAGTTATGTGCTCGCATCGGGCGGAGAGGCGGTGATCGCGCTCGACGCGCCCGCCGGCGGCTTTGCGGCCGGCGTATACACGGTGATGGCCCAACTGCAGGGCGCGCTGCTCGGCGACACCAGCTTCACCGTCCCCTGAGGTGACGGCCGCATAGCCCTGATAGGCTCGGGGCCGTGACCAGCGCCGCCGTCGTCTCCATGGAAGCCGAAAACCCCTGGCTCAACGCGCAGCGGCAGTTCGACAATGCGGCTGCGATTCTCGACCTCTCACCGGGCCTTCGCGAGGTGCTGCGCGATGTCCGCCGCGAGCTCGTCGTCCGCTTCCCGGTGAAGATGGACGCAGGCGGCCTGCGCATGTTCGAGGGCTACCGCGTCCAGCACAACGTCACCCGCGGCCCCGCCAAGGGAGGTATTCGCTTCCATGCCGCCACCGACCTCGACGAGGTAAAGGCGCTGGCCATGTGGATGACCTGGAAGTGCGCGCTCGTCAACATCCCGTTCGGCGGCGCCAAGGGAGGCGTGGTGGTCGATCCCGCGGAGCTGTCGCATCGGGAGCTGGAGCGGCTCACGCGACGGTTCGCCAGCGAGATCAGCGTCCTGGTCGGGCCCGAATCCGACATTCCCGCGCCGGATGTCAACACCAGCGGCGAGATCATGGCCTGGATCATGGACACGATCTCGATGGAGGCAGGCTACTCCGTCCCCGCGGTCGTCACCGGAAAACCGCTGGACATCGGCGGCAGTGAGGGACGGCCCACCGCCACCGGACGCGGCGTCACGATCGTGGCCATCGAGGCCTGCCACAGGCTGGGCACCGACCCGCACGGCACGACAGTCGCGGTGCAGGGCTTCGGCAATGTCGGCAGCGTCAGCGCGCACCTCATGGCCAAGGCGGGGTTCACAATCTGCGCAGTTTCAGACGTCACTGGCGGTATCTACTCCGAGCACGGCCTCGACATGGACGAGTTGATGGCGCACCGCACGCGTACTGGCGGTATCGCAGGATTCCCGGGCACGCGGTCGGTGAGCAACAGCGAGCTCCTCGAGCTGCCCGTCGACGTGCTGGTGCCGGCAGCCCTCGAGAACCAGATCAGCGCCCGCAACGCGGGGCGGATCCAGGCCCGGCTCATCGTCGAGGGCGCCAACGGACCGACCACCCCGGACGCCGACGTGATCCTGGAGAAGCGAGGCATCACCGTTGTGCCGGACATCCTCGCCAACGCGGGCGGCGTGACCGTCTCGTACTTCGAGTGGGTGCAGGACCTGCAGTCGCTCTTCTGGGAGGAAGGCGAGATCAACGAGCGGCTCGAGCGGATCCTGCGCCGCGCGTTCGCACAGATGTGCGAGCAAGCGGACTCGCACAGCACGTCGTTGCGGCTCGGCGCCTACCTCGTGGCGGTGAAAAGGGTCGCTGACGCGACTGCGGTGCGTGGCATCTACCCGTAGCCTCGCCGGCTTGCGGCGTCGCAATCCGCTGCCCACCGGGACGCTCGCGGTCGGCCTTGGGCTGTTCATCGCCGGCGTGTCGGCGTATGGCTTCCTCCTGGTCGTCAATCACTCTCTCAGCAGCACGCGCTATTCGGCGCTGGCGACGTTCTGGGCACTGCTGTTCGTGAGCGGCAACGGCATCTACATGCCGTTCGAGCAGACGCTCTCGCGGGCGATCGCAGCCCGCCGTGTGCGCGGCGATGGCGGCCTGCCCGTGATGCTGCGTGCCGCCCTGATCGGCACTGGCTTGACTGCGGCACTTGTCGTTGCCGTCTTGCTCGCGGCCGCTCCCATCAGTCGCGCCTTGTTCGCGGGAGACACGACGCTCGTGTCGGGCTACGCGATCGGCCTCGTCGCCTACCTGCTGCAGTTCCTGGCTCGAGGCGCGCTCGCGGGCAACGGGCGGTTCATCCCTTATGGCACGCTGCTGGCGCTGGAGGGCCTGCTCCGTGTTGCGTTCTGCGTGGTCCTCGGGCTGGCGCATGTGCGCAGCACCGGGCCCTACGGACTGGCTCTCGTCGTTGCCTCGCTCATCGCCTTTGCCCTTGCCGTTGTCGGGCGGCGTGGCCTGCTGACGAGGGGAAGCCAGACGTCATGGCCTGAGGTGACCAATGCGCTGGGCTTCCTACTGGTTGGGTCCCTTTGTGTCCAGTTCCTGCTGAGCATCGGCACGGTCGCCGTCCAGTTCATCGTATATGTGCTGCACCTCACCTCCAGGCAGGCCGCCGCCGGCAGCTTCCTCAACAGCCGCGTGATCGCCTACATCCCGATCTTCCTTTTCCAGGCGCTCCAGGCGGCAATGCTGCCGCGCCTCTCGGCGCTGGCCGCCGCCGGCCGCTACGACGATTTTCGAGATCTCGTGCGCCAGCTGCTGCTTGTGGTCATCGCCGTAGGTGTGCTCACTCTGCTGGGATTCGCCGCCCTTGGCCCGCCCGTGACCGGAAGGCTCTTCAAGGGATCGCTGAGCAACCTGGACTTCGCGCTGCTGTCGCTCAGCTGTACGGGTTTCATGGTCGGTCAGGTGTTCGGCCAGTCGCTGATCGCCCTGACCGCCTACCGCCGGGTCGCGGCGGGATGGACCGCGGGGGCGGCCGTCTTCGTCGTTCTCACGTGGCTGATCCAACCACTCTTCCTGCGCGTTGAGCTCGGTCTGCTCTTCGGGTCGATCGCCGCCGTCACCGTAATGGCGGCAATGCTCGTCCCATTGTTGCGTTTCCGCCATACGGCCGATACAGAAAATCGAATCGCGGCGGCTGAAACTTAGTGCGTGACTGCCCGCCGTCGCCTTGCGCTGGTGGGCGTGGGGTCGATGGGGGCGAACCACGCGCGCGTCATCGCCGAGTCGGATCGCACCGACCTGGCGGTGATCGTCGATCCTGACCATGCCCGCGTAGCGCCGCTCGCGCAGCGCGTCGGCTGCGAGTACTCGCGCGACATCGAGGCTGCAGCCCGCTGCGATGCCGCGGTCATCGCGACCCCGACGCAACTGCACGCCGAGCAGGCGCTGCAACTGCTGTCGCAGGGCAGACCCCTCTTGGTCGAGAAACCGCTGGCTGCGACCCTGAGCGAGTCCGCCGCCATCATCGACGCGGCGCGGCGTCTCGCACTGCCGCTGATGTGCGGCTTCGTCGAGCGCTTCAACCCCGCGGTGACGACAGTGCTGTCGCTCCTCGAGGAGGACCCGCTGCATGTCGTCGGGTTGCGTCACTCGCCGATGACGCCGCGGAGCACGCTCAGCGTCGTTTTCGACCTGCTCATCCACGAGATCGACCTCGCACTTCGCTACATCAGCGGGCACGGTGTCGCCTCTGTGTGTGCCGTGACCAGCGACGCTGGACGCGGTGCGGTCACGGAGGTGTCCGACTGCGTGCTGGGTTTCGACTCCGGCGCGCTGGCCACCCTTTCCGCCAGCCGGGCCGGCCAGCGCAAGGTGCGCACGCACCTCGTGTCCACGGCGACCGCGCTGTACGAGATCGACCTGCTCCGGCAGGACGTCACCGTGTACCGCCACCTCGCCCACGAGCAGGTCGAAGGCTCGGCGATGTATCGCGCTGAGACGGCAGTCGACGTGCCCTTCGTGCGTCATCGTGGTGAACCGCTGGCGCTGCAACTGGAGCACTTCCTCGACCTGCTCGACGGCGACGGCGACATCGACGTCGAGCGCAACGGGATCCTGCCCGCCCACGAGGTCGCGGCGCGCGTCGAAGAGGCGTCGACGGCCCCGGTTCTGGTGGGCGCCGCCTCATGACCGCCACGGCCCCTCGTCTCTCATATGTCCTGCCCGTGCACAACGACGAGCACGCGCTGCCCGCCGTGGTCGCCCGTCTTGTCGAGCGCCTGGACGGCATTCCCGGCTCGGAGGTGATCCTGGTCGAGAACGGCAGCGGCGACCGCTCCGCCGCGGTGTGCGCGCAGCTCGTCGCCACGTACCGCGCGCACGTCACCCGAGTGGTCGCCACGAATTCGGCGCAGGGCCTCGGACATGCCACGCGCCGCGGGCTCGAGCTCTTCAGCGGCGACTACGTCTGCCTCACCGCGAGCGACCTGCCCTTCGGGTTCACCGACCTCGATGCGGTGCTGCCCATGCGACCGCGGCCGGCGCTCGCGCTTGGCTCGAAAGGCCACCCGCAGTCCGAGGTGACGGTGCCACCGATGCGCGCGCTGATGTCCGCCGGCTTTCGACACCTGCGCAAGGCCGTGGTGGGTGTTCACGCCGCG
>VBJV01000309.1 GCA_005879785.1 Chloroflexota bacterium
GGTCGCCGACCAGGTAGTGCCGCAGGTCCAAGAGCAGCACGTCGCCGAGCGTGCCCAGCGCCGGCAGCTTCTCGCTGACCACGATGGGGATGCCGAACAGCATCATCGTCGGCCGCTGCCGGGCGTTGTCGAGGAAGACGACGTTGGCGCTGGTGCCGGTGTTGCCGGTCATCGTGTACAGCTTGACGATCACCGTCGGGTGGATCGCCCAGACGGTGTTGGCCGGCGACCAACCGGGCGTCAGGCGGCCGAGCATGCCGGCGGCGTCGGCCAGCGTGAAGGCGCTGCCGGCCGAGCGCGTCACCGAAATCAGGGCGTTGGCGTTGAGCACACCGAGCGGCTTGCCCGCGCCGTTGCCGCGCAGGAAGGCGTAATCCTTGTACCAGCCGAGCGCCCGGCCGAAGAGTTCCATCAGCACCGCTTCCAGGCCCACCGCGTTGTCGGCGAGCAGGCTGTTGGAGGCGAGCGTGTAGCCGGTCAGCTCGTGGGCGGTCAGCGTCAGGCCCTTGAAGGCCGGCTCGGTCTCGGTGATTGAGGCCGCCGAAGAAGGCGGTGTCGCCGGCCGACGGCGCGGTGGTCACGTCGAGCGTCGGCACCTCGATGGTGTCCGTGGCCATCGGGATGACCGTGGCCCGCGGCTCGACCACCGACGATTCGGAGGCGATGGCGAACAGCCGCGGCAGGAAATCGCCCGGCACGGTGTAGCCGCCGGTGGTGCCGGTTTGGCCCGCCATCGCCGCCTTGTGGCCGACGTGGTCCCAGTCGGCGAAGCGGCTGCCCATCTGGTCCAGCGCCTTGAGATCCCGCTGGCGCACGGCCAACAGGAAACGGCCGAAGGTGTGATCGGGGTCGCCGGAGCCGCCGGGGCCGAAGATCGCGGGCAGGGCGTTCTTGCGCGACTTCGCCTGGGCGGCGGCGAACTGCTTGAGCGTGTCATCGAGGCTCGCCGTCAGGCTGGCGAGCATGGTTTCCATCGAGCGGGCGATGATCGGGGCGAGCGGGTCGCCCTGCACCGCCTCGGCGATGCCCTGGGTGAGCAGCGTTTGCGCCACGGGTTCATCGACGTCGATGCGGGCGCCGGCCTTCTGGCCGAAGTAGTCTTTCTTGAGTTGGATGAACATCGTAGGGTTCAGGGGTCAGGGGTCAGGGGTCAGAAAGCCGTCTCGGGCGCACCGGGGGCGCGGGCAGCTTGGGGTCTGCCTCGACGCGGGCGCTTGACGGGTTACGGGTTTTGTCTTTCTCCCCTCGCCCCGCTTGCGGGGAGAGGGGTCGGGGGTGAGGGGAAGGCACAGCAGCCACGGGGGGTTGACGCGCGACGGCGCGGCGCACCAGCGCCGCCGGGTCGAGCGCTTTCAATCGGCGCTCCAGCGCCTGCGTGATCTCCTCCAGCGGCGTGAACGGCACCACCGCCGCCTCCGGCAACCCCAGCACGCGGGCGGCGCCCTTCGACACCGCCTCCACCACCGCGTCCTGGTTCACCGGCAGCCAGGTGCAGCTGTACTCCAACAGCAGCCATTCATCGACGATGCGACGGACGTGCTTCAGCGCCGGCTTCTGCGCGATCTCGTGATCGTTGGGTGCGTGGGCCTTGAGCGTCAGAAAGCCAATCGACTTGCCGGTCATCAGCCCCGCCTGCACCAGCCCGAACGCCGCGTCGGGCGCCCAGGTGTCGTCGGGCCAGCCGTCGGGCCGCACCGGGTACTGCGTCTTGGCCTTGATGCCGCGCGTCTCGCCGTCGCGCACCTTGCGCCGCCACAGCGAGCGGCCGATCGGCGGCAAATCGTAACGGTGGCCCAGTGTAACGATCGGGTTGTGCTTGAAGTGCGTGTCGTCCATGCCGCCGGCCAGGACGATCTCGCCCTGGCGGTCGGGGCTTTCGGTGCTGATCCACGACACGTCGGCCCGCTCGCCCGGCGACAGCTCGGTGGTCGCCTTCTCGACGACGGCGTGCTTGTAATCGCGCTCGGCGAGCGTCCTAAGCAGGGCGTCCAGTTCGCGGGCGGCCTTGTCGGACATGGGGAAGCCGAGCGGACCTTCGGTGTCGCCGTACTGTTTCAGGAAATCGGGCATGGATTCATGCTCCTGAGTTTTGCCACAGAGGACACAGAGGACACCGAGAAAAAGCAAAGAATGTGGCGCGGGAAGTGACGGTTTGTCCCACTGCCTCTTTTCACTTTTATTTCAATTCGTCTCTTTGCTTCTCTCTGTGCCCTCTGTGTCCTCTGTGGCTAGTTTTGCTTGGCCGCTGGCACATCGCCCCACGGCACCGGGGGCAGGCCCATGTCGCCGCGGACCTCGTTGATCGTCACCACGCCGTACTTGAGCAGCAGCTCGCGCTCCTTCACCGCCGCGTCGCGCTCGGTCGGCGTCGGGTCCTCCGACGCCAGGAACAACCGGCCCGTCGGGTCGTACAAAGGGATCAGTTGCTCGTTGAGCTTCTCATCGCGCCGCACCAGCCGGGGCCGGATCGCCAGCGTTTTGTGCAGGTGATCGGCCGCGTGCATGTTCGCCAGGTTCGTGTCCCCCGACAGAAACGGCAGCGGCACGTGGAAGGCATTGGCGATGTCCTCCTTGGTGGCCTTCAGGTCGGCCAGCGCCGGCACAGCACATCGACCTTCAGACTGCTTTCGGCCACCAGCACGCGGCCGGCGCCGCCGCGGCGGAAACGCTGCTGCCACTGCTGCTCCAGGCGGTCACGTTCCTCGTCGCCCATCACCTCGGCCGGCGACAGCACCACGCTGGGCACGCCGGTGTTGTCGTAGATGCTGCGCTTCATCGCGGCGTAGTCGGACGTCAGGGCCACCTGCTCGAAGCAGGCGCGCAAGGGCGACAGGCCGCTGGTGTACGGGTCGCGCGGGTTGGGGAAGCGGAAGCAGATGACCTGCTCCGGCGTGTAGCGCACCGCGCCGGCGGGGCCGCGGTACTCGTAGTAATCGACCGGGCGCGGGCTGTCCGGCTCGCGGCAGACGCGGACGTTCTGGCTCGGCAGGATCCAGATCTGCTCCGGCACGCCCAGGAGCGCGTTGGTCTCCAGCAGCCAGTAGGCGCTACCGTGGACCTCCAGGTAGAACTGCGTCAGCTCCCAGAGATCAAAACTGTTGAGCAATGGGTTTACTGAGCGCAAGAGCGTCAGCAACGGATGGTCAGTAACTTCCTCGATGCGCTCGGCGGCCTTCGTCGCCAGGTGCAAGTACGGCGTGGAGCGCAGGCGTTCCTCGACCGCCCGCGGCAGCGCCTTGGTGGCGCACTTGACCGGCCGGTTCTTGGCCGTGGCGACGTACAGCCGCGGCGGGTAGGCGGCGCAGACGGCGGCATTGACGCTGGCGCAGGCCCAGGCGGTGTTTTTCAATTCCGCGAGCAGTTCCAGCGGCCCTGGCTCGCGGTGCTGGCGGTCGGGGTAGCTGGCGACCGTGCGCCACGGCACCGCCGCGGGGACCGTTTTGCGGCGCAGCCAGCGCGTCAGGCGATCAAGGAGCGAGGGCATGGGTTGATGGTACTTGTACTTGAGTATTGTTGGTGGTTCGTCCTGCCCGCTTTTCCGTCTTTTCCGTCCGAGCCCGAAGCGTAAGCGAGGGATCTCGTCTCTAGCCCTCGCTTACGCTTCGGGCTCGGACCGCGATACACCGCTCGTCGAG
>VBJV01000067.1:0-4488 GCA_005879785.1 Chloroflexota bacterium
GAGGATACGCCTCGTCGCGCAACCCGGCCGCCGGGAGTGTCGGCAGCTCGAACCACACCGTCACGCCCCGCGAGTCGCTCAACGCGCCGACGGTGCCGTGGTGAGCCTCCACAAGCTCGCGGACGATGGCAAGCCCGATGCCGGCGCCACCGCTGCCGCGCGCGCGGCTGGGGTCGGCGCGGAAGAATCGTTCGAAGATGTGCGGCAGAGCCGCCGGATCGATGGGCACGCCCTCGTCGGTCACCGCCACTCGGATTCGATCGCCGGTATCGGTGATCGCCGCCACCACCGTTGAGCCGGTCAGCGCGTAACGCACCGCGTTGTCGACGACGTTGCGCAGCACCTGTTCCAGCCGGCGGGCGTCTCCGTCGACGAGCACGCACATGTCGGGCGCGTCCACCCGCCATGTGAGCCGGCGCTCCGCCAGGGCCGGCGCGAAGCCGGCCATCACATCGCGAACCAGGGCGATCAGGTCGAGCGGCGCAGGCTGTATCCGATCGCGTGCGAGCTGCGCGTCAGCGAGGGCGCGCAGATCCTCGACCAGCCCCATCAGCCGGCCGAGCTCGGCACGCGAACGCTCGAGCGTCTCGCGCGTCGACGGGATGACGCCGTCGCGCATACCCTCGATGAGTCCGAGCAGGTTGTGCAGCGGCGTGCGCAGCTCATGAGCCACATCGTTGGTCAGCTGCCGGCGCAGGTTCTCGAGCTGCTGCAGGGATTGCGACAGCTCATTGACGGACTCGGCGACGTCGCCGATCTCGTCGCGCCGTCTGGTCTCAATTCGCGCAGGTGAGTCCCCACTGGCTAGCTGTCGGGTCGCATGACGCACAGCATTGAGCGGGCGCAGCGCGAAAGTCACGACCACGAAGTTCAGCACGATGGCGAGCGCAGCGGCGGTGCCGATTGTCGGATAGAGCTGCGTCTCGACGAAGTGCATGAGCGGCTCTTCACCCACCGCGTTCATGAGTGCGAGGACGAGCACCACGGTGCCGGCGACTACGCCGGCATTGAGCAGCATGAGCTGCCAGCGCAGACCCAGCGAGCTCCAGCGCAGCCGGCAACCACTTCTGGCTCTCACGAAACGTGCCCGTTGAGCGCGACCATCTTGTAACCGACGCTGCGCACCGTCACGATGCCGGCACCGGCATGTGCATCGCGCATCTTCTCGCGGATGCGCGCAACGTGAACATCCACCGTCCGTTCCAGCACCGTGGCATTGTCACCGCGGTACAGGCGCTCGATCAGCTGGCTGCGCGTGAGCACGCGACCTGGCTGCTCGAGCAACGCGGCTACGATCGCGTACTCGAAATGTGTCAGGTCCAGCGGCCGGTCGCCGGTTAGTGCTTCGTGGCGGTCGAGCATCAGCTGCAGCCCGCCAAGCCGGAGCACCGACGGCGGGCGCCGGCCGATCTCGGCGCGACGCAGCAACGCCTCGACGCGCGCCACGAGCTCCCGCGGGCTGAAGGGCTTCACCAGGTAGTCATCGGCGCCAAGCCGTAGTCCGACCACGCGGTCCGGCTCGTCGCTGCGCGCGCTGAGCATGAGAATCGGAACGGAAGAGCCCTGCCGCCGGATCTCCTCGCAGATCTGGAAACCGTCGCGACCCGGGAGCATCAGGTCGAGCACTATGCACCGCGGCGCCGTCTGCCGCGCCACATCCAGCGCGTCAGTGCCCGACCGGCAGACGACAACGCGATGCCCGTCGCGCTCGAGATATGCGCGAACCACGTCGCACGTCGTCGGATCGTCGTCGACGATCAGGATGGGTGCGGCCGCCGCCGCGACGGTGAGCGCCATTCGTTTGAGTATGCGGCGGCCCGGCGCGTCGCCGGGCCGGCCGCTTCATGAAAGCTTCACATTCAGGCGAGCGCGAGTGCCGCCAGCCCAGTCGTGCCCGCCGGGAGGCCACCGGTGACGGTGACCGCGCCGAGATCGCCATTCGGCAGCACAGGCGTTGCCGCGATGGCCTGCCCGATGAGTACGAACAACCACCCTCCGCCGAGCGCCTCGTCGATCGGATGACCGCCCGGAGTGGCCGCTGCGCCGGCGCGCAATGTGAGCTTGCCGGAACCGGTGATGTCGTACGCAGAGACGGTGCCCGATCCTGTGTTGGCTACGTACGCGCGAGTGCCGTTGCGGTTGACCACCAGCCAGCACGCCGCCGACTGGCCGTTGCCGACCTCGCTGATCGGATGCAACCCGCCATCATCGTCGACGCGGTACGACGTGGCGGCACTCGCTCCCGGAGCGCCGCCGGCCGCGTCGGAGACGATCAGATCACCGTGCCGGGTGAAGTCGAATCCGAACGGCGTGGCACCCGTCGAAGCAGTTGTCTGCAGCTCGACGAGCCGGTCGTGCGACACCTCGAAGGTGTCGATGGTGTTGCTCACCTTCTCGGCGACCACGACATGCTTGCCGTCAGGCGCGAACCCGACCTGCACCGGCGCGGCAGCTCCGGCGGAGAGCGCCGCGGTGGCGCCGCTGATCGGGTTGAGCGATTGCCCGCTGAGTGCCAGCCCGGCGACGGCGTTGCTGCCTGCGTTCAGCACTTCGACGAGGCGCCCGTACGCGGCGATGCTGATCGGATCGGTGCCGCCCGACGGCGCGGCGGCCACCCACGTCAGCGCGCCGCTTTCCTCGACGCGAAACAGTGTCACGCTGTTCGAGCCGGCATTGACCGCGAGCAGCGCATGCCCATCGCCGGTGAGCGTCACCGCACCCTGCGACCCGAGACCGCTGCCGCTGCCGTCACCTCCGGTGGCGAAGGAGCCGATGCCGGCCAGCGCTCCGCCGGGGCCGAGCCGGAACGCGTGCACCGCATTGCCACCCGCGCTCGCAGCAGCGTTGTCCTCCGTATATATGAAGGTGCCACTCGTCTCGTCGTCGTGGCGTGGTGACTGCGCAGCGGCGCCGACAGTGCCGGTGAGGGTAAGCGCGCCGGCTGCGAGCGCCGCTCCTGCGAGCGCGCGCAACCGCTTCGGATTGTCTCGTCGCGTCATCTGTGCGCCTCCTGATGGATGCCCGGATGGGTCCCGCTATCGAGGACCCAGCCTTGCAGAGCGATGTTGCGCAACTGTGTCGGCTTCTTGAACTTCAGATGTCGGCCGCGCGCGCGTAGCAGGGAGCCGCACTACACCGCCTGATGCACGTGCCTCAGGGCGCGACCACGTTTGACCCACGCCAAAGCGTCGAGTGCTTCACCCT
The DNA here is from genome assembly GCA_005879785.1 of Chloroflexota bacterium. Classification (GTDB taxonomy): domain Bacteria; phylum Chloroflexota; class Dormibacteria; order Aeolococcales; family Aeolococcaceae; genus CF-165. Next base: position 3,205 of record VBJV01000067.1, read on the forward strand.
CAGTGCGGCAGACGCGTCTATCGGCACATCCGACGCCATCGCACCGTTGGCAATGACAACCCGGGGCATTTCACCTCCGGGGTGGGGAGCCGGCCCCTCACAACGGAGATTCAAACCAAGGCCGGCGAACAGGAGGAATGAGTCGATGAAAAGACTCTTCAGCAGCAGGAAGCGGATCGTTGCCGGCGCGGCGGCCGCGGGACTCGCACTCGGTGGCGGCGCGGTGATCGCGTACTTCACCACCGGCGGTAGCGGCTCGGGTAGTGGCGCTACCGGTTCGGCCACAGCGGCGACGGTCAACCAGGCTGCGCCGGTTGCCGGCGACTACAGCAGCACCGACGGCGCGCTGTTCCCGGGTAGCACCCAGACGGTGCACCTGACGGTGACCAACAACGGCACCGGCCAGCAGTACATCGACAAGGTCTCGCTGTCGAGCGTCACCTCGGACAAGGCCGGCTGCGACTCGACCAGCCAGCCGACCTGGTTCTCGATGCCGGACGTCACGATCGGTCAGAACCTCGCCGGCGGCGCGACTTCGAGCCCGGCTAAGGACGGCGTCATCACGTTCAACGATTCGGGCAGCCCGCAGGACGCCTGCCAGGGCGCGGCCCTCACGTTCCACTACACGTCCAGCTAACCCATCGCATCGGCATAGGGGGACGGTCCTCGCGACCGTCCCCCGCCATGCCGGCGCGTAGCCGGCCGCCGTTACGTCAGACCGTGAATGAGTTGGAGAAGTAGGAGACCCGCGATGACGCTGTTTAGACGGATGCGAGGAGCGACAACGCCGCCTGCGTTGAAGCCTCGTCGCCGCCTGCGTGCAGCGGTCAGCTCGATCACCGCCGGGGGTGTAGCGGTGATCGCGCTGGTGTCCGTGCATGGCTTCGGCACGATGCCGGCCCCGGGCACGCTCCTCACTGCTGGAACGGACTTCACCGTCACCAGCTCCATCACGGCGTGGCCGAGTTGCAGCGGCGGCGCCGCACTCTTCTACCCAGGGGTCACTCGCTGCATCACATACACGGTCAAGAACAACATCAGCGTGCCGATCACGGTGCTGAACATCAACCTCACCGTCGACAGCACCACCTCGCCGACGCCGCCGGCCGGGTGCAACCCGAGCACCAACCTGGATGTCAGCCAAGCGAACTTCAGCGGCACCTTCGCGGTCGGTGCTTCGCCCGCCACCGCGCCGAGCCCAGGCCGGCAGATCGCCATGCGCGAGACCAACAGCAACCAGGACGCCTGCAAAGGCGTCGCGTTCCATTTCGCGTACACCGGCAC
>VBJV01000067.1:4534-12757 GCA_005879785.1 Chloroflexota bacterium
CATGTTTACCGCCACGGTGTCGCCGCAGATCTCCCAGCCGGTAGCGGGCACGGTGGCGTTCAAAGACGCGGGCAACCCGATCAGCGGCTGCGGATCGATCGCGGTCAGCGGCGGCACGGCGCAATGCTCGACCGCATTCAACGCGGCCGGCACCCACCCCATCACGGCCAGCTTCACGCCGACTGACAGCACCAACTTCTCGATGAGTACCTCGAGCACGCTCAACGAGAACGTCAACACGGGGCTGCAGAACTGCAACGTCACCCTCGGCCCGGGCTTCGTCACCATCACCGGCACCTACAAGGGCAACTACGAGGTCAAGAACGGTCAGTCGCTGTACCTGAACGGCGGGACCATCACCGGCAACGTACAGGTCAACGCCGGGGGCCGGTTCGTGTCGAGCGGCGGCACTGTGGGCGGCAACGTGACCTCGCTGGGCGGCCCCGTCAAGCTCGGTGGTCTGGCCATCAGCGGCAACTTGATCACGACCGACGCCCAGGTCGGCCTCGGGGATGGCATGAACATCCATGGCAAGGCGACCATCACCGGTGGCGGTCCGGTCTGCATCAACGGCCCTAGCGCGAACCACATCAGGATTGGCGGCGCGCTGGACGTCTCGCAGCTGCCGGCGAGCCAGGTACTCGACAGCATCTGCGGTACCTACATCGGAGGCGAGCTCGACGTTGAGAAGAACGCTCAGCCGTTCCTGATCGGCGGTACCTCCAGCTGCCCCGGCAACACGGTCACAGGCAGCTTCCTTGTGCAGAACAACTCGGCGAAGGTCACCATCGGTGCTGTCGGATCCGGGCTGGGCAATACCGCGCAGCAGAGCATCACCGTGCAGAAGAACACCGGTGGCGGCTCGCTGACCAACAACGCAACCGGCCAGAGCTGCACGCTGCAGAGCAACACGCCGGGCATCGTCGGCTCGCTCAACACCGCCAACGGCACGAACACGTGCAATCGGACCGCGTGATGATCCCGCGTCTGCGTTCGCTTACCGGCCGCCGGATCCTGCTGGTTCCGGCGGTCGTCATCGCGCTCCTCGCCTGCGCCACCGCAACATTCGCCTACTTCCGCTCGGCGGGCTCAGGGACCGGCGGAGGCGCCACCGGCTCCCTGCAGCCCGTCACCGTGACCGCGTTCGCAGGCGGGGATGCGCCCGGATCCCTGTTGCTGCCGGGCGGAAGTACAGCCGACGTGATCCTGCGCGTGAACAATCCCAACGCGTTCACGGTGCGGCTCGTCTCGGTCAGCCAGAACGGCACGATCACCGGCTCGGGTGGCACGGGTTCGTGCTCGACGACAGGCGTCACGTTCACCGCACCGAGCACCCCGAACTTCGGCGTCAGCGCGTCAGGCACGACGTTCATCGATCTTTCAGGTGCAGCCTTCCAGATCCCGGTCTCGATAACGGTGCACAAGCCATGAGCACCGCCGCACGGACCAGCGGACGCGGGCGCCGGACCGGGCTGCGCCACGCGCGCTGGGTGATCACGCTTCCGGGCGCGGTCGCTGCGGCGACGCTGCTGAGCGTTGTCGCGGTATATGCCTTCTTCGCATACACCGACAGTTCGAACGCTCACACCGCCGCCGCCCAGGGCGGGAGCGTCGGCGCCGGCCAGACCCCTGGTGGCTTCTCGACCTCGGGGCGCGATGTGACCTTCAGCTGGAGCAGCGCGTCGAACGCCCTGAGCTACACGGTGGCACGCAGCAACGTGTCGCCGGGCAGCCTTTCGACAACGCTGCACGGCAGCTGCGCGGGCAGCATATCGGCGACGACCTGCACGGACGGCGGACTGCCGGAGAACGGCCTTGCGGCGACCACATGGACGTACGCCGACACACCCTCGCGCTACAACTGGCAGGGCGCGGCTAGCTCGGCGAGCGCGCAAGTGAGTATCCCTGGACCGACGCTGTCACTGGCCGCGACGAGCTTCACCACCGCCGGCGGGTCGACAAATGCGACGGTCGCGAACTTCTTCGACAGCGAAGGCGTCACGTACTGCATTGACAGCAGCGCGACACCGTGCGGTGCGAACCAGCTCACCACCGACACGGTGCCGGCCAGCGGGGGGAGCAAGGTAACGACCATCACGATACCGGCGGGCGAGCCCGCAGGACCGCACACCGTTTATGCCATCGGAGCATCCGGTAGCGCTCCGTCCGGGGTGGCAATCACCGTCACCGGCGGCACGCCCGCCAAGGTGGTGTTCACCACACAGCCGGGCGGTGGACCCAACGGCGCGGCCTGGAGCCAGCAGCCGGTGGTCGCTGTCGAGGACAGCGGCGGCACCGTGGTGACCACGGATTCCAGCACGGTGACCCTGGCAATCAACACTCAGCCCGGCAGCGGCGCAACACTTAGCTGCACGGGCGGCCTGAGCAAGGCCGCGTCGAGTGGCCTGGCCAGCTTCAGCGGCTGTCAGATCGTCGGCACCGCTGGCACATACACGATCAGGGCCACCGACGGCTCGCTGACGCCGGCGACCAGCGCTTCCTTCACTGTGAGCGTCGGCGCCGCCGCGCAGCTCACCTTCACGCAGCGCAACATCGAGACGGCCGACACCAGCACGGTCACGCTGGCCATTGGGACCAACCCGAGCAGCGGTACGCTGTCGGGCTGCAGCGAGACCGCGACCGGGGGTGTCGCCACCTTCTCCGGTTGCAAGATCGACAAGGCTGGCAACGGCTACACGCTGACCGCCACGGACGCCACAGATGGGCTCACCACGCCGTCGGCGCCGAGCTCCGCCTTCAACATCACGGTCGGCGCGGCAGCGAAGCTCGCGTTCGCCCAGCAGCCGAGCAACACGCACACGGCATCGACGATCACTCCGGCCGTGACGGTGCAGATCCAGGATGCCGGCGGCAACCTCACCTCGAGCACAGCCAGCGTCACGGTGGCCATCGGCACCAACCCGAACGGCGGAACACTATCCGGCACCAAGACGGTGAGCGCCTCCGGCGGTATCGCCAGCTTCAGCACTCTCTCCATCAATAACGCCGGCACGGGCTATACCCTCAATGCGACCAGCGGCGCCTTATCGGGTGCCACGAGCAGCGCGTTCACGATCTTCGGCGACGCAACGCAGCTCGCGTTCATCACGCAGCCGAGCAATTCCACCGGTGGCGTCGCCTTCACGACGCAGCCACAGGTCGCGTACGAGGACTCGGGCGGCAACATCGTCGGCAGCGAGAGCCGCACGGTCGCGCTGAGTTTCCAGAACAACCCGTCCGGCGGCACACTGTCGGGGACGACGTCGCTGGCCGCCACGAACGGGATCGCCAGCTTCAGCAGCCTGTCCATCAACAAGGCAGGCAGCGGCTACACGCTGCAGGCGGCGTGCTGCTCGCTGACCAAAGGCATCAGCAGTGCCTTCAACATCACCGTCGGGCCGGCCGCCCAGCTCGCCTTCAGCCAGCAGCCGAGCAACGCCACCGCCGGGGTCGCCATCAGCCCGGCGGTGACGGTGGAGATCCAGGACGCCGGCGGCAACCTCACCTCGAGCACGGCCAGCGTTAGCGTCGCGATCGGCACCAACCCGGGCGGCGGCACGCTCTCGGGCACCACAACCGTGGCGGCCTCGGGCGGGGTGGCCACCTTCAGCAATCTCTCGATCAACAAGTCGGGCAACGGCTACACGCTCACCGCCTCGAGCAGCGGGCTGACCGGCGCCACCAGCGGCACCTTCAACATCACCGCTGCAGCTGCCACCAAGCTTGCCTACCTTCTGCAGCCGAGCGGCTCCACCGGTGGTATCGCATTTGGAACGCAACCCAAAGTCGCGGTCGAGGACCAGTTCGGCAACATCGTCACCAGCAACTCCAGCTCCGTGACCCTGGCGATAACCAGTGGCACAGGCACGCCAGGCGCCACGCTGACCTGCACCACCAACCCGCTCGCGGCCAGCTCGGGTGTGGCCACGTTCGCCGGGTGCAAGATCGACAAGGCGGGCACTGGCTACACGCTCACCGCCACCGACGGTGCGCTCACCTCGGTGATCAGCTTAGCCATCGACATCACAGTCGGTCCCGCAAGCAAGCTGGTCTACAGCCAGCAGCCCACCAGCGCCACGGCGGGGGTGTCGATCAGCCCGGCGGTGACGGTGCAGATCCAGGACGCGGGTGGGAACCTGACCGCGAGCGCGGCCAGCGTCACCGCGGCAATCGGCACCAACCCCGGCGGCGGCACGCTGTCGGGCACCACGACCGTGGCGGCCTCGAGCGGGGTGGCCACCTTCAGTGATCTGTCGATCAACAAGTCAGGCAACGGCTACACCCTGGCCGCCTCGAGCGGCGGCCTGACCGGAGCGACCAGCAGCGCGTTCAACATCACGCCGGGCGCGGCGACCAAGCTGGCGTTCACCAACCAGCCGGCCGCCAACGCCAGCATCCAGGCGACCGGGACGGCCAGCTTCCCCGCCTCGGTGGCCGTGGAGGACGCCAACGGCAACGTGAAGACCGCTGACAACGCCACCACAGTGACGCTGGCGATCAACAACAACCCGGGCGGCGGCGTGCTGACCTGCACCAATGCCGGCGGCACCGGCCCGGTGACGGTCTCCAGCGGCGTGGCCAGCTTCACCGGCTGCGCCATCACCAAGAGCGGCACCGGCTACACGCTGACCGCCTCGAGCACTCCCGCGTACACGGCACCCACCAACGCCAACAGCTTCAACATCACCGCCGGCACCGCCACCAAGGTGGTGTTCACAACCCAGCCCGGCGGCGGCGCCAACGGAGTCGCGTGGGCCACCCAGCCGGTGGTGACCATCGAGGACAGCAACGGCAACCCGGTGACGACGAACTCGAGCACCGTGACGCTGGCCATCAACACCCAGCCCGGCACCGGCGCCACCCTGAGTTGCACCGGCGGGCTGAGCAAGGTCGCGGCGAGCGGTGTGGCCAGCTTCGCCGGCTGCCAGATCGTCGGCACCGCAGGCAGCTACACGCTGCGGGCGACTGACGGGTCGCTGACCTCGGCGACGAGCAGCGCTTTCAACATCACGGTCGGGGCGGCCGCCAAGCTGGCGTTCAGTCAGCAGCCGACCAGCACCACCGCAGGCGCCGCGATCAGCCCGGCGGTGACCGTGCAGATTCAGGACTCCGGCGGCAACCTCACCGCGAGCACGGCCAGCGTCACCATCGCGATCGGCACCAACGCGGGCGGCGGGACGCTGTCGGGCACGCTCACGGTGGCAGCGTCGGGCGGCGTGGCCACCTTCAGCGACCTCTCGATCAACAAGTCGGGCACTGGCTACACGCTCGCCGCTACCAGCAGCGGGCTGACCGGGGCCACGAGCGGCGCCTTCAACATCAGCGCCGCCGCAGCCACGCAGCTCGTCTTCACCAGCCAGCCGGCCTCAGGCGCCAACATCCAAGCGACGGGGACGGGCACCTTCTCCGCTTCCGTGGCCGTGGAGGACACCAACGGCAACGTCGAGACCGCCGATAACGCCACCACGGTGACGATGGTGATCAACAACAACCCGAGCGCCGGCGTGCTGACGTGCTCCAACTCCGGTGGCCTGGGTCCCGTGACGGTGTCGAGCGGCGTGGCCAGCTTCACCGGCTGCGCCATCACCAGGAGCGGCACCGGCTACACGCTGACCGCCTCGAGCAGCCCCCCACACACCGCGCCGAGCAACGCCAACAGCTTCAACATCACGCCCGGCACCGCCACCAAGCTCGTGTTCACCAATCAACCAGCCGCGGGAGCCAGCATCCAAGCCACCGGAACCGGCAGCTTCGCCGCATCGGTGGCCGTGGAGGACACCAACGGCAACGTGGAGACGGCTGACAACGCCACCACGGTGACCCTGGCGATCGGCACCAACCCGGGTAGCGGCGTGCTCACCTGCGCCAACGCCGGCGGCACCGGCCCGGTGGCGGTCTCCAGCGGAGTGGCCGGCTTCACCGGCTGTGCCATCAGCAAGACCGGCACCGGCTACACGCTGACCGCCTCGAGCAGCCCGTCTCGCACCGCGCCCAGCAACGCCAACAGCTTCAACATCACGCCCGGCACGGCCACCAAGCTGGTGCTCACCAGCCAGCCGGCCTCCGGGGCAAACATCCAGGCGACCGGCACGGGTTCGTTCGCGGCATCGGTGGCCGTGGCGGACACAAACGGCAACGTGGAAACTGCTGACAGCACCACCACGGTGACCCTGGCCATCGGGACCAACCCAGGCGGCGGCGCGCTGACGTGCTCCGGCGCCGGCGGCGTGGGTCCGGTGACAGTCTCCGGCGGCGTGGCAAGCTTCAGCGGCTGCGCCATCACCAAGAGCGGCACCGGCTACACGCTGACCGCCTCGAGCAACCCGCCGTACACAGCGCCGAGCAACGCCAACAGCTTCAATATCACCGCCGGCACGGCGGCGGCATTGACCTTCAGCGCGCAGCCGGGCAGCTCTACCGAGGGCGTCGCACTCTCCACACAGCCGCAGCTGACCCTCACGGACGTCAATGCCAACCCGGTCTCGGGAACATCCGTCTCACTGGCGATCACCGGCGGAACGGGTGCGGCCGGCGCGACGCTCACCTGCACCACCAACCCCGTGTCCACCGGGAGCAACGGCATCGCCGCCTTCGCGGGCTGCAAGATCGACAAGTCAAGCGGGATCGCCTACAGCCTGACGGCCACGGCCGGCTCGCTCACCGCGACGAGCAGCACCTTCACGATCGCGGCGGCGGTGGTCACCGGCCTGACATCGAGCAACGCCGATGGCATCCCCGCTCAGGGCGATGTGATCACCGTGACGTTCAGCGGACCGGTGAGGCCGAGCTCGATCTGCTCCGCATGGGGCTCGTCGGGTGCCGCCTCAACATCGACGATCAGCACGAACGTCACGCTGGCCAAGCCCACATCCGGCAACAACACGCTGACCGTCAGTGACCCCGCGTGCACCTTCAACGTCTTCTCCGGCGGCTCGCTAAACCTCGGCACCACGGGTTACGTCGTTGGGACGGCTCCCGCCACCGCGGTGTTCGGTAACACCACCAAATGCACCGGGAGCAGCCACTGCAGCGCGGTCGCAATCGATGCGACCGACACCGTGCTGACCATCACGCTCGGGGATGCCGAATCGGGCTCGGTCACCAGCGCGGCGATATCCAATCCGGGTGTTACTTACAGTCCCAACTCCGCGATCGTCGGCGCGGACGGAGTGACCGTCACCGGCTCCGCCACCGACTCAGCGAGCAGGTTCTTCTAACCCACGATTCACGTCATCCGAGACGTGGGGCTACCTGAGCCTGAAATCGACGGTGGAACCAACGTCCACCAGAAGATCGGTCGGGACAGCGGCAGGTCGGTTAGGCGATTCGAGGACGAAGCAGAGCGGCGCCGGATAGGTGAAGTCGGTGCGCGGCATCAGGGTGAGATTCCCATGACTGTACGCGAAGCACGCCGCTCCCTTGAAAGAAATGCCGGCGCTTGGAAACAGTGTCCGGTGGTCCGTCGTGAAAATTGCGACTGCGCTCTGCGGGAGAGTGAGCTCCTGAGCTGTGTCGTCGACGATGCGAATGGAGAAGGCCGTGGCGCGCAAACCGTGCGTGCCCTCGGCCAGTGTGAAATCGCCCAGGTGTCTCACCGTGACCGCCACGCCGTTCGGAGCCGACATGGTGCATGGCGAGTCACACTCGCGGAGGTTGGAGCCGCTGCCAAGCGATGTCGAGGGCGCGGATGATTGGGGTGCACCGCACGCTACGGTGAGGATCGAGCAGACGCTGAGGGCAGATCCGCCCCACATTTTGATCAAGAGCTCTATCAGCCTGGCATCGATGCGATGGTTGCTGGCTGCATTCTGACGCGCCTCGACGGGCACAGCGAGATCGTCGGCGGCCAGCCTCGATCGTGGGACATACTGTCCGACGCACCGGAGGAGACATGAAGCTGAAACTGGCGAGGATTGCGGCAACTGCGCTGGCGTTGTACGCGGGCACGGCTGGCGCCTCTGTTGCGGTCGCGTCCTCGCCGATCAGACCCAACCAGCACTTCATCGGCCTCATCAACGGCAAGCACGTGGACGCCGTCATCTATACAGTCTGTCCCGGACCAGCGACGGGCCGCGATGGGCCGCCGCAAGGAGGGCAGACGGTCGCAGTGCGCCGCGTCGCCAGTGGCGGAGGCAACACCGGTGCCCGAGCACACACCATTTACGCGCCCATCACAGCCGACACGGTTGTCGCGTTGAAAGCCTATGGCAGCCCCGAACCGAT
>VBJV01000068.1 GCA_005879785.1 Chloroflexota bacterium
AGGCCGGCTTTGAAGAGCTGCACGAACAGCCACTGCGTCCACCGATAGAAACTCGGGGCCGCAGTGTTGACCTCGTGGTCCCAGTCGAACATCGAACCGATGCGCTTGAGCTGGTTCTCACGGAAGTTGTTGACAGCACGGCGCATCACCACCGCGGGATGCTCGCCGATCTTGAGCGCGTAGTTCTCGGAATGGATGCCGAAGGCATCGAAACCCATCGGCTCGAAGACGTTGTCACCGTGGAGACGCCGCCACCGTCCGAAGATGTCTCCACCGGCGAAGGGAATGATGTGACCGACGTGCAGCCCCTCGGCGGAAGGGTACGGAAACATCATCAGGTTGTAGAAGCTCTGGTCGAAGTCATCGAGCGGTGTGCGGTAGTCGCCGCGCTGCTCCCAGATCCGCCGCCATTTGGCCTCGACACGAGCGTGGTCGTAGCTCTCCATCAGATGTAACAGGGTACCGGGAGACCGACCCGGCCAACCGGGTAGACTCCCCCTCCTCCATGGCGAGCCTTTCCGCGGACATCGCGCGAGCTACGGACGCCTGGGCCGAGGAGGTGCTGCTCGACGACCTCCGTCACGGTCTGCTGCGTCAGCCGCGCGTGCGGACCGGTGGCAGTGGCATGCGCTCGCGCGTCGACGGACGCGACATCGTCGTCTTCTCAGCAAACGACTACCTTGGTCTGAGCGCGCATCCGGCGCTGCGCGCGGCGGCCAGCCAGGCGGCCATGTCCGACGGCGTGGGGGCCACGGGCTCGCGTCACCTGAGCGGTGCTCACCAGGCGCTGGTGGAGCTGGAGGCGGCGCTCGCTGCGTTCGAGCGCACGCCGACGGCGACGCTCGCACCGTCGGGCTATGCGGCGAACCTCGCGGTGCTCACCGCGCTCGGCGGTGATGACGCCGTCATCTTCAGCGACGCGCTCAACCACGCCTCCATCATCGACGGCTGCCGGGTCTCGCGAGCTCGAGTAGAGGTGTTCCGCCACCGCGACCTCGAGGACCTCGACACGCGCCTGCGCGGCGCCGCAGGCCGGCCGGTGATCGTCAGCGACAGTGTGTTCTCAACTGAGGCAACCCGCGCAGACGTGGGGGCGCTCCTCGAGCTCTCGCGCCGGTACGACGCCTGGCTGGTCCTCGACGAGGCGCACGCAACCGGCGTGCTCGGACCCGGCGGGCGCGGCGCTGCTGCCGACGCCGGTGCGGACGCGGAGCCGCAGCTCATTCGCGTGGTCACGCTTTCGAAAGCCCTCGGGTCGGCCGGCGCCGCTGTCTGCGCGAGCGAGCAGGTCCGTCAGCTCCTGCTGCAACGCGGCCGCGCGCTCATCTATTCGACGGCGCTCGCCCATCCCATCGTCGCTGCCGCCCATGCCGCGCTGCGCCTGCTCGTCGACGAACCGCGCCTCGTGGACCGGCTGCACGCGAACACGCGCTTCCTGCAGCCGCTTCTCGAGCAGGTGGCCAGCTCCGAACGCGACCGCGAGCTGCCCATCATCCCGGTGATCCTCGGTCAAGCTCAGCGGACCATGGCCGCCGAAGAAGCGCTATGGGAGCAGGGGTGGATGGTGCACGGGTTGCGCCCGCCGACCGTCCCAGCCGGGAGCAGCCGGCTGCGAGTGATGGTGTCCGCAGCGCACCACGAGGATCAGCTGCGCGGGGTGGCCGCCGCCGTGACGGCTGCGGTTGGATGACCGGATACAACGCTGCGGTCGCGCCATGAGCGCGCGTCTGATCGCCGTTGCAGGCACCGGCACCGGGGTTGGCAAGACAGTCGTCACAGCAGGGCTGGCCGCCGCACTGCACCGCCGCGGTGTTGGTGTCAGGGCGCTCAAGCTGGTTGCCACCGGTGTCGCTCCGGGCGACGCGGGCGCGGACGCAGCGCTCATCGGCCGTGCCACCGGGGCTCGCGCCTCCGACTGCGTGCTCGAGACGTACAGGACGGCGCGCTCGCCGTTCGCGGCGGCGACCGCCGAGGGCCGCAGCGTCGATGTCGAAGCGCTGCTGGCGCGCGTGCGCGCGTTGACGCGCGAGCGCGGCCACGAGGTCGTGATCGTCGAAGGCACGGGCGGGCTGCTCGTGCCGCTCACGGCGTCGGCAACGGTTCGCGACCTGCTCCGCTCGCTCGACGCCGAGGTGCTGATCGTGGCCCGCACCGACCTGGGAACCGTCAACCACACGGCGCTCTCCGTCGAAGCGGCGCGCAACGCCGGGATCCGCTTGCTCGGCGTGGTCATGTCGGATGCGTCCGGTGTCGAGGCTGGACTCGCCGCCGAGAACGCCGGGCAGATCGCCGCGCAATGCGACATTCCCGTCCTGGGAGTGCTGCCCCGCCTCGCCGACCCCGAGGATGTCGAGCGCCTGGCCGGCATCGTGGCGGCGACGATCGACCTTGCTGCCTTTATGCCGAGTGCCAGTCCCGTGGCCGGTGCCACAGTGGTGGCTTCGGACCGAGCCCACGTCTGGCATCCGTTCACGCAGACGATGGAATGGCGCGACGAGGACCCGCTCGTGATCAGATCCGGGGAGGGCTGCTGGCTGGTTGATGTCAATGGTGACCGATACCTGGATGGCATCGCCAGTCTCTGGGCCAACGTGCACGGCCATGCGCATCCGGTCCTGGACCGCGCCCTGCACTCGCAAGCGGGTCGTATCGCGCACAGCACGTTCCTGGGCCAGACGCACGAGCCCGGCGCGCTGCTCGCAGCCGAGCTCTGCGCCCGGCTGCCGCCGGAACTCACACGCGTCTTCTACTCGGAAGCGGGGGCGGCGGCCGTGGAGGTCGCGTTGCGCGTGGCCCTGCTCGCTCAGCGCTACGGCGGCCATCCCGAGCGGAACCGCTTCGTTTCGCTCGCCGACGGGTATCACGGTGACACCGCTGCTGCGGTGAGCGTGGGCCGGTCGGCGCCCTTCCACCGCGGCCTGGACCCGCTGCTGTTCGACGTGCTGCGCGTGCCGCCGCCGCACTTGGTAGGCGAGGCGGCAGCCCTCGCGCACGCAAGCGACGTCTTCGCCCGCGACGGTGCGCACATCGCCGCGCTGGTGGTTGAACCGCGCATCCAGGGCGCAGCCGGCATGTGGCCACACAGCGACGCGTATCTGCGTCACGTGACGGGCATCGCGCGCAGCCATGGGGCGCTGGTGATATGCGACGAGGTGGCCACCGGCTTCGGGCGCACCGGCGACCTCTTCGCCATTGGCGGCGCCGGCGTGAGCCCCGATATCCTGGTGCTCGGGAAGGGCCTCAGCGGCGGGTACCTTCCGCTCAGCGCCACGGTGGTCACAGAGGCGATCTACGACGTCTTCACGGCACCGTACGAAGAGCATCGCACCCTGTACTACGGACACACGTACAGCGGCAACCCGATCGCGTGCGCGGTGGCGCGCGCGTCGTTGCAGCTGTTCGATGACGCCGACACGCTCGACCGCGGCCGGCGCCTCGCCTCGCGGCTGAGCGCCACCCTGCAGCAGCTCGTCGGCCTGGCGGTCGTGCGAGAGGTGCGGCAGCGCGGCGTGATGGTGGGCATCGAGCTCGGCAATCCGGCGGGCGATGCCCTCGATCCGGCGTTGCGCGCCGGTCGCAGGGTGACCCTGGCCGCGCGGCGCCGCCACGTGATCGTGCGCCCGCTCGGTGACGTGGTGGTGCTCAACCCGCCGCTGGTGATGAGCGAAGCGGAGGCCGACATGCTCGTGGGAGCGGTCGCGGAGTCGGTCATCGAGGTGGCGGCATCGGTGCAGGAGCTGGTGCCCGTGTGAGCGATGTCATCGTCACCGAATCGCAAGGCGACTCGGACCTCGAGCAGTTCGCAGCAGTGGGCGCTGAGTCGTTCGGCGAATCGCGAGAGCACTCCCTGCGCTGGCTCGTGACCGCCCGCGACAAGACGACGGTCCGGCTGGCCCGCGTCAAGGGCGTTGTGGTGGGTGGCTACGTGCTCATGCCCGCTGGTCAGTTCTTCGGCGGCCGCTCCGTCCCCGCCCAGTGCGTCGCAGCCGTGTCCGTGCATCCGGAGGCTCGGCGCCGCGGCGTAGCGGGGACGCTCATGAGCGATCTGGTCGCGCTGGCACACGAGCAGGGCGCCGCGCTTGCCCCGCTGCACGCGGCGACGACGCGTCTGTACCGAAGATCCGGGTGGGAGGTGTGCGACCGGTCCTACGCGCATGTCGTGCAGACGCGCGCACTCACCGGTTTCAGCGGTGACGGACGTCTGGTGCGCGATCCCGACGCGGCCGAGGTCGAAGGGTTGCGTCGCTCGTTCCTGTCGCGATGGGACGGGCCGCTCGACAGACCCGACTGGTGGCTGTCGCTGGAGTGGGACATCGGCGACCCGGATGATCAGAAGCTGAAGTACGGCTGGCAGGAGGATGGCGCGATCACGGGTTTCGTCCGCTACGCGCAGACCAGGCCCGGCGGCCCCTGGATGAAGGTGAGCGTGCACGAGTTCATCGCCAGCACCACAAACGCGTTGCGCGGCCTGCTGGGTGTCCTGGGGAGTCACGACGCGCAGGCGCCTGAGGTGGTTTTCAAACAGTCCTCACTGCCCCCGATCCCCGAGCTGCTGTACATGATTCCTGATGCGGACAAGGTGATCGACACCAGAGCCTTCATGTGCTGGATGCAGCGCATCGTCAACCTGCGCGAAGCCGTGCAAGCTCGCGGATGGTCGGCGCACGCGAACACGGCCATCGAGGTGCAGGTCAGCGATCCGGTGCGAGAGGGTCAGGAGCGCTACGTGCTCGAGGTGTCAGGCGGCCACGGTGACCTCGCGCGCGGTGGCAGCGGAGGCGTCCAGTGCGGTATCGGGGCGTTCAGCGCCTGGTATTCGGGAACACTCCGAGCACGCGACGCGGAACGGCTCGAGCTCTTTCGTGGTCGAGCCGACGACCTGGCCGTCATGGACACGCTGATCGGCGACCGCGACACCTGGATGCCCGACTACTTCTGAAGCTGAATGCAGGCTGACGTGGCGGTGCGGCGAGCGCGGCTTGCGGCCCAACGGCTGACGGACGCGACGCGGCTGCGCGCCGACCCCGCAGCCATCGCGCGCGCCGTCTGCGGGATCCAGGCACAGGACATGCGCGCCGCACAGCTGGCGCTGCGCGTGCGCAGCACCGGGCTGACAGTCGCCATCGTCGACGAGGCGATCGCGCGCAAACGATCGGTGGTGCGCACCTGGCTCATGCGCGGGACGCTGCACCTCGTCGCCGGCGAGGACGTGCGCTGGATGCTCGGTCTGCTCGGGCCGTTCATCGACAGGCGCGACGAAACCCGGCGGCGGCAATTGGAGCTCGACGCGGCGCTGTGCAAGCGTGGCGTGGCAGCGATGCGCAAGCTGCTGTCGGGCGGCCCGATGACGCGGCCGCAGTTGCGCGAGCAGTTGCGTGCTCGGGGGTTGCCGATCGCCGCGACCGGGCAGGCGATGATCCACCTCGTCGCGCACGCCGCGCATATCGGCGCGGTGTGCTATGGACCGCCGCAGGGGCGCCAGAGCACCATCGTGCTCTTCGAGGATTGGGTGCCGCCGTCCGACCGTCCGCGCGGCGATGCGGCGCTCGCCGAGCTGGCGCGGCGCTACATGAGCGGGTACGGGCCGGCGACGACGCAGGACTTCGCCGCGTGGTCGAGCCTGCCCGCAGCGCAGGCGAGGGGAGCGATATCGGCGATCCGCGGTGAACTCCAGGAGGTGCCCAGCCCGTGGGGGACGCTGTGGGCGCTGCGCGGCAAGCGGCTCAGGGGGAAGCACCCCACAGAGAGCTCAGCACCGACCGTTCGTCTGTTGCCCAGCTGGGACACCTACACGCTCGGGTATCGCAGCCGCGACTCGATGCTCGATCCGCGACACGTTCATCGCTTTCAGGCGGGCGGCCTGTTCTATCAGTCGGTC
>VBJV01000101.1 GCA_005879785.1 Chloroflexota bacterium
TGGCCTCCTGCTCAGTGAATACGCGTTCCATCGCCAATAACGATGGCAGACCGCGCGCACGCTGCGCGGGGATTCAGTAGATGCCGAGCTCGAGCTTGGCTTCGTCCGACGCCATCGTGCGCGGGTCCCAGGGCGGCGACCAGACGAGGTTGACGCGCACATCACGCACACCGGGGAGCGGCGCGCAGACGGCGTGCGCCTGGGTTTCGATCACCGGCCCCAGCGGGCAGTAGGGCGTGGTCAGCGTCATGTCGATGGTGAGCATGCCCTCGGCGTCGATATGCGTGCCGTAGATGAGGCCGAGCGACACGATGTCGATGCCGATCTCCGGGTCGTACACCTCGCTCAACGCGGCGCGGATGAGCTCATCCGACGCGCGCGCCTCGTGACTTCCGTTCGTCGCGTCTGCCATCAGGTCAGGACCCCGCCGCGCCGTTGCGGCCGCTCAGCCCTTCCAGGAAAGCGTTCCACGGCAGCGTGGCGCACTTGACGCGCACCGGGTATGCGCGTACACCACGCAGCGCCTCCAGGTCGCCGAGGTCGGCGTCGACCTCGTCGCCCTGCAGCATCGCGCGGAAGCGCTCGGTGAGGGCTTCCGCGTCGGTCAGCTGCATCCCGGTCAGCGATTCGCACAGCATGCTCGCCGACGCCTGGCTGATGGAACAGCCACGGCCGGTGAAGCCGATCGCCTCCACCGCTCCGTCGCGAACTCGAAAGCTCAGGTCGATCTCGTCACCGCACAGCGGATTGTTCGCCTCGACGTGGTGGTCGGCAGGCTCAACCGCCTTGCGGTGCCTGGGATTTCGATAGTGGTCGAGGATGATCTCGCGATAGAGATCGTCGTCGACCGGCGTGAAACCGACTGCCATGCACTCATCGTAGTCCACTCGGCCGGTCGCCAAAACCCGGCGTCCCGCGGGCGGCCCGAGAATGAGGCGCCATGGTGACGCGGTGACGGCGCCAGACGCCTCGAAACGCCGGCCGGGCCCGGTCTTCTGGCTCCTGTCCGGCCAGGTCGTCATGTTCACGGGTATCGCCGCGATCTTTCCCATCGCGCCCCTCTACGTCGCGGCGCACGGCGGAGGCCCGATCGTGATCGCCCTGTTCATCGCCGGCCCCCTGCTCGCCAATACCCTGGTCCAGGTCCCAGCGGGTCGGCTCTGCGATCGAATCGGCCGGCGCCCCCTCCTCATCGGGGCGCGCATCGCCTTCGGGCTGCTGTCGATCGGGCTGTTCATCGATGCCGGCCCGCTCTGGCTGCTCACCGTCCTGCGCTTGCTTCAGGGCCTCACCAGCGGCGCCTACGTCCCCGCGCTCCGGGCGGCGCTCACCGATCTCAGCGACGAGGCCACCCGAGGACGCCGATTCGCGCAGCTCCAGGCATGCGAGATGGTCGGGCTGCTCGTCGGTCCGCTGCTGGGCGGCAGCGTGGCGCTCTGGCGCCTGTCCGGCGTGTTCGGCGTGGCCGGGCTGGCGGTGCTGGCCGGCATCGCACCGATGATCCGCGTCCCCGAGACCGTCTCACGAGGACGGGTGCGAGCGGACCCGGCGCGGCGCTTCGCCTGGTGGCGGATCCGCGGGGTGATCGTGCCGTCGCTGGCCCTCGCGGCGCTCGGCACCGTGTTCTCCATGTACGACGTGGTCTGGCCGCAATACCTCTCCGCCCGCGGCTACGGGCCGTTCCTCATCGGGCTGTCCATCAGCATCTTCGCGGTGCCGATCCTGCTGCTGGCGCAGCCCGCAGGCCGCCTGGCGGATCGAGTCCAGCGGCGGCTGCTGGTCGCGCCGGCGCTCCTGATCGTGGCGGCCACGGCGGCGACATACCCCTTTCTCCGCGATCTGTCGATCATCCTCGCGGTCGGCACCGTGGAGGCGATCGCCGTGGTGGCCATCGAGCCGAGCCTGTTCGCGGTGATCGGCGACACCGCGCCCGCCGACATGCGCGGCCGGGCGATGGGGGTGGGCGGCCTCTTCGAGGCGGCGGGGCTCACCTTCGGGGCGGCCGGTCTGGGCTCGTTGTACGGGGCGGGTGAGGGCCTGCCCTTCTGGGGCGGCAGTGCCGCCCTGGCGGCCGCGGCGGCACTCTGTCTCGTGGCGTTACCGTCGCGTGTACTCTGGGCGGCGCCCGCGGCGCTCTCACCTGAGGCGTTCCCAGTGCGCGAAAAGGAGGTTGTATAGGGCGCTGAAAAAGCCGCACCGACACCGCGCTTTTTCAGCGTGAGGGCGGTATCGGCTGCGGCGGAATGAATCCGCCTCCGCCGATTGTTTCTTCATGATCGCCGTCATGGCACGGCCCAAAGCACAGCTGCTGCTCGGCCACGGCGCCTCGGGGAGTGCCGCGTCCATGAAACCCTGGGTGGCGGCGCTGGGAAAGCGCGGAATCGCGGCCGTCGCGCTGGACCTCCCGGTCGGCAAGCCCGACGCGGCGGTGGATGTCTTTCGACACGCGCAAGCGGCCGCGCCCGGCGCCGCCCTGGGCGGGCAGTCTTTCGGAGGCCGCATGGCCAGCCTGCTCGCGGCCGAGCTGCCGGTTGCCGCCCTGGTGCTGCTCAGCTACCCGCTGCACCGGCCCGGACACCCGGACGAGGTGCGCACCGAGCACTGGAGCCGCATCCGCTGTCCGGTGCTGCTGCTCTCCGGCGAGCGCGATCCCTTCGCGAAGCTCGACCTGCTGCGCCGCGAGGTGACCACGCTGGCGCACGCGACCCTGGTCACCTACCCACGGGTCGGGCACGGCCTCCTCCCCGTAGTTGAGGACGCTTCTGACCAGATCTCGGCGTTCTTGCGCGCCGCTGCGCGCTAGACCCGAAAGACGCGGCGTACGTCGGCCAGCGCGTCGCCCAGCGCATCGATCTCGGAGTGCGTGTTGTACAGGTACACCGATGCGCGCGCCGTCGCCGCCACCCCATAGCGTGCCATCAGCGGCTGCGCGCAGTGATGGCCGGCGCGGACGGCGACACCGCGGCGGTCGAGGATGGTGCCCACATCGTGCGCGTGCACGTCGGCTATGTTGAAGCTCACCGCGCCACCCTGCTCAGCGGTTTCGCGCGTGCCGTACACCGTGACCTCGCCGACCTCGTCGAGGACGTCGAGCAGGTGGCGCACCAGCGACTGCTCGTGCGCATGGATGCGCTCGCGACCAGCCGCGTCCAGGTAGTCGCACGCGGCTTCGAGGCCGACAGCGCCGGCGACATCAGGCGTTCCCGCCTCGAACTTGTGGGGCACCTCGTTCCAGGTCGTCCTCTCCAGCGTGACTCGGCTGATCATGCTGCCGCCACTGAGAAACGGTGGCATCTCCTCGAGCAGCGACGGGCGCGCCCACAGCACGCCGATCCCCATCGGGCCGCACATCTTGTGCCCGCTGAACGCGAGGAAGTCGCAGTCGAGCTCGCGGACGCTGACCGGCATGTGCGGCACCGACTGCGCGGCGTCGACGCACACGAGCGCGCCCGACTGGTGCGCCAGCGCGGTCACCGCCGCGACGTCGTTGATGGTGCCGAGCACATTCGACTGGTGGCTGAGGCTCACCAGGCGAGTCGGCGGCTTCAGCAGTTCGGGGTCGACCACCAGGCGGCCGTCGTCGGTGACGTCGAGGAATGCCAGCTGCAGGCCGCGGAGCTGGGCAACCTGCTGCCAGGGCACCAGGTTGCTGTGGTGCTCCATCACGGTCAGCACGATCCGGTCGCCGGGCTGCAGCATGGCGCCCGCGTACGCGTGCGCGACGAGGTTGAGCGCCTCGGTCGTGTTGCGCACGAACACCACGCCCTCAGGCGGCGCGTCGATGAAGCGGGCGACGCGCACGCGCGCGTTCTCGTACAGGTCGGTCGCCTCGGCAGCCAGCGTGTGCACACCGCGGTGCACATTGGCGTTGCTGCGCCGGTAGTAGGCGTCCACTGCGTCGAGGACCTGCACCGGCTTCTGTGACGTGGCCGCGGAGTCGAGATACACGAGCGGTTGACCCGAAACCTCGCGGCGCAGGATCGGGAAGTCAGTGCGCAGGCGCTCGACGTCGAGCGCGCCGCCGGCGATCGTGGCAAGCTCGGTCACGCCGCGTCCTCGTCTTCGGCAAGCGCGACACGCAGCACGCCGTCGGCGTCCACCTCGACCTGGTGCGCCCGTACCGGCTCCACGGCGGGCAGCGACAGCGGCTCCCCGGTGCGCAGGTCGAAGCTGGATCCGTGCAGCGGGCACTCGATGGCACAGCGGTCGGGGTCGAGGTCTCCCTCGCTCAGCGACGCCTCCTGATGGCTGCAGGTGTCGTCGAGCGCGTAGAAGGCGCCGTCGAGGTTGAAGATCGCCACCGGGACACCGTCGATCACGACACGCGCCGCGCATCCCGGCGGGACGTCACTCGCTCTGCCCACCGCAACCCATTGCGCCACGGTCACCGCCCCTGCTCCGCTGCGGCCGGCCCGCCGATCTTGGCGTCGAGGAGCTGGCCGATCAGCTCCGCAAACCCGCGGTGCGGAATGCGATCGACGACGTCGTCCATGAAGCCGCGCACGATCAGCGCGTCGGCCTGCTCGCGCGGCACGCCGCGCGCCATCAGGTAGAAGCGCTCGTCCTGGTCGATGTGTCCCGCGGTCGCGCCGTGGCCGCAGCGGACATCATTGGCCCGGATCTCCAGCCGTGGAACCGAATCGGCCTTGGCGCCGCGGCTCAACAGCAGGTTGCGGTTCTGCACGTAGCCGTCCGCGTGCACCGCCTCGGGTGCGACGTCGATGAGCCCGCTGTACACCGAGCGCGCCTGGTCGCGCACGGCTACCTTGAGCAGGAGGTTGCTGCGCGTCTCGGGGGCGCGATGTGCCTGCAGCGACTGATGGTCGTGATGCTGCTTGCCGTCGGCGAAGCAGAGCCCGAAGAGGTCGGCCTCCGCGCCGGCGCCGTCGAGCACGGCCTCCCAGTACGCCTTCTGCACGCGCGCCCCGAGCGTGGCGCCAAAGAAGCGCAGCCTGGCATTGGCGCCAAGGCTGGCCCGGCGCGTTGCCACATGCCAGACGCCGTCACCCCACTGCTGCAGGGCGCAGTAGTCGAGCCGCGAATCGCGTCCCGCGGTCATCACCGCGACCGTGTCGCTGAACAGCTCGACGTCGCCTTTCGGCGACGTGTACGTGTCGATCACCGTCAGCGAGGCGCTGTCCTCGAGCAGGATCACCGTGGTGGGAAAGCTCGCAGCTCGCTCGCCCGCGACCGCGTGCGCGATCCACACAGGCGCCAGCGCCTCGACCCCCGCGGGGACGTACACGAACACGCCGCCGCGCCACACCGCGTTCCACAGCGCGATGAACTTGGATTCGTCGATTGCGAGCGGCGCGAGCGCGCGCCGGGTCAGTTCGGCATGGCGGCTGGCCGCGTCCTCGAGGGTGGTGACGATGATGCCCTGGGCCAGCAGCGCATCAGCGTTCTCGACCACCTGGTACGTCCCTGGTGCGTCGATCGCGAAGGCAGCCTCGGGCGCGGCGGCGTCATGTTCGCGGCGCATGCCGCCAACGACGGTGGCGTTGACGCTGTCGAGCATGCGGTGCTGCTCCAGGTGCAGACCGCTGATGTCGGTGCGCCGCCAGTCCTCGTCGCGCGCCGACGACGGCATGGGCAGGGTCGCGTATGCATCCCAGGCGGCGCGCCGGCGATCCGCGAGCCAGGGAGGGGAAGCCGCCGCCAGCGCCGCCGCCACGTCCGGGCCGATCTCGGCCGCCGGCCGGACGGCGAGCGGTGCGGTCACCCGATCGCACCCTCCATGGAGAGGGCGAGCAGGCGGTTCAGCTCCACGGCGTATTCCATGGGCAGCTCTTTCACGAAGGGCTCGAAGAAGCCGTTGACGATCAGCGCGGTGGCGTCCTGCTCGCTGAGGCCGCGCGAGGTCAGGTAGAAGATCTGATCCTCGCCGACCTTGCTCACCGACGCCTCGTGCCCCACGGTGACGTCGGGGTTCTCGATGTCCATGTACGGGTACGTGTCGCTGCGCGACTCCTCGTCGAGGAGCAGCGCATCGCAGCGCACGCTGACCTTGGCCCCGTGCGCCTTGGGCAGAACCTTGATGTGGCCGCGGTACGAGGTACGTCCGCTGCCCTTGCTGATGGAACGCGACACGATGTTGCTGGTGGTGTTCGGAGCGACGTGGATCGCCTTGCTGCCCGCGTCCTGGTGCTGGCCGGTGCCGGCGAACGCGGCGCTCATCACCTCCGCGTGAGCACCCTCGCCCATGAGGTACACGCTCGGGTACTTCATGGTGATCTTCGAGCCCAGATTCCCGTCGATCCATTCCACCGTCGCGCCTGCATGCGCGATGGCGCGCTTGGTGACCAGGTTGTAGACGTTGTCCGACCAGTTCTGGATGGTCGTGTAGCGGATCTTCGCGCCGGGATGCGCGATGAGCTCCACCACGGCCGAGTGCAGCGAGTCGTTGGAGTACGTCGGCGCGGTGCAGCCCTCGATGTAGTGGACCGAGGAGCCCTCCTCCGCGATGATCAGCGTGCGCTCGAACTGGCCCATGTTGTCGCTGTTGATGCGGAAGTACGCCTGCAGCGGGATGTCCAGGTGCACGCCCTTGGGCACGTACACGAACGAGCCACCCGACCAGACCGCGCTGTTGAGCGCGGCGAACTTGTTGTCGTTGGGCGGGATCACCGTGCCGAAGTACTTGCGGAAGAGGTCCTCGTGCTCGCGCAACCCCGTGTCGCAGTCGCTGAACAGGACGCCCTGCTGCTCGAGGTCCTCGCGGATGTTGTGGTACACGACCTCGGAGTCGTACTGGGCACTGACCCCGGCGAGGAACTTGCGCTCCGCCTCGGGAATACCCAGGCGGTCAAAGGTGTTCTTGATCGCCAGCGGGACGTCGTCCCAGGAGCGGCTCTGCTCCTCGACGGGCTTGACGTAGTAGTAGATGTTGTCGAAGTCGATGGTGGACAGGTCCGCGCCCCAGTTGGGCATCGGCCGCTTCATGAAGTGGTCGAGCGCCTTGAGACGGAACTTCAGCATCCATTCCGGTTCTTTCTTGTGCTGCGAGATGGCGGCCACCACCTCAGGGGACAACCCCTTGGCGGTACGGAAGACCGAGATGTCCTCGTCGTGAAACCCGAACTGGTAGTCCTTGGTCAGCTCACGCGCTTGGATCGCCATGGTTCCGCCTTTTACGCAACTGGTGCGGCCGCGACCGCACCGAGGATGGGTTCGTAGCCTCCGCGCTCAATGCGCTGCGCCAGCTCGGCGCCGCCGGATGTGATCACGCGTCCGGCGTGCAGCACGTGCACGCGATCCGGCCGCAGGTACTGCAGGATTCGCGGGTAATGCGTGATAACGAGGACGCCCATGTCGGGTCCTGCCAGCTGCATGACGCCCTCGGCAACGGTGCGCAGCGCATCGACATCGAGACCCGAGTCGGTCTCGTCGAGGATGGCCAGGCGCGGACGCAGCATGGCCAGCTGCAGGATCTCGCTGCGCTTCTTCTCGCCGCCGGAGAAACCGTCGTTGATGTAGCGCTGCCGGAAGCTCTCGTCGATCTTCAGCAGCGCCATCTCCGCGGCCAGGCGGTTGAGGAACTCGCGTGCCGGCACCTCCTTGCCCTGCGCGCGCAACGCGGCGCGGATGAAGTTGACGGTGGTGACGCCCGGGATCGCCGTCGGGTACTGGAAGCAGAGGAACAGGCCGAGCTTGGCGCGTGCGTCGGCGGGCAGCGCGATGAGGTCCGCGCCGTCGAAGCTCGCGGCACCGGCGGTGACCTGGTACTTGGGGTGGCCCATGAGCGCGTACGCCAGGGTGCTCTTGCCCGAGCCGTTCGGGCCCATGAGGGCATGGACCTCACCCTGCGGCACCTCGAGGTCGACGCCCTTGAGGATCTCCTTGCCGTCGACGGAGACGTGCAGGCCGTGCACCGACAGCGTCGGGGTGCCGCTCATGCGCGGATCTCCTGAATGCCGGCAACTGGTGCCATCGACTCCATCAGGGCGTGATCGGCCACCAACTCGGCGATCGTGGTCTGGCTCAGCACCGCGTCGATGCTGCGCTTGAGCTTCAGCCAGAGCCCGCGCGAGGCGCACTCCCCTTCGCGAAGGCACGAGCCCGACACATAGTCGTGGGACACGCATTCCACCGGCGAGACCTCTCCC
This sequence comes from Chloroflexota bacterium, assembly GCA_005879785.1. Lineage (GTDB taxonomy): Bacteria > Chloroflexota > Dormibacteria > Aeolococcales > Aeolococcaceae > CF-165. Next base: position 8,106 of record VBJV01000101.1, read on the forward strand.
TCGACCACGGTGATGAC
>VBJV01000102.1:0-395 GCA_005879785.1 Chloroflexota bacterium
CTTCGGCAGCTGCGCCGCCACCAGATCGGCACCCGAGTACAGCAGCCACCCGGCTGCGTCGTCAGCGGTCCAGGGGCCCGACTCTGCCGCGAGACGCGACATCAGTTCGGAGCGCAGCAGTGTCCGGGCGGAAGCAGATACGGCACCGCCCGACAGCACCGACTGCAGCACAAGTGTGGTCAGCACTGGGTTCCTCCCCGCCGGCGACAGCACCTGGCCGCCCCACCAGCGCGCCTCCAGCGGCTGTACGTGAAGGTTCAACCGCGCACGCGCTGGCAGAATGCGCGGCCAGGACACCACGCGCTCCGACATCCCGCCGCTGAGCAGCAACCCGGCGTCGACAGCAACTGCCGCATCGCTTCGGTTCAGCGCGACGACGAGTCCCGGACGCGGCG
>VBJV01000102.1:525-8202 GCA_005879785.1 Chloroflexota bacterium
TGTGCTGCATCGTTTCTGCTCGCTGCCAGCCGCGCTGGTCCGGCGCCCGCCCCGACGTTCCCTCAGCCGGGCGACACCTGCTTGTCGTACATACGTGCGCCTTCGCGCATCGACGCCGCGACGTGGTCCCGCAGTGAGTCTGGTGCGATCACCTCAACCTGCGCGCCCCAGCCGAGCACCCAGTGACGCATCTCGATCTCGCTGGCGACGCTCAGTCGCATCGCCACGCCACCGCCGGGCAGATCGCTGAGCGACGCGCCCGGATGCCACACCGTCTCGCGCGCACGCGCGACGGCCTCTGGCTGGAAGTGCAGCACAACTTCCTGCAGCTCGTCGCCTGCTTGCCAGATGCCCCACGACGACCTGGTGACGTCGGTGATGTCGAAGCTCTCCGGTACCGAGTACGTGCCCCCAATGCGGACGTCGCGTACCTTCCGGATCCGGTCGACTCGGAACCAGCGCATCGACGAGGTCTTGGCGTCGTGCGCGTAGACATAGATGGTCCGGCTCTCGGGCCGGGGCTCGAGGAAGTACGGATGGATCACCCGCGTGCTCACCTCGCCGTCGAAGTTCTCGTACTCGATCTCGCACGGGATGCGATCCACGAAGCACTGCACCACGGCAGCCTCTCAGTGGCCTCGAGCATGGTGCCCAGGTACGAGACCACCGAGCTGATCCGCATGGCCTGGGCCAGGCGGCCGACGGCGCCGATGAGCGCGTCGTCGCGGCTGGTGCGCATCTGCTGCAGCAGGCGGAGAGCGATCAGCACCGCCACGCCCTCGGGCTTGGTGAACTGCAGCGGGGGCAGCCGGCTTGACTCCCCGATGCGCACCCGCTTGTCGTCGTCGCGCTCGATGTCCAAGCCCGCCTGCTCCATCTGCTTGATGTCGCGCTGCACCGAGCGGACGTTGACACCGAGCTGGTTAGCCAGCTCTCGGGTCGTCTTGCCGTGCTGGGAGCGCTGCAGGTTGTCGAGCACCGTGATCAGGCGCACGAACTTGTCGCCTCGCTGATAGCTGGTCTCGACCGGCACGGGCAAAGAGTAGGGCAGGACAGCGACATCTGTGTGTCGCCGAGGCACCGGCCGAGCCTCTCCAACCGGCGACAGAGTGGTGTCGTCGCCCTCGTCAACACTCCATATGTGAGTGGCAGACAGCAAGGGAGGCAGCGGAATGAACAGCACTGATCGCGTGGCGTTCTACGAGACCATGCTCGACACGTTCCTCGCCAAGGCGAAGGACGGCGGCTACATCGTGCTCGAGGTGGTGGGCGGCGCTGACGAGTACGTGCAGTACCGGCGCTGCGGCGACCGCATCCTCGGCGAGGTCGGCTCGCGTCAATGGGCCGATCCGGAGCGGCCCCTGCCGGCGTCTGCCGTCGACAGCTTGGCGCTGCTCGGCTTCAGCGGAGGCGGGCCGGAGCGCAACTTCGCACGCGAATCGGTGCCGGGCTCCAAGACGGAGCTGGCCGAGCTGACCGAGCGCCTGTTTCGCATGCCGCGCGCCGAGCCCTTCACCCGCGACATGGTCGAGGCGCGGCTCCGCGCGAAAGGCCTCCACTATCTCCGCGACGAGAACGGGGATTTCCAGTTCGATATCGCCTGTGACGGGGCTGACGAGCCGGTGACCATCTGGATAGCCGTCGAAGGCCACGCCGCCAATATCTTCCGCATCTTCGGTGGCTCGCGGCGCCGCCCGCTGCCGGCGACGCGCGAGGAGGCGTTGGAGCGCTGCAACCAGTGGAACCGCGAGCATCGCTGGGCCACAGCCGTCATCGAGGATGGCGAACACGGGTGGAGCGTCTTCGCCAAGACCGACGCCGACCTCGCCGCGCATTCTCGAGTTCTGGACCTGGATCGCTGAGCCGTCGGCGACGGCCGACTCACCGAAGCTCGAGGAGCAGCGTTGATCACCGCAGCGGTCCCGCACGGTGCGCGATGAGCCGCACGGTCATCACCGGACCGGACGGCAGCGTCACCACGATCCGGCATCAGTCCGGATGCGGTGGCTGCGTCAGCGGTGTGTTCTGGTTCGTGGTCGGCGCGTGGGTACTGGTCGCGCCCGCCTACTACTTCCCGCTGTGGGGAGCCGTGCTTGCCTACATCGTCGAGGCCGCGGTCGCCGCGGCCGCGCTCGGTGTCGCCGTGCAGCGGCGACAACGGTCATCATGAGCGCGCCGACACCCGCCGTCATCGCTGACCGCGCAGCCGGCGCCATCCTGGCCTCAGCGGCCGGTGACGCACTCGGCGCTCCGCATGAGTTCGGTCCGCCGCTCGACGCCGCTGTCGAGTTGCGCATGAGCGGCGGCGGGTCCTTCGGCTGGAAGCCGGGCGAGTGGACCGACGACACGCAGATGGCGCTGGCCCTGCTCACGCCACTGGCGCGCGGCGATCGCGATGTCGCCGCAGTCGAGGCCGGCTTCCTGGCGTGGTACGCGGCCGGCGCGACGGATGTCGGACACCAGACGCGAGCCGTGCTCCGCGTCGGCGCGCCGCTGGCGGTGGCCGCGCGTCGGCATCTCGAGCAACACCCGGATTACGCTGCAGGCAATGGCGGGCTGATGCGCGTCGGCCCAGCCGGCCTGTCCTTCTCGGGCGAACCGGCGCGGATCGCCGAGTACGCCGCGGCGACCACTGCGCTGACGCATGCGGACCCCGATTGCATCGACGCATCCGTGCTCTGGGCGGTGGCGATCGACCACACGATTCGCAACGCGCCATTGCCGTCCGAACTCTGGGATTTCGGCGCTGCGGTTGTCGCTGGACTGGGGCATGTTCCCGAGGAGAGGCGCACCCGATGGGCGCAGCTCATCGACCAGGCCCGCTCCGAGCCGGGCGCCTCGTTCCGCAACAACGGCTGGGTGGTCGCGGCATTCCAGGCCGCGCTGGCGGCGATCGTGCACACACCGACGCCCGATGACTCTGCGCCGTCCCGGCACCTGGTGGCGGCCATCGAGGCGGCGGTGCGCTTCGGCGGCGACACCGACACCGTCGCGGCCATCGCGGGCGCGCTGCTGGGTGCACGCTGGGGTGCGACGGCGCTGCCGCTGGCGTGGCGCTCGGTGCTGCGCGGCCAGCGCATCAATGGTCAACCCGAGCTGAGGGCGAGCGATCTCGAGACGCTGGCGCGCCGCGCTGTCGCCGGCGGCGCCGGCGACCGGCAGGGCTGGCCCGGTGTCGATCGCTTGGTGCCCTACTACCTCGATCGTTTCGGCGCAGGACCGCTGCCGCAGCAGCTGTTCGGAGTGCGCTTCGGCGGCGTCGGCGGGCTGTCGGCCGCACTGCAGAGCGGTGCCGACGTCGTGGTCTCGCTGTGCCGGATGGGCACCAAGGACGTGCCGGCTGATGTCGAGCACCAGGTGGTTGGGCTGATCGACACCGACGCAGCGGACAACCCCAACCTCGCCTTCCTGCTCGCGGACACGGCGGACTTCATCGCTACGCGCGTCGCGCAGGGGCGGTCCGTGTACGCGCACTGCGTGGCCGCCGACAACCGGGCGCCGGCCGTCGCGGCTGCATATCTCGCCCGTCACGGCGCCGTGGACCCGCGCGCAGCTGTAGAGCAGGTTACGGCCGCCTTCGGGCACGCGCCCAAACCTTTCCTCATCGAGGGCGTGCGTCAGGCGGCTGCGCTGTGAGCGCGTTCACGCTCGATGACGCCCGCACGTACATTGCGACGGTCAAGTGGCAGTTCGCCAAGACCATGCCGCAGTGGCCGCACGAGTACACCGTCCGCGAATGGCGGCCGGACCTCGAAGCCGCGTTCGAGGCGCTCGCAACGCTGATCCGCACAACGGGGATCGTGAAGCCGTGGCCGCGCGATGCTGCGCAGCCGCGCTACCGGCATCCCTATCTGGAGCTGGATGGCTGGGAGTACTGGACCATGGGCGCGCCGATTCCAGAGACGACTGTCATCAACCGCGCGCTGCTGCCAGGCATCCGCTGAGCTAGGGCGCGCTCAGGCAGAATCCTTGTACGCTTTTTGACGGGTCAAGAGTTGGCAGCGCAGGCCTCCCGGCTGCTGTCACGGCAACCTCGCATCCCGTGCAAGGTGCCCCCGGGAGAAGACCCGGTCCGCCGTTTCGCGGCGGGCAAGGACGGGGTATCCGCGTGACCGCGGTGACCCACATCGGAGGACCGGGTCATGCGGAAGGACCCACTCGACCCTCTATCGTTCGCGGTGCGCACCCCGAACGAGCCAAGCGGGCTCATCGGTTTCGAGCACATCAACCCGAGGTGCCGGCTCTATCGCGCGGGCCACTGCGCGCACTCCATCCAGCTGCGACTCAGCTACAGCTCCGACGAACCGCCGGTCGCAGGCGAGATCTTCGAGGTCCGGGACGGGCTCATTACCCTGCGCGCGGGAGGCCGCGTCTTGCATTTCCTCAACCACGAGACCGCCTTGCTGCGGCTGGCCGTCGAGCGCGGCGGACCCGGCGTGCTTCTTCGGTCGCGTTCGATCTTGGGCGTGCCATGCGCTCATGGTGAGTACGCCTTCACGCTGCATAACGCCAGCAAGACCTGGATTCCGTGCGAACCGCATCGGAGTGAAGGCTGTGAGATTCCATCGGGCTCGCGCGGTGCCGCGTAGGGCGACACGCGCTGGCGGACCGCTGAACCAGGCTTGACGAATTGCTCAGTAGGATGAATAAAACTACTCAGGGCAATGAGTAGGCTGATGTTGGCATGACGCTTCTTCCGCAACGCCGTAAGGGGTAGCGCCTTCAGCGAATGACGCGAACGTCAACGCCAAAGACTTCCGCGGCTTTCCGCCAGAGAGCATCCGCGATGAGCACCGGTGTGCCGAGGACCGCGGCTGCGGCGAGGCATGCCCGGTCAGCGATTCCCAGCCCGGAGGGAAGCCGTCGGCGCAGCTCGGCGGAGCGCCACGCCATCGCCTCGGTGTAAGGGGCAATCGAGAGGCCCAGGGTGTCCACGGTGTGCCGCGCGATGTCGACGGGCATGCCGTCTTTGAGAAGGACGCCGAGAACCTCTTCCAGGTTCACGGCCAGCAAGCGCGCCTCGTCGATCTGCGCCCGTACCTCAGCCGCGCCGCGTTCGTCGTAGAGAAGAGCCAGCAGCGCCGATGCGTCAAGCAGAACCGCCACGAGAGCTCAGGTTCGCTCTGGGCCCGAGCGTTTCGGCCTCACGCCTGCCGCACTGGCCCGTGGCTTCACAACTGGGTGGCGACGATCTTCGAGCGCCGCCTGCCGGCGTCTCTCGGCGAGCAACTCCTCGACCACGCTCCCCTTCCCTCTGGCGTACTGACGCACCAGAGCCTGCGCGCGGTCGACGGCGGCCCGGCGCGACGAGAGCCGGACCTCGTGCGGCGACTCGCCAGCAGTAAAAATCACCTCGTCACCCTCGCGGAGCTCGAGGTCGCGCCGAACTTCAACGGGGAGGACTAGACGTCCGCTGCGATCGAGGCGAGCTGTTTTGGGGTGCATCTCTAGATTTTACCGCACTGAAGGTTCTACGGTATTTTCATGAGAGGTCCCGCAGGGGCATCTTCATGGCAGGTTCGGGCTCGCGGATCTTGACTAGGTGACATCGACGACGGATAGACTTCAATGCAGCCGGCTTCGTCGAGGTCCGGCCATAGCCATCTCGTCAATGGCCGGCGGTGGCCCCGTGCTCGCGATGAGTCTTGCTCCGCCGGGCAGTCGTAGCCTGCGTTGGGGCTTGAGCCGGAGACGTGATCGAAGGAGACGCGAGATGAGAAAGCTGATTGTGAGTACGTTCCTGACCCTCGACGGGGTCATGCAGGCGCCGGGCGGACCTGGCGAGGACGACGACGCGGGCTTCGCGCTTGGTGGCTGGTCGGTGAACTACTGGGACGAGAAGATGGGTCAGGTCATGGGCGAGGCGATGAGCACGCCCTTTGACCTCCTTCTCGGGCGCAAGACCTACGACCTCTTCGCTGCGTACTGGCCCCGCGCGACAGACAATCCGGGCGCCAAACCCCTGAATGACGCCACCAAGTACGTCGCGTCGCGGAGCCAGCCCACGCTGTCATGGAGCAAGTCGGTGCTGATCGAGGGCGATGCGGCTGAGGGCATCGCGCGGCTCAAGAAAGGAGACGGGCCCGAGCTGCAGGTGCACGGCAGCGGGAATCTCATCCAGACGCTGCTGCGTCACAACCTCGTCGACGAGTACCGCCTGTGGGTCTTCCCCTGCCTTATCGGTTCCGGCAAGCGCCTGTTCTCGGACGGCACCATCCCCGCTGGGCTGAAGCTTGTCGACAGCACAGTGTCGACAACCGGTGTCGTTATCGGCACGTACGAGCCGGCAGGCGAGATCGTCACAGGATCCTTCGCTCTGGAATGACCCTCACGTAGAAACGATATCCAAGACGACGCTGGCGCGGCAGTAACTGCACGGCCGGCCCCTCAGCTCTCGAGTTGTTGCGCATGGGCACCGATGTGGCGCACGATTGCGCGGCAGATTGCATTTAGGAAGGGAAACGCGGGTTGGCACCAGGGCGCCGGCGCATCAGATTGGGGACCAATCTCGTCATCGCGACCGCGCTCGCGACGCTCGGCCACGCGCTACCGGACATGACGACAGCGGCCTCCGCTGTGGGCCAGATCAAGGTCTACCCGGGCATTTCCACGCCGCAGGGAATCGCGCCGGGACCCGATGGAGCGCTGTGGTTCACCAACTACGGCAACGACTCGATCGGGCGCATCAGCACGAGCGGCAGGGTTACCGGCTACACCGGCACGCATATCGCTCGGCCTTCGGGCATCACGCCCGGGCCAGACGGCGCCCTGTGGTTCACCAACTTCGGTAACAACTCGATCGGGCGGATTACCACCGCCGGGGTGGTAAGCAACTACCCGGGCACGGGCGTGTCGCAGCCGCAGGGGATCTCGGTAGGGCCAGACGGAGCAATGTGGTTCACCAATAGCGGCAACAAGTCCATCGGGCGGATCGCTACAGACGGGTCTGTGAGCAACTACACAGGCACCGGAATCAGCATGCCGAACGGGATCGCCGCTGGCCCCGATGGCGCTATGTGGTTCACCAACTATGACAACGCCTCGATCGGGCGCATTAGCACCGCGGGGGCGGTGAGCAACTACCCAATAGGCACCGGCATCACTTTCCCCCTGGGGATCACAGCTGGCGCGGATGGCGCCCTGTGGTTCACGAACGCCGGCCGCAGTAGCTCGATCGGCCGGATCAGCATTGCCGGTTCCGTCAGCACCTACACCGGCGCCGGCCTCGCCGGCCCCTACGGAATTACCGCGGGTCCGGATGGAGCCCTCTGGTTCACCAACTATGGATCCGCTTCGATTGGACGGATAACCACCGCTGGAGCGGTGAGCAACTACACGGGGCCCGGCATCGACTACCCGGAGGGGATCACAGCCGGCCCGGACGGAGCGCTGTGGTTCAACAACAGCTTCAACGACTCCATTGGACGGATAAGCACCGCGGGGGCAGTCAGCAACTACACGGGCACGGGCATCGACGACCCGGGGGTAATCACAGCCGGGCCAGACGGAGCTTTGTGGTTCACCAACGGCAGCAGCTCGATCGGGCGGATCACCACGAGCGGCATGGTCACCAGATACACAGGCACCGGCATCGCCGGGCCCGGAGGCATGAGCGTTGGACGGGACGGGGCCCTTTGGTTCACGAACCGGGGCAATGACTCAATCGGGCGGATCACA
>VBJV01000107.1 GCA_005879785.1 Chloroflexota bacterium
TGGCACGAGAGCTGGCCGATACGCGTACACTCACGGTGGATGAGGGGCGTGGGAAACATGGGTGAGACGAGCGTGCTTGTCATCGAGGACGACAAGCTGCTGGCCGAGATGTATCGGCAGTACTTGACAGCGGATGGGCACTCGGTCTGCGTCGCGTTGGATGGCGAGGCAGGACTGATAGCCGCGCAGACCCAGTTGCCCAGTGTCATCTACCTCGACCTGCAGCTTCCCAAGCTGAACGGGGTTGAGGTGCTCGAGCGGCTGCGGCTGATGCCGGACCTGAAGGACATTCCGGTGATCATCCTCAGCAACTTCAGCGAGCCGCGGCTCCGCCAGCGGTGTCTCATGCTGGGAGCGGTCGATTACTTGGTCAAGGCTGAAACCCGCTTGGCGCAGGTGTCGCAGCGCGCGAGGCAAGTCGCGGCAGGCTGACCAGCGCGGGTCAGGATGGTTCTGTCTGATCAGGCGTGCAGGGCGGGTGTGAAGGTCTCGGCGCACGGCAGTCGGAGGCTGAAGGTCGCACCATTGGACGGCGCCGAGGCCTCGAGGCTCAGTTCGCCGCCCATGCGTCTGGCCAGCCCGCGGCTGATGAATAACCCGAGCCCCGATCCCGGGGACTCGCTGGTCCCGCGCACATTGCGCTCGAACACTGCGTCGCGCAATGTTTCAGGGACTCCCGGCCCGTCGTCCTGCACGCGGATGACGACGTCGCCACCGACGCTTTCGGCTGTCAGCGCGACGTGAGGCATCCCACCGCCGTGGGCGAGTGCGTTGATGACGAGGTTGTCGAGGATGCGGTCCGCCCACCGTGCATCGGCAAGAACGGTGAGGTCACCACGCGAGTCGCATTTGACCGATGCACCTGCCAGAGCGGCGCGTCCAGCGGAGCGGGCCTGGGCACGGCCCAGGAGGTCGCTGCATGCTAGCGACCGTACGTGGACGTCGACGGCCTGCTCGTCGATGCCGCGAAGGGTGGGAATCTCGTCGACGAGCGACGCGAGCCGCTGGGCCTGGTTAATGAGGGTGTCGAGGACAGCTGCTGCTGGCGCGGGGAACTCACCCAGGGTGCCATCACGGAGCATGGCGAGGTAGCCCCTGATCACTGTCACGGGCGAGCGCAGCTCGTGAACGACCATGTTCACGCTGTCGCGACTGACGAACCCCGCCGACGGATCCTTGGAACCCTCGACCACCGCGGTTTCAGTCTTGAGGCGCAGGAGCGCCGCTTCGTTCGCATTCGCAGTGCGCGCCGCAGTGGCTAGCAGAGCCGTCAGAGCGTCAGTCGGGTCCGAAGCGCCGGGACGGCTATGGACACCAGAAGCGCCACTAAGAGCAAACAACGCCATTATCATTCCCTCTGATGCAGCGTCGCATGGGAGGGGAGGCAGTGTCTGTCCGCTATCGCACAGAGCGGGTCTGCAGCGGGCCGGTCACCACACTCTCGGTCAACTAACGCCGCAGCAAGAGACCTCCAGAGCACTCGCACAGCGAGGCTGATCGCGGCTATGCTTTCCGCGCGTCGGCAGATCAGAAGGGAAATCGGCATGTGCGGTCGCTCCCGGGTCACACTGGCGGCTGCGGTGTTGCTCGCCGGCGCCCAGATGCTCAGCCCGGGCGGCGTGAATGCCGCCAGTGGGACGAGCCCATGCGACCAGACGAAGACCTCGATCTGCGGCGCCGCGCTCGGGCCTTTGCGCGACGTGAGCGCGGCATGGCACTGGTACCAGCCGGCGCTCGTCCAGCCGATTCCGGTATCCGACTACAAGTCGGACCCCGAGGACGCGCCCCCGCCCACGGGCGCGGGCGTCTGCGGCGGGGAGACGGCGTCGCCGCCAAGCAACGGGCACTTCGTCCCGCCGTCGACCCTGGCCGCCGCGCCGCCGCCCGGTGTGCCGGCGCCGCCGGGCTCTCACGGCCCGTACTGCGTCCTGCGCTACCTCGCCACCGACTTCACCCCGCTGTGCGCGGCGTGCCACCGCATCCTCTTCGATTTCTCGCGCATGCCTGCCGGAACGACCGCCCAGCCGCATCCCGCCGGCCACTGGGCAGGCCGCGTGTCGCTCTCCACCGGTACGTCCGCAACCGCCGAGGTGAACGGTCACAGCCCGAACATCAAGAATCTCTGCTCTGACAAGTTCATCAACCCTGCCGCCGGATCGACGTGCGTTCCCTGGCTGATGCTGATCGACACCTATACCCTCGGCGTCGAGGGCGACACCACGTTCTTCCACCACTTCCCGTTGGAAGGGCGTTATTACAACGGCCCGGAGTACCTCGCGGGCAACGGGCACACGATCCCGTACCACTGGGTCCGTGCCGCGTACGTCGACGTCAGCCCCGGCGCGGCGACCGCAGGCGCGTGGTACGGAGCCGGGTACCGCGGGGTGGGAGACCCGCTGCCGGACACCGATCAGTCATACGGGTGCGCGTGCGAGGTGCCGCCGTTCGGAACATCGACGCTGTCGGTGAGTTACGCGTTGCCGCGCCGAACCAGTTGAGCGCGTCCGAAACACCGCCGGCGTGGTGGCTCACACGGCGAACGTTCCTCCGCGCATGTGTCGTCATCGCGTCAATGGCCGCGGCGCCCGTGTGGCTGCGGGCGCGATCGCTCGACGCGCTCGCAACGCTGACATTCAGCTTCACGCTCCACGAGCGCGCGGTGCTCAAGGCGGCGGCCAACACTATCGCGCCCGGGGCAACGGTGTCGACGCGGAACGGAACGATGACCGTACCGTCCGCCGGCGACGCCGGTGCAGCTGCCTACATCGAGACCCTCCTTGGCGGTGCGTTCCTGTTCGCGGGCGGGGTACGCCGGCCGCCGTACGTGCCGCTTCCCGCCGGAGTCACAGCGCCACTCTTCCCGCATGCCGGAGCAGACGCGCTGTGGGCGGTCAAGCGCATGGGATGGTTCGGTGATGCAGCGCGCCTGGCGCGGCCGTGGGCATGGCCGTCGGAGCTGCAACGCCTCCAGACGCTGTATCGCAATGGCGTCAGCGCCCTTGACGCCGCGGTCGCGCCGCTGACCTTCGACGCCGCGGCCGCGGCGCCGCTGCGAGAGCCTGTCTTGCGCCAGTTGCACGCCAGCGAGGCCGCAGCGTACGACGGTCAGGGTGAGGGCAAGCAACCCTTTTTCCTGACGCTCCTCGATCACGTCGCTGAGGCGTGTTTCGGTGACCCCGTCTACGGAGGCAACCACGACTGGGTGTACTGGAGGATGGTGAACTTCAGCGGTCCGTCGTTTATCAACGGCGGCGGTCCGGCGCCTGGCCAGGGCTGGACATGGCAGCAGCTGGCCGGACCCTTCCGGAGCGCGTGACGTGGCGCTCCCGGAATGCGAGGTGCTCATCGTCGGCTCTGGCGCCGGCGGCGGCGTGGCGGCATGGGTGCTGGCGCGCGCCGGCTACCAGGTGGTCGTACTCGAGAAGGGGCCATCACTCGACAGCAGTTCCTTCAGCAATGACGACATCAAGTTCGGGTACCGCGATTTCTTCACGCAGGACATCCTCATCGAGCCGCGCACGTTTCGCCAGACGTCGAGCGCGGTGGCGAAGGTCAACCACGCCATGCCGCTGTCCCGCTGTGTCGGTGGTGGAACGGTGCACTACGGGGCGGCGTCGCTCCGCTTCCTTCCCGACCATTTCCGCATGGCGTCGCTGTACGGCACACCACCCGGATCGACGCTGACCGACTGGCCGATCACCTACAACGACCTGGAGCCCCACTACACGGCCATCGAGCAGGCAATCGGCATCGCGGGGTTGGCGCCGGGTTTCGCGCCGCCACAGGGATACCCGGGCTATATCGAGCAACCGCCGCCGAATGCGCTCGCCGCTGGGTTCGGACAGCACTATTCGAAGCAGTACCCGCTGCCGCCGGTCGCGCAACGGTACGAAGCCATCGCGTTCCGCGACGCGACCTATCGCCTCGGGTACCACCCGTACCCAACGCCGTGCGCGATCAACACCGTCGAGGGGTTCCAGGGACGGCACGCTTGCGTCAACTGCGGTTTCTGCAACGGATGGGGCTGCCCCAACGGTGCCAAGTCGTCGACTCTGACGACGCTCCTGCGCAGTGCCGTAGCCACCGGCAAGTGCACGATCCGGCCGGAGAGCTATGCGTTTCGCGTCACGCTCGATGCCCAGGGACGCGCAAAGTCGGTCCTCTACCTCGACCGCAACCTTGCCGTCCAGGAGCAGCCGGCACGGCTCATCATCCTGGCGTGCTCGACCGTCGACACGCCGCGCTTGGCGCTGCTCAGCGCGTGCAGCGCGCAACCGCACGGCTTGGGCAACAGCCACAGCGGCATGGTCGGTGAGAACCTGACCACGCACGCCACGCCGACTGTGGTGGTACAGATCACCGACGGCGTCCATTCATGGGACACGTACCGTGGTGCGTGGAACACGATCAGCATCGACGACTTCCAGAACCTGGCGTCGTTCGGTGACCTCCCGGGGTCGATCACCTTCCCGCGCGGTGGCGTCGTCAGCGCGGTCGGGCCGTCGCCTGCGTATCCCGTCGGCAGCGGCGGACCGATCTCACTGGCGCTGGGAATCATCAAGCCGCCGGGCTTCTACACCGGCGGCGGCAACGCGTTTCTGCCCTCCGGCGGTTGGGGAGCCGGATTCATGCAAGCCATGGCGAGCGGGTACGGCACCAGCGCCTACCTCCTCGGCGTCTGCGAGGATCTGCCGCAGGCGAGCAACCGTGTCGACCTCGACCCGACGGTGCGCGACGTCTACGGCTTCCCCGTGGCACGCATCACGTACACGAGCCATCCGAATGACCTTGCGGTCAGCGAGTATGTCGCCAACCGGCTTGCGGCGATCGGTGACGCGATGCTCGCCACGATCCGCGCCCCGGGCTCAACCGTCGCTGCGCCGACGCAGAGCATGGATGAGGCCCCGCGATACTTCGTGCACCAGCACGGGACGATGCGCATGGGCACATCCCCGTCCACCTCCGTGGTGAACAAGTACGGCCGGTTCTGGGATATCGCGAATCTCTACGTCGCGGACGGATCGCTATTTCCCACAGCGGGTGGCTACAACCCGACGCACACGATCGAAGCGCTGGCGCACTGGGTGGCCGCGCACATCGCCGCGACCCAAGGCGCGATCAAAGGCACCTGACGCCCGGCTTCGAGCGGCACGCTCAGGCTGGTGGTGGTCGTTGACGGCGCGGTGGCTCCGCCTCATCCCCTCGCCTGCAGGTGCGTCTTGTAGAGAGCTCCCATCCCTGCGGTGGTGAGCGACGGGGCGCACACCAGCGGGTCGGGCAGAGTCGTCGGCTTGAACCTCGTCTCGTCGACGATGAGATGGGCCGGGGTGAACGACCACACGTTGTAGCTCATCCGGTGCGAATCCAGATACGACATGAACTCGAGCA